>JAFYVA010000048.1 GCA_017549325.1 Oscillospiraceae bacterium
ATCCAGCACAAGGCTGGTATGCAGGATTCCGAGTGCATCATCGCCGTGAACAAGAACGAGTCCGCCCCCATCTTCGAGGTGGCTGACTACGGTATCGTGGGCGACCTGTTCAAGGTCGTGCCCGAGCTGATCGAGTCCATCAAGGCTGCCAAGGCCGGCAACTAAGGGCTGATCGTCCCCAATGATTCCGGCGGCAGAGCGCACTGCGCTCTGCCGCCGCAACCTAATCTGATTTTCAGGAAACATCCACTGTGCAACGAAGGAGGTGGCAGGTGTGAGTGAGAAAAATTCCAACGGAAATACGACCGGCAAGCGGGCTGCAGAGGAGATCTACGAGGTACTTCGTCAGCGGATCCTCTCCGGCGAATTGACGCCCGGTGACCGCCTGCCTTCGGAGCGTGCCCTCATGGTGGAGCTGCAGCGCAGCCGTCCCACCATTCGCGAGGCGCTGCGGCGACTGGAGCAGGGCGGATATATCACCACTGCCCAGGGAACCAGTGGCGCGGTGGTGTGCCAGCCATCCATACAGGCTGCTGAGGAGCCCCTGCAGGACATGATTCGTCTGGGTGGTGTGACGGTGGCGGAAGTGAGTGAATACCGCCAGAACAATGACAGTATCATTGCCGCGTGGGCGGCCAAACGGGCCAGAGCAGAGGATGTCTCTGCCCTTGAGGATTGCATTGCGCAGCAGGAGCAAGCTCTTGAGGACTTTGTGCGCTTTGTTGAACTGGACGTGCGGTTTCACAGCGCGCTGGCTCACGCCAGCGGCAATCAGGTGGCGGTGATCGTCACCGAAGTGCTGGCCGGTGTGGAGCGTGAGATCTTGTTGAAGAAGCTGCAGTCTTTGGCTTCTACGGAGAGAGAGAATATGTGCCGCGTGATTTTAAAGCAGCACCTTGAGATTCTGGAGGCCATTCGCCGCGGTGACAGCCGCAGCGCCCGTGCCGCCATGTCCGCCCATACCCGCAGCGCAGGCCGTGATTTGCGGATGTGAGGAAAAGGAGGCTTCCCCGTGAAAAAGAGTATCACCGCATCCTTGCTGCTGCTTCTGCTTTTGCTGGCAGGCTGCGGAGAAAAAGAAGAACTGTTTACCCCTGGTCATGTATCGGAGCGCACCTATGAAAATGCCACCCTTGGCCTAAAGTGTATTGCCCCTGCCGACTGGGACTATCTGACGGAGGCGGAACTGCTGCAGTTGGGTGAGGTACCGCCTGTGCAGGAAGGACAGGAGGAGCAGACCTTGTCCCAGCGCCTGAGCGCACACCTGAACAGCGGCGGACAGGTACAGGATATGTATGTAATGACCGCCGACGGACTACAGACCATCAATGTGATGGTGACCAAATTTGACTTAACGGCGCAGGAGATGGATATCGCTGCGTTTACCGACCTTGCCAAGGAAGAGTTGGCGTCGGTCTATAGATCCATGGGTATCATCGAGGTAGAGACACAGCGCGAGCAAGTGCTGTTTCTGGACGAGCAGTGCGAAGCTGTCCGGCTCAGTGGCTACTACAGCGATGTGCCGCTGCATTCTCTGCAGTTGTGCATGACCCGCGGCAGCTACATCTGTGTGGTAACCCTCAACAGCTATGTGGAGGACAACACAGAGTTACTGATGAAGTTTTTCCATCCGCTGACGGTGGAAGAGGAAGATGCAAACTTGCAGTGAGGAAGAAAAAGTGAAAATGAGCGTAAAAAAGGACGCATCCTGAGGATGCGTCCTTTTTATTTTGGATTACTTGCTCTTCTTGGTGAAGATGATGAACAGCACGCTGCTGACTGCCAGCAGGAAGGGATAGAACAGCAGGGGGATGATCTCAAAGGCAGAGACGGTGTAGCCCAGCGTGGCGCAGGCGGAGATGGCCACCAGCATCTGCGCACCGTAGGGGATGATGCCCTGGAAGATGCAGGAGAAGGTGTCCAGCAGAGAGGCAGCACGCTTGGGCTCGATACCGTACTCCTCACTGATCTCCTTGGCAATGGGACCGGCCATGACGATGGCCACGGTGTTGTTGGCGGTGGCGATATCCATGACACCCACCAGCAGGCCAACACCCAACTGACCGCCGCGGTTACCCTTGAAGCAACGGCGGATAAACTGCAGGAGAGATTCAAAGCCGCCATAGGCGCGGATCATGCCGCACAGGGCAGAGACGAGGATGGTGACCATCACGGTCTCAAACATACCGCTGACACCGCCGCCCATGTTGCCCAGCAGCTCCAGAGCCGTTACCTGGCCGGTAACGAGAGTGATGAGGGCACCGGAGACGATGCCGATCAGCAGCACCACGAACACATTCAGACCCACAATGCCGCCGATGAGCACCAGTACATAGGGGATCAGCAGCACCAGATCGTGGCCGCCCTCGGGGATGGCGGAAACATCGGTGCCGATGGAGATCAGCAGGATGATGACCAGTGCAGCCAGTGCAGCAGGCAGCGCGATCTTGAAGTTGGCGCGGAACTTATCCTTCATTTCGCAGCCCTGAGTAGAGCAGGCGGCGATGGTGGTATCGGAGATGAAGGAGAGGTTGTCGCCGAACATGGCGCCGCCCACCACAGAAGCGATGCACAGGGGCAGAGAGAAGCCGGAATCGGCGGCCACGGCCACGGCGATGGGGGCGATGAGGGTAATGGTACCCACAGAGGTACCCATAGCCATGGAGATGAAGCAGGCCACCACGAACAGCACCGCCACAGCCAGCTTGGCGGGGGCGACGCTCAGAAGGAAGTAGGCGGCAGCCTCGGCGCTGGAACGGCCGGTGACGCCAACGAAGATGCCGGCGGCCATGAAAATGAGGATCATGGTCATGATGTTGGGGTCGCCGACACCCTTGGCCATCAGCACCAGCTTGTCGTTGAACTTCACGCTGCGATTCTGCAGGCAGGCCACCAGAATGGCTACCAGGAATGCCACCACGATGGGGATGTTGTAGAAACCCATGGGAATCTTCAGTGCATACTCAAAAATGAGGCCCAGGCCCAGATACAGGACCAGGAAGACGAGGATGGGCAGCAGAGCTGCTGCTTTGGCGACAGGCTTTTTGTTTTCCATAGTGATTTCCTTTCGTATATAAAATAAATTGCTTACTTATTCTTTACCTTGATCTCGGGAGGCTGGATCACCACGCGCATATCGGGATCCACCGAGCTGGTGAGGAAGGCGTTGGAACCCACCACGGAGCGCTCGCCGATGACGGTCTCGCCGCCGAAGATGGAGGCACCGGAGTAGATGGTGGCGCCGTCACTGACGGTGGGGTGGCGCTTGCCGCTGGCGTTGCGGCGGCCGCCGCGGGGGCTGAGCGCACCCAGCGTGACGCCCTGATAGATCTTCACATGATCGCCGATGACGGTGGTCTCACCGATGACGATACCGGTACCGTGGTCAATGAAGAAGTAGCTGCCGATCTCGGCACCGGGATGGATGTCGATACCGGTGCGGCTGTGGGCGTACTCGGTGATCATGCGGGGGATCATGGGCACGGACTCCAGATAGAGGAGATGTGCCACGCGATAGGCGAAGATGGCGAACAGGCCGGGATAGGCGAAGGCCACCTCCTCGCGGTTCTGTGCGGCGGGGTCACCATCAAAGATGGCGTCGATGTCGGTCAACAGCTGGCGCTGTACCTGCGGCAGCTGCTCGGTCACCTTCCGTGCGATTTCGGACGCACGGTGCGTCTCGGCACCGGGCAGAGCCAGCTGCAGCTGCTTCGTCAGATTCGTCTCGATGCGCTCGAGGTACAGGGCGGCGTAGTCCTTGGCATCCAGCGTCATCAGCGCACTGTCTCCGAAATAGGCGGGGAACATCAACTGGCGGATCTCCTTGAGCAGGGCGATGATGGCCTTGCGGTCAGGCAGGCGCAGGCGGCTGCCATACATGGGCAGAGAGGCCTCGGCCATATTCTCGGCAATGGCGCGGGCAGATTTGCAGATATGATCGGCGTACATAATCAGTCCTCCTTCCACAGGGCTGTGGATAAATAGCGTCCGCCGTCGTCGGGCAGCAGCGCAACAATATTTTTTCCGTGATGTTCGGGGCGCTGGGCCAGCACTTCGGCGGCGCGGAGCGCGGCGCCGGAGGTAATGCCCACCAGTACGCCCTCTGTGCGGGCCAGCACCCGTGAGGCGAAATAGGCCTCGTTTTCCGTGATGGTGATGATCTCATCCACCAGATCGGCATCGTAGTTTTTCGGCACGAAGTTGGCACCAATGCCCTGCAGACCGTGAGGACCTGCCTGACCACCGGAGAGCAGGGGGGAGGCGGCGGGCTCGACAGCTACGATGCGGATGTTGGGATTTTTCTCCTTGAGATAGCGGCCCACACCGCTGATGGTGCCGCCGGTACCCACACCGGCAACGAAGATATCCACCGTACCGTTGGTGTCGCGCCAGATCTCAGGGCCGGTGGTTTTGTAATGGGCCTCCGGATTGGCGGGATTTTCAAACTGACCGGCCATTATGCTGCCGGGGATACTGCGGTGCAGTTCCTCAGCCTTTTCCATGGCGGCAGCCATGCCGCCTGCGGCGTCGGTCAGCACCAGCTCTGCGCCGTAGGCCCGCAGCAGCGCCTGCCGCTCGGCACTCATGCTCTCGGGCATGGTCAGCACCACGCGGTAGCCCCGGGGCACCGCCATGGCGGCGAGGCCGATGCCGGTATTGCCGGAGGTGGGCTCAATAATGGTGCCGCCCGGCTGCAGAAGACCGCTCTGCTCAGCCTGCAAGAGCATTTCCAGAGCCACACGGTCCTTGGCGCTGCCGGCGATGTTGCAACACTCCAGCTTGGCCAGGAGGGTTGCATTGAGCTTGCGATAGTTGCCGTAGCGTTCCAGCAGCAGCGTAGGCGTGTTGCCTACCAGCGCCTCGGCAGAGCGATAAAGAGACATGGTGTGACTTCCTTTCTGAAGATAAAATAAAAACAGGAGCGAGTGGGTAAACACACACGCTCCTGTGAAAGACACTGTATTGCCGCCTTGCTTATGCGGCAAAAGAAGCCGTGTGATGAGATTTCGTGGCACAACAAACCATGCCCATGCAGCACATGGACATACAATTCATCATAGCGGTGCGCACCATCATCATTGGCTCCTCCTTTTTTCAGGTTATTCTCATTATACGACGGACTGCGACAAAAAGCTATGGGGAGGGTATACAAACTTAACGAAAACTTTTCCGGGTCTTTTGGCGGAAAAGATGGCCTGTTTTTGCCTTTTCGTCAAGTTCAGCCAACCAGTACATCAATGGCCAGCATGAAGCAAAAGCCCAGCATCAGTGCCACGGTGTCCCTCTGTGCCGTATGCTCGGGCAGCATATCCCGACAGATGACCCACAGCATGGTTCCGCCGGCAAAGGCCAGCACAAAGGGCAGTGCGGCAGTGGAGAGATGAATGGCGCCATAACCGAGAAACGTCCCTGCCACCTCGGGAATTCCCGTGGCCATGGCCAGCAGGAGGGCGCGGCGGGGCGGAATGCCGCAGCGCAGCAGCGGCGGCAGCAGCACCATCCCCTCCGGCAAATTTTGCGCCGCGATGCCGCCTGCGATGGCCAATGCCTGCGGTACAGAGCCGGAGGCAAAACCGACGCCTGCGGCAATGCCCTCGGGGAAGTTATGGATGGCAATGGCGAGAAGAAACAGCAGCGCGCCCCGCGTCTCGTGGGGCGTCATCATCCGTTCTGTGACGCGGGAGAGCAGCAGTAAAAATGCCCCGCCGCACAGAACACCCGACAGTACCAGCGGCAAGCGCCATATACCGCCGCCTTCCAGCGATGGAAGGATCAGTCCGGCCACGGCAGCGCTGAGCATCATCCCTGCGGCGAAGGACAACAGAAGCCCCTCGCCCAGACGGTGGGCGGCACCGCGAAAAAGAAAGCCCATGACGGCGCCAAGCATAGTGGCGCCGCCTACGGCAAGCGCCGTCAGCGCAACGATGAACAGCATAGTGATCGCTCCTTTTGATTTCCGTTCACTATGGTCATACTATGGTGCGCAGAAGGGAGAGGTGCAAAAAAAGAGGACAGCCCGCGGGCTGTCCTCTTTCCTGACTTGCGGCAGGATGTATTATTTCTCGTGTACGATCAGCTCCAGTACATCGTCGCGGGAATAGTGGCCGCAGGGATCAAACTCCATGCGGGCGCGAGCTGCCTCATCGGGGTCAATGTCGGCATAGATGATGGTCTCGCAGTCCCACACGGGCTCGGTGACATAGTGGCCGTAGGGGTCAATGATGGCGCTGCCGCCGTTGCAGGGTGCCTCGGGCAGCCGTGCGATCTCGTCTGCAGCAGGACTGTGGTAGTCGGCGGGGTACATATCCTTTGTGAAATACTGGTTCACATGGAACACGAAGCACTTGCCCTCGATGGCGATGTGCTTGATGGTGTCGTGCCACTCGGGATTGTTGTTGGTGTTGGGGCAGAGATAGAGGCTCACACCCTTCTGGTACAGTGCCACGCGGGCCAGAGGCATATAGTTCTCCCAGCAGATCAGCGCGCCCATGGTGCCCCAGGGGGAGTCCACCGTGGGGAAGTAGTCGCGGTTGGCGTCGCCCCACACGATGCGCTCAGCGCCCGTGGGCTTTAACTTGCGATGATTGCACAGCAGTTTGCCGTCGGGCCCGAAGATCATGTTGGAGCAGTACAGGGTACCGTTCTCCCGACCCCGCTCGGTGTAGCCGATGGACACATAGGCGCCCGCCTCTTTGGCGGCGGCACCGATGCGCTCGGTGTCCTCGCTGGGGCAGAGGACGGCGTTATCGTAATAGATCTTCCAGTCGTCGCGGCAGCTCTCGGTGCGAGAGCCGATGGTGAAACCGTAGGTAAGGCCGTAGGGGTAGCAGGGGATGAGAGACTCGGGGAACACGATGAGCTCTGCGCCGTTTTCACCCGCCTCGCGGATCTGGGCGCAGACCTTGTCGATGGTGGCATCTTTGTTGAACATGACGGGGGTGGCCTGTACCAGCGCCACGCGGAGCTTATGGGACAAATCTTTCATTTAGTGTTCCTCCTGTTTCTCGTTGGCGATCTTCTCCTCGGTGATGCGGCGGATCTCGGCGCGCAGTGCGGTGAGATAGGGGGAGAAGGTGACCCGATCTTCGGCGTAGGTTAAATTCAACTCATATTCCAGCGGCAACCATGTATCCAACGGAGAGTCGTTGTGCTGGATCACCGCCTCGAGGCCGTCCAGCGCCTTGTAGAGCTTGGCCTCGACGGTCTCGCGGGCTGCCATCTCGGCATAGAGCGCCGTCATCTCGCTGCGATAGGGCTCAGGGAGCGTGGCCACCCACTTGTCCAGCAGGTCGTCCTCCTTACCCTCGTCAGCGGCAGTTTTCAAAAACGTGGGGATGTCGCCGGTGAAGCACTCGCCCAGATCGTGGATCAGGCACATACGGATGACTTTGTCCATGTCCACTTCGGGGAACTCATCCCGCAGGAAGTAGGCCATCAGCGCCATCTGTGTGGTGTGCTCGCCCACGCTCTCGTGGCGGCCCTTGGCGGTGTAGCAGTGTCGTGTGGTATCCTTCAGCCGCGCCGTGATGGCCAGCGTTTCCAAGAATTTGCCCTGTTCCATGGTAGCCGTCCTCCCGTATCGTTCTATGGTATCAGCATAGCATTTGCGGCGGCACAATGCAAGAAAAAAGAACGCCGCTCCAAAGAGTGGCGTTCTTGGCAATGTTATGAGACAGCGATCAGTCCCACGGCTTTCATATTGCCGTCTGCCTGTTTTTTCAGCTGCTTGTGCAGTGTTTGCAGATCCTGACTTGAGATGTTCAGGGCGGCAATACTCAGATCCTCGGGGAAATTCTCGGCGATGGACAGATCGTGATACGCGCCGTCGCCGGGCCACCAGACCTCGACCATTTCCAGCGTGTCTGCATCCAATGTCAC
Source organism: Oscillospiraceae bacterium (assembly GCA_017549325.1). The sequence continues at coordinate 7,879 of JAFYVA010000048.1, forward strand.
GATAGTGAAGCTGCTCCATTCGTCGGCGTCATTGCCCTGCGCATCCCGGGAGAAGTAGCCGCCGAAGCCGTAGAGCATCAGTTCATCCCCCACTGTCTCACTGCGGAAGCAGGTAAAGGCGGCGGCCTCCTTGGCGGGGTCGAGTGTCGCTGCCGTCCACCAACCTGTGCGGAGACTTGCCAAAATGGCGTCACAGGCAGCCTTCTGCACCTCGTCCTCCAATGCTACCTGTAGCATCAGCGGAGAAATGTCGGCGGGGATCATAGGAGAGCTGTGGCCGTAGAGTTCGCTGCGGAGCTCCAGTGCCCGATACAACGCGGGCTGATTTTCCTTTAGCCATTCCGTACCGTGGTCGATGGCCATCTGGTCTCCGCCCTGTATCCACTCGTCAAAGTATTCCTGCCCCGTTTCCGTGTAGAGCCGCAGCTGTGCCTCAGGGGCCAGTTCGTCGAGAACGAGACGCATCAGGCTGCCCTTCAAGTCCGTCTGCCCGCCCTTGAGAAACGCGGTGAGGATATAGTCCAGCGTGGCGTCCTTGTTATTCAGCAGCGCATTGTACTCGTCGGGATGCTCGCTGACCTGCGCGGCAAGGCTGGATGCCGGCGAAGGTGCGAGGATGGCATCCAGCAGCGATCCGATCGTCTCGGATGTGACGGCATCGCTGATACTGACAGAGGACATTTCCGCGACATCAAAATACCCGTAGAATTTCTCGTTATCCTCCGCAGTCCACCGGTAATAGCTCTCGTTCGATTGGAATGTGGGGCACGCATCTCCGGCGATCAGAACCTTGCCCACCACATCATCGGCGCGGTGGAGATACAGGACGTTTTGGAAGCCACATTCGGCGGAGGACAGTTCCGTGGCCTTGCTGAGGCAGCTCTCTATGTAGTCATACCCCTCGCCCAGTCCAATGGAGAGACGCTGTCCATCGGGCTTCACCAACTCCATATATTCAATGTCATGGATATCCTCGGGAGTGAACCAAAGGGCGGTTTTCTGTGCCTCGTACAGGGGCGAGAGGGCGTTGCCCGCTGCGGCCCACTTGAGGAACAGCTTTTCATCGATGCTGCCAAGGAAACCGATCTGCCGCGCTACGCGCTCAGCGGAGTCGGGCGGAACGATGACCTCCGTATGAGAACTGAGGGAAATAATCGCGCCCATCTCATCTGCGTGGAAATCGCGACGAAGGGTGTTGCCGTTTCCGTCGGGGTACGACCACTGCACATAGAAGACCGCTTCGGGATAGAGCCGCATCAGCACGCAGGCACGGCGGGCCATGGCCAAATCCAGTGCCTCGCTGTCTTGCGGCACATCGGAGAACCAGACCGTCGTGTCAAAGTTCCCCACCATGGCGATCTCGTGCTTTTCGCCGATGGCACCGCCCCACAGATCGGCCTGACAGAGATAGGCCATCATTTCCGTTGGACTCGACGTTTCCACGCGGCTCCAGATATCCTCGGCGGCAGTTGTCAGAAGAATGTTCGTGGGTCCATCGGCACCGCCGATGATCGATTCATCCCGCTTATCCATAGGGCGGGTCATAAAGCACACTGCCACCACCACGCAGGCGATGATGGCCACCACCAGCACCCAGAAGGCGGGCTTTTTATAGTGGAGCACCGAGGCGATGCGCTGCTTCACACCCACCTCGCCGAAGGCGAGAGGGCAGGCTGCCACCGTGCGGCGGGGGAGGCTGCAATGCAGCAGTGCTTCGGAATAGGCTTTCTTCTCCCCGCTCTCCATGTCGCGGATGACCCTCTCGTCGCAGGCCAGCTCGATGTCGCGGCACAGCAGGATATAGGCCAGCCACAGCAGCGGGTTGAACCAATAGACCGCCAGCAGCAGGAAGCCCAAGGGTTTCCACCAGTGGTCACGGCGGCGCAGATGTGCCTCCTCGTGGGCGATGACATGGCGAGCCTGCTCCTCGTCCATATCATAGGGGAGATAGATGTTCGGGCGGAAGAAACCGAGGATAAAGGGAGAGTCCACCGATTCGCAGCGCCAGATGTTATCCCGCAGGGGAAGGGACAACCGCACTCGCCTGCGGATGCGGAAGAAGCTGATGGCGGCATATCCCACCATGGCAGCACAGCCTGCCAGCCAGACCCAGCCGAGGACGGGCACCACCGCGCTTGCGACGGTAGCGGGTTCTCCCAGTTGATCGTGTTTTGTCACCACATAGTATCCGCCCTTGCCGTCGGAGATGGGCTCTCTGCCGGCACCGATGGCGGCATCATAATAAACAGAGCTGGGATGGTGGATGTCCACATCATCCACGTAGCCATCTGCCCATTCCGAGATGACCACGCCGTTTGCCACATCCTCGGGCACGAGGCTGAAGGGGCTCTCCACGGAGACAGGCAGCACCAGCCGCAGCGCCACCAACGCCCACAGGGCGCAGTGGATGGCCTTGGGTGTGTTAGGGAGCAGTTTATTCAGCAAAAACCGCACCACTATCACCGCCGCCGCCATCAGTGCGGCGGCAAGGCTCATGTGCAGTACGTTGAGAAAGACAGTGCCCATCCTTAATCCTCCTCAAAGCTGTCCAGCATTTGCCGGATTTCCTCCAGCTCCTTCTGAGAGAGACTCTTGCGCTTGGTAAAGGCGGCGAAGAAGGCGGGCAGCGATCCGTCAAAGGTCTCGGAGACGAATTTCTCGCTCTGTGAGGCGTAGTAGTCCTCCCGGGAGACGAGGGCGGTCACAACGCCGTCCTTTAACTGGAAAAATCCTTTTTCACCCAGCTTTTTCAGCACTGTGTAGGTGGTGGTGCGCTTCCAGTTAAGCTCTTGCTCGCACAGTTTCACCAGTCCTGCGGTGCTCACGGGCGCGTGCGCCCAGACGATATCGGCAAAACGGGACTCCACTGCGCCCAAGGTATATTCCATCATAGACAAAACCTCCTGTCTATTCATAGTAGACAACCATAGTCTATCGCCAATAGACAGATTTGTCAAGAGGAAAATTTTCAAAAAAAGAGACCACCCAGGAAGGGTGGTCTCTGTGTGTTCTTGTAAGCGATAATCGGTTAGCGCTTGGAGAACTGGG
>JAFYVA010000049.1 GCA_017549325.1 Oscillospiraceae bacterium
AGCTCGGCCTTGATGCGCTCACGCAGCTCGTCGGCGATAGCCTTGGGATCATTACCAAAGAGGTGCATGCTGCCCGTGATGTCCAGCCAGCTCTCGTCGATACCAAATGGTTCTACCAAATCGGTGTAGTGCCCGTAGATCTCGTTGACGCGGCGGCTGTACTGCGCGTAGAGCTTATGGTGGGGCGGCAAGGTAATCAGATGGGGCGCTTTTTGCTTGGCCTGCCAGATGGTCTCCGCCGTCTTGACGCCCAACTGCTTGGCGGCTTCGTTTTTGGCGAGGACGATGCCGTGGCGCGATTTCGGGTCGCCGCACACCGCCACCGGCACATCCCGCAGCGCAGGATAGTCCAGCAGCTCCACCGAGGCGTAAAAACAGTTCAAATCGCAGTGCAGTATCACCCGGTCTTTCATCGTGTCCCACGCCTCCTCTCGTGCAAATGTTCGAGAATAGTATACCCCACTTGCGCACCAAAGTAAAGCCGCACTTGTACTTTTCCGCCGCTTGGAGTATGATGAATACAAATCACTGTAAGCGAGGATACCGCCATGCAATATCGCACCGACAAATACGGCAATCAGATCTCCGCGCTGGGCTTCGGCTGTATGCGCTTTCCTCAGACGCTGGGCAAAATCGACATGGCCGCCACGGAGAAACTGCTGCTCCACGCCATCGAATCCGGCGTGAACTATTTCGACACCGCCTACATCTATCCCGGCAGCGAAGCCGCCGTGGGTGATATTCTCCATAAGCATGGCCTGCGTGATAAGGTCTACATCGCCACCAAACTGCCCCATTATTTGATCCGCAGCGTGGAGGGCGCGGAAAAGACTTTCCAAGAGGAACTGCGCCGCCTGAAAACCGACCACATCGACTACTATCTGATGCATATGCTGACGGATGTGGGGGCGTGGGAGAAGCTGAAGACCCTCGGTGTAGTGGACTGGCTGGAAGAGCAAAAGCGCCGCGGCACCATCCGCCAGATCGGCTTTTCCTACCACGGCAACGCCGAGACCTTCTGCCGTCTGGTGGATGTTTACGACTGGGACTTCTGCCAGATCCAGTATAACTACATGGACGAGCATTCGCAGGCAGGCCGCCGCGGCCTCCACTATGCCCATGAAAAGGGCTTGCCCGTGGTCATCATGGAGCCCCTTCGCGGTGGTCGCTTGGTGAATCATCTCCCCGAGGAGGCGGAGAAGATCTTTGCCTCACATACACCCGGCTATACGCCTGCCCAGTGGGGTCTGCGGTGGCTGTGGGATCAACCGGAGGTCACCTGCATCCTCTCCGGCATGAACGCCATGGCACAGGTACAGGACAACATCGACACCGCCTGTGACGCCGCCGTGGGCGCCCTGACGGAGGCCGATCAGGCGATGCTCCGGCAGGTGGTGGCCGCCATCAACGCCAGAATGAAGGTGGGCTGCACCGGCTGCGGCTACTGTATGCCCTGTCCCAAGAACGTGGATATCCCTGGCACCTTCGCCGCCTATAACCGCCGCTACAGTGACGGAAAATTCCGCGGCCTTGCCGAGTACGCCATGTGTACGGCTCTGCGCCGCCAGCCTACCTCCGCCTCCAACTGCATCGGCTGCGGTAAGTGCGAGCAGCACTGCCCCCAGGGACTGCCCATCCGCGAAAAGCTGAAGGAGGCCGCCTCGGAGCTGGAAGGCCCCGTCTACCGCACCGCGAGAAAGCTGAACCAGATTTTTAAGTTGTTTTAAAGAAAAAATCGTGCATCCGAATGGATGCACGATTTTTGTTTGCATACAGATCAAATTTTGCCCATCAGCACCAGCGCGGTGACGATGGCAGTGGCCAGCAGCGCGATGGTGAAGAGCCAGAAGCCGCCGTTGAGCTTCTTGGAGGCGGCGTGGACATCGTGGGAGGGAGCCACCAGACCGGTCTTACGCAGGGCGGTGACCACGGGCTTGTAGATAATGAGGGTGGCGGCCATGTTCAGTGCACCTTTGACCAGATTGAAGGGCAGGAAGATGGGCAGCAGCATCTCTGCCACGGCCTCGCGGGGGACGCCCATGTACAGGGGGGTGATGAGGTAGTTCCACAGGATCATCACCACGGTCAGAGCCAGCGTGGCAACGCCGAGGCCGATGATGGCGCCGTTACGGGAGTGGTTCTTCTTATAGATGAACGAGGCGGTGCAGGCGAACACGGCGGTGGCCAACACATTCATGATGCAGCCGATGGGGCCGGTGCCGCTGACGGTGAACATCTCAATAACGGCCACCACAAGGGCGATGATGGCGGCGGAGACGGGGCCGTAGATAAAGCCGCCGATGCACACGATGGTCTCCTTGACCTCCAACTGCAGGAATCCGGCGACATCGGGGATGCTCTTGCACAATAACATCACCACATAGGTGACGGCGGTCAGCATGGCGAGGGTCACCAGCTTCTTGACGCGGGCGGTTCTGGCGGGGGTAGTGTTGTGAGACATAAAAAATACTCCTTTTTGAAATGATACACGCCTGGAAACAGTCTTCCAAGGTGCACGCATTACAAAAAAGAGCATAACAATGATGCTGTACACGCCTTCTCTCATCCAGACTATACTGTCGGTATCGGAATTGCACCGATTCGTGCCCATAGGCTCGCGGACTATCACCGCCGGTGGGGAATTTCGCCCCGCCCCGAAGACTCTTATTCCGTTGTGTTCAAACACATCATACTATACCCGCGAGAAAAATGCAATAGTAAGTTTCGCGGAGTGAGAAAAATGTAAACATTTCATGTACCTTGCGACAATTCGCAAAAAAGTGTTGCAAATGGTGATAAAGTATGTCTATAGTAATAGAAAAGGAGGGTGCGGCTATGAAAAAGAGAACGAAAGTGATTGTTGCTCTGCTGGCAGTTGTGATTTTGGCGCTGTGGGCGTTCCCCACGATCCTTTACATTGTGAATACAAGAGATACCATCAAAAATACAGACGAAGAAATCGAAGCCTTTATCGAAGCCTATCAGGGAGCGGAAGTGACCGCTATTGTAAAAACGGCAGAAAGTGACGATACTAAAGTTGTCATCCACGAGCGGGAAGATTTGGGAATGTGTGTCGCCTTTTTTGAGAAAAAACTGTCTGGAAAGCGGCTGCACTATTTGGGAATGAACATGCTGGCAGATTCGGGATTACATATTTCTTGGGATGTGCGGGAGAACGGGAAAGAGGGGCATGTTGTTGTTTATGGTGACAACCGCAGCGGTAGCGTTGGCGCCTATGTTTCCGAAGAATTTCCGTGGGTTGCCCGTGAAAATTTGGAGTCAGACTTTATTATTGATATTTATCCCCTCGACCCATCCGAGGAAACATTCCCTATCGCCAATCTGCTGTACCAATATACACCCGATGGTGAACAGTTCCGTCCATGATACTGATAAAGCATCATTGCCTATTATGCTGTCCATAGAGCCAATGTAAAGGAGGTGCAGCTATGAAAGGCTGGAAACTTATTTTGATTCCCATTGTCCTCATTATTTTGGCTGTGGGCGGCGCACTTGCCTACAACTGGTGGTACGACAGTCATCGTGCACCCGGCACTGGGGGAACTATGGAAGGTTATCTGCAGGGGGTTGCCGATTGGGCCAAGGGGGAGCAGGGATTGGAACTGCTGGGAGAGTACACCTTTGTCACCACGGAGGAGATCGACAAGAGCAAAGTAAAAAAAGTCTATGCCTATCAGCTTTCGGATGGCTCCGTCTACGGTTGGCTTTCCTATTATGAGGAGCAGCGGCAGGAATGGCTGTCAGATTGGGCGTATGTCGCCTCCGGCACCTGTGTAGACTACGCCAAAGCACTGGCGGAGGCGGAAGCACAGTATCGGGAGAAGGATTTGTTTTTGGGCGACTATAGCTTGAACGGTCTGTTCTTTGCCATCGGTGATACTCCCGAAACCTTGGCAGGCTATTTTGTCAGCTGTACGGAGGGTTTGACCTACCGCATTCACACGCAGAGGTTATACACCGGGAAAGAATAGCCTCCGATAACGGTAAATTACAGAAGAAAACAGCATCCACCCGCAGAGGTGGATGCTGTTGTTTGTAAGCGTTTATTTCGCCTCTTCCACACCGGCAAGTTCTGCGGCGCGGGCGAGGGCATCGTCGATGTGGGGGCAGAAGTTCTCGCGGCCAACCTTATCGATAAAGCCGGCCTTCTCCATAGTGTGCATGGGCTGTTCGTTGACATGGGAGAACACGATGTGGATACCCTTGGCAAGGCAGCGGTCGTGGAGGTTCTCCAGCGCGTTCATGGCGGTGGCATCCACGGCGGGCACGGCACGCATACGGATCACGATGCAGCGGGTGAAATCCTTGAAAGAGATCTCGGCGATGCGGTCGGCGGCACCGAAGAACAGGGGGCCGCGGATCTCGTAGACACGGACGGCCAGAGGCACCTGACGGAGGTTGATGCTGTCCTCGGGTCTGTCGGCATACTTCCAGCCACGGACATCCGTCTCATCGGACATACGCTTCATGAACAGCAGGCAGGCCAGCAGCATGCCGATCTCGATGGCCACCACCAGATCGAAAACCACCGTCAGCACGAAGGAGATCACCAGCACGAGGATGTCGGACTTGGGTGCGGTCTTGACCAGATGGACGAAGGGACGCCACTGGCACATATTGTAGGCCACGATGAAGAGGATGGCGGCGATGGTGGGCATGGGAATCAGTGCGGCGTAGGGCATCAGTACCACCAGCACCAGCAGCAGGACGATGGCGTGAACCATACCGGCCACGGGGGTGCGGCCGCCGGACTTGATGTTGGCGGCGGTACGGGCGATGGCGCCGGTGGCGGGGATACCGCCGAAGAGGGCCGAGCCCACGTTACCGATACCCTGTGCGATCAGCTCCATGTTGGAGCGGTGGCGGGAGGACACCATACCGTCGGCCACCACGCAGCTCAGCAAGGACTCGATACCGGCCAGAATGGCGATGGTGAAGGCGTCGGGCAGCAGGGCGCCCATATCCTTGAGATTGATGGCGGGGATGGACAGTGCGGGCAGCTTGTTGGAGATGGTGTAGAGATCACCGATGGTGTTCACAGGCAGGTTCAGGAGCTTCACCAGCAGAGCGCCCACCACCACGGCGATGAGGGAGGGGGGCACGCGCTTTTCGATCTTGGGATAGACAATGAGGATCAGCAGAGAGACAGCACCCACCAGAATGGCCCAGGGATTGACAGAGCCGATGTTGTGGAAGAAGGCCTCCAGCTTCTCCAGCGTCTCGATGGGAGCCTCACCGTGGGCGTAACTGACGCCGCAGAAATCCTTCCACTGGCCGATGAAGATGGTCACGGCGATACCGGCGGTGAAGCCGGTGGTGATGGTGTAGGGGATGTACTTAATCAGACCGCCGAAACGGCACAGACCCATTACCACCAGAATGATACCGGCCATAACGGTAGCCAGCACCAGACCGCCCATACCCTTGGTGGCCACGATACCGGCCACGATGGTGGCGAAGGCGGCGGTGGGACCGGCGATCTGCACGGTGGAGCCGCCGAAGAAGGAGATGAGGAAACCGGCCACGATGGCGGTGTAGATACCCTGCTCGGGACCCACGCCGCTGGCCAGCGCCAGTGCGATGGACAGGGGCAGTGCGATGATGGCAACGATGATACCGGAGACGATATCTTTCACCAGCTGCTGACGGGTGTACCCCTTCAGGGTGGTGAAGAGCATGGGTGTAAAGTATTTCATATTCTTGACCTCACAACACACAATATAATAAAGAAATTGCTAATAACACAAACACCGCTATATTACGCCTCAATTCGTAGAAATGCAACCCCTAAAATGCAGAAAATGAAGAAAAACACTTGGGCGGCCTCGCATAGAGATTTATACGCTCCAAAGGGGCTATTTTCCCACAATACTGCATCAAAAATCCACGGTAGGCGTCAGCCTTACCATGGATTTTTTCTTTGTCTTGCAGAAAAATCTCTCCCTTTGGAGTGCGTTGCAGTTTTGAATAGAAGATTTTTGTTCTCAGGGATTTCCAGAGGACGAAGGAATACTGTATGTATTTCGAGGACGATGGATTCCCTGAGGGCGAAAGGATTCATTCAAAACCGCGTAAATCCCTATGTGAGTCCGCCCTTTTACAGCGGTGTTTTCGTAATTTGTTCAATTTATGTCTCCGTTGCCTTGCGGGCTGCCTCCACCTGCATTTTCACGCCGGAAATCAGCAGCAGCGTGTCGATTCCCAAGACCATGGCATCGTACCCGGTGGCGAAGCCATCGGCCACGCCGGCAGGCGAACCGGTGAAGAGGAAGCAGAACTTCCCGTTGTCGCGGCAGGCCTTGCGGATGCGGGCGAATGCCGCCTGCATGGTGGGATGATCGAACTGTCCCGGCAGCCCCATGGAGATCGACAGGTCGAAAGGCCCGATGAAGATACCGTCCACGCCCTCCATGGCGGTGATGGACTCGATGTTTTCCAGTGCCTCCTTCGTCTCGCACTGCGGCAGCAGCAAAGTGGCCTCGTTCATCACCGCCATCGTCTCGGCGGTGGTGCGCTCGACGTCAAAGCCCCAGCCATCCTTACGGGTGGGGCAGAAGCCGCGCTGGCCGATGGGGGCGAACTTGGCCCAGTCGATGACCTGCTGCACCTCCTCCACGGAATGGATGTTGGGCACGATGAGACCGCGGGCACCCACATCCAGCAGCTTCAGCACGGCGCTGCGGCTGAGATCACGGACGCGGCACAGGGGGGAGAGATTGCTCAGTTCCGCGGCGCGGATCAGGTCCATGGCCGTCTCGGCCTCGGAGGGGCTGTGCTCACAGTCGATGATGACGAAGTCGAGACCCGTGCGGCCCAGACACTCGATGACGGTGGGGCTGTTGAGGCCGCAGAAGGTGCCGAGGGGCTTCTCTGCGCCGAGCAGTTGCGCTTTCAGCTTATTGTTCATAGAAGTTTCTCCTTAGTTTGCAGTTTTCGAAGCGATCAGCTTACCCAGCCGCTCCATGCCGATGCGGATCTTCTCGGGAGGCAGATTGCCGAAGCTCATGCGCATACAGTTGCGGCCACGGCCACCGCCATCGGTGAAGAATCCCTCGCCGGCCACGAAGGCCACCTTGTACGCTGCCGCCTCTTCCAGCAGCTTGGTGGTATCAAAGTAATCGGGCAGCTCCACCCAAGTGAAGAGACCGCCGTCGGGGAACACCCATTTCGAACCGGCAGGGAGATACTGCTCGAGGCACTCCATCATCACATCACGGCGCTCGGTGTAAATGGTCCGCAGCTTTTCCATATGCGGCTCGAAATAGCCGCGCTTGAAGAACTCCGCGCACAGCACCTGTGCGATGCCGTTGGTCTGGGAGTTGGTGGCCGTCTTGGCGTCGAAGAGTTTGGCAATGATCTCCGGTGCGGCATAGACAAAACCGAGGCGGGCGCCGGGAGAGAAAATTTTGGACAGGCTGTTGGCGTAGACGGTGTGGCCGGTCTTATCAAAATACTTGATGGGCGGCAGATCTTCGCCGCTGTAGCGCAGCTCACGGTAGGGGTCGTCCTCCAGTACCAGCACATCGTACTTGCTGCCCAGTTCGGCGACGGCCTTGCGGCGCTCCACGCTGAGGGTGCGGCCGGAGGGGTTTTGGAACGTGGGGATCACATAGATGATCTTGGGATGGTACTCCTTGATCTTCTGCTCCAGATCCTCCGGGATAATGCCGTCGTCGTCCATCTCCACGGAGACGCACTTGGCCTGGAACATCTCAAAAATCTCTGCACACTGGACGAAGGTAGGTGCTTCCACCAGAATCACATCGCCGGGGTTGATGAACACCTGACAGATCAGGTTCATCGTCTCCAAGCCGCCGGCCACGATGGCGATGTCATCGGCGGAGGCGTGGATGCCCTTGGGAGCGAGCAGCTTTTCGGAGATCTCCTGCCGCAGATCCAGCAGGCCGTTGGGGTGGCTGTACTGCAGCGCCTCCACGCCCCGCTGATCGTATGTCAGCACATCGGCAGCGATCTCGCGGATGGCGTCCACGGGCAGCGCTTCTCTGGCCGGTGCGCCGCCGCCAAAGGAGATCGTCTCCGGGTCGGTCATGGCGTTGAACAGATTGCGCACGATGGTGGCGCTGTTTTCCATATCGGTCATTCTTCCGGCAAATTCGATCATACGGTCATCTCCTATCATTCGTCATATCGATTTCAGAACTATCCATGGGTAGTCGCTTACCAGATGTATAGCGCTGCCAGCACCAGTGCCGGCAGCAGGTTGGCAAGGCGGATGGTGTTCTTCCATATGAGGTTGATACCCACACAGAAGATCATCGCCGAGCCCACCAAAGAGAGGTTGCTGAGTGCCGCTGCCGTCAGCAACGGCTGAATGAGCTGTGCCAGCACCGTAACACTGCCCTACAGTATCAACACAGGGATAGCGGCAAAAATGCAGCCCTTGCCCATAGAGGAAGCCATAATCATCACGATCACAAAGTCCATCAGCGACTTGGTGATCAGTGTTGTGCTGTCGCCGTAGATGCCGTCCTGCACCGCGCCGACGATGGCCATGGCACCGATGCACACCGACATCATCGCACAGATGAAAGCATCGATAAACCGCGTATCGTTGCTGCTGCCGCTGATCTTTTTCAGCCATGCGCCAAAACGCTCGATGAGCCCCTCCAGATTCAGCAGTTCACCGATCAAGCTGCCCAGTGCGATGCAGACCACCAGCATCAGGGAACCTTGCGTGGAGAGGGCGCCGTTTTCGATCACCAGCATCTGTTCCAGACCACCGGCAATACCGACAAACAGGATGCACACACCCATGCCCCGCATGATCGTTTCCTGGCAGCGCACGGGAATCCATTTGCCGCCCACTAATCCAATCAAGCCGCCGACCACGATGGCCGCAGCATTGATGATGGTTCCCAATCCAAACACAGTCATTTTTCCTTTGCCTCCCTACGCTCACTGCAAAGACTTATGGCAGAGGGGTTCGCGATTTTTTAACACCATCATACTATTTTATTCGATAAATTACAATCAAACTGCCAGATTTTTTATTTGCATATGTGTAAATTTTTTTGCTGCGATTTTGTATAAAAATACTACAGGACGGCGGTGTTGGGACGCCTTTCCGCCGAAAAACAGGCAAAGACCGCCCCGAAGGACGGTCTTTGCTGGGATCACGGTAAGGAATTGTTTCGAGAGAACTGCGTGCAGAATATGCATGGAAACACAGGCTTTACTGTTCCGGCTCAAGGCTGTAGTAGTGATCCTCCTTGATGGAGGTCTCCAGCCGATTGAGCATCAGCACATACTTGATGGCGTTGAAGCGGGCGTGACCCTGTAGGAGATAGCCCGCATCACCGGCGGTGATGGAGAGCTTGGCACCGGAGATAATGGTGGCGGCAGTAATGTCGGCGGTGTTGAGGATCACATCGCCGAAGGAGAGGTGCTTGTCCGTCAGCGTCACGGTAACCTCGCCCAGATCGTGGCGCTCGGTACCGCTGTAGCGGCAGCCCTGTACGCCGCTGTCCTGCCAGATCACGGTGTCCTCCCGGATCTCCTGCTGCGCCGTCCACAGCTTCTGGGCGTTATACCAGTCCACCAGGCGGCGGTGGGGGAAGGTGCTGTCGTCGCAGTGGAGCAGCAGATCCTCGCCGTACTCCACCTTGAGTCCACAGTTGTCACAGTGGACATAGGCACCCTCGGAGCGGAGTGTGCCGGTCTTGCCGCAGTGGGGGCAGAGGAAGAGGAGCCGCTCGAGATACTCGGCACGGGTGGAGGAGCGGTAGCGCTTGCCGTGCTCGGAGTCGATGTAGCGCATACCCGCCACGATGGTTTTGTAGAGGGTGTCGTCGTCCATGGCGGCCATTTCCTCCACGCTCAGCTCCCGAACCACCTTGCCCTCGAAGGGGCCGCGGCGCTTGCTGTGATTCCAGCGGGGGTTGATGCCGTAGCCGCCCTGCAGCTGGTAGAGGAGCACGGGGATCTTCAGCATACGGATCAGCTTCACCACAGAGGGGTCAACATAGAAGGAGTAGTCAGCCCACACACGGTTGCCGGTGGGGAAGAGGAGGATGGAGCCGCCCTCCTTCGCCGTCTTGAGACAGGTGCGGATACATTTGATATCAGCGGCGGCCTTATGCTTATAGATCGGTGCGAAGCACCAGCGCAGCAGCCGCGGGAAGAACTTGTCGGAATTAAGGTGATCCGAGGCGATGATATAGGGCATCCGGGAAAAGCTCAGCAGCACGAAAGCCGGATCCAACAGCGCCTGATGGTTCGACAGGATCAGGTACTGCTTTCCCTCGCGGATGCGGAACGGTTTTGTCCGATAGCCGTACCACACGCGGGTAAAGATCCAGATGATCGGAAGAAGAATGTAAAAGAACACCTGATGCCGCTTATGGGTATGAGAGGTCTTTGCCATGTCTTGACCCTCCTTTGTTCGCATAGATAACAACACTATAGCACAATTTCCGCGGCAAGTCCATACTTGCCTTATGAACGGGTGCAAATGTGGAGGCAAATGCGGCAATATTCCGAAAAAACCCTAAGATTATCGTTGCATTTGGTACGGCGGTGTGCTATCATAAAGACAAATAAAAGGAAAATGTACGCGAATGAAATACAAGTTGCTGCCAAGGAGGAAACAATCATGCTGCAGATGGAAATGATCTGGAATGCACGCAGTGTGCTTTCCGGTGTGATTAACAAAACACCGCTGATCCCCGCCGGTGAGGTCAAGGGCGGTTCTCTCTACCTGAAGGCCGAGTGCCTGCAGAAGACCGGCGCGTTCAAGCTGCGCGGCGCCTATTATAAGATCGCCTCCCTGACGGAGGAGGAGAAGCGCCGCGGCGTGATCGCCTGCTCTGCCGGCAACCACGCCCAGGGCGTGGCCTTCGCCGCCCGCGACATGGGCATCCATGCCGTCATCTGCATCCCCGAGGGTGCGCCCCTTTCCAAGATCGAGGCTACCCGCAGCTACGGTGCCGAGGTGGTGTTGGTGCCCGGCGTGTATGACGATGCCTACGCCGAGGCGATCCGCCTCCGTGACGAGCATAACTATACCTTCATCCATCCCTTTGACGATTCCGCCATTATGGCCGGTCAGGGCACCATCGGTCTGGAGATCCTGGATCAGCTGGAGGATGTGGACGTGATCGTGACGGCCATCGGCGGCGGCGGTCTCATCTCCGGCATCGCCTATGCTGTCAAGCAGCTCAAACCCTCCTGCAAGGTCATCGGCGTCCAGTCCGAGGGCGCACCCAGTATGTACGAGGCACTGCGCCGCGATGAGATCGTCACACTGGACAAGGTAGACACCATTGCCGACGGTATCAAGGTCAAGACCGCCGGTGACAAGACCTTCGAAATGTGCCGCCAGTATGTGGACGAGGTGGTGACCGTCTCCGAGAGCGAGATCGCCGAGGCCATCCTGTGGCTGTTGGAGAAGCAGAAGCTCATCACCGAGGGTGCCGGTGCCGTATCGGTGGCCGCCGTCGCCTCCGGCAAGATCGATGTTGCCGGCAAGAAGGTGGTGGCACTGCTCTCCGGCGGCAATGTGGATGTGACCACGCTGGAGCGCATCATCAAGCACGGTCTTACCGCCGAGGGCCGCGTCTGCTCCTTCTCCACCGTCCTGCCCGACCAGCCCAATGCGCTGGCCACCTTCCTCTCCGTGGTGTCTGCCGTGGGTGTCAATGTCTTGGAGGTCCACCACGACCGCTCCAGCATGAAGGCCGGCGTCAACGCCATCCGCGTCCGTCTGGTGGTGGAGACCCGCAACAAGAACCACATCGAACAGCTGTATACCACGCTGAGCCAGAAGGGCTACGCCGTTATTGAGTAAGGAGTCAGGTATGTATCTTCCCACCCGTTGCCGCACAGAGGATGGCTATCTGGTGCACCAGAGTCTCATGACCGAGGTGCCCTACGGCCGCTATACCGCTGCGAGAAAGGGCTGCGGCTTCATCGCCGTGTACAATGCCGTGCGCTATTTCGCCCGGCCCTATACCGAGGAGCAGGTGCACCGCTTTTTCCACCGTCAGGTATTCCTCGGCGGTGTGCTGGGCACGACCTTTTTCCATCTGGCCCGCGGCGTGTACCGCTTCGGCCTGCGGGTGAAGGGGATCCGCTACCGCAATCTCTCCGGCGTGGAGGCGGGCATCCTGTGGTACCATACCGGCAAGACGAAGCACTATGTCTTTCTCCATCGCGGCGAGGGGGAGAATTTCCGCTATTACAACACCTCCTACGCCCGACAGGAGATGCCGTTTCGTGACTTTTACACCAACCATGTGAAAAAGACACCCCTTCTGAAACTGCCTATCATGTTCACCCTGTCTTTGGGTAAGAAAAAGTGAAAAACACCCCATATTCCCTTGGAATATGGGGTGTTTTGGTTTTGTTTTGGAAATACACGATTTACAAATATTTCCTAATATGTCGAACGATTATTGCGAAAATGAGGGTGATTCGACAAAATAACCTTGAAAAGCGTGTCCAAATCTGGTATTTTACTCACCGACACGGCGATTTGATGGTATTTGCCGCGAAATGCGCCGTGAATGATGATTGAAAAGGACGGATCAGGCGATGGAGAAGCAAGTCAAGGTAGTACTGGTAGACGGAAATGAGGAATCCCGCCTGCTGTTGGGTGAATATCTGCGCTCTTCCGAGGGTGTCAATCTCTGCGGTTGTACCGGCGACGGGGAGGAAATGCTGAAGATCCTGGACAAGGAGAAGCCCCATGTGGTGGTGATGGATGTGATCCTGCCCGGTGCCGACGGTATGTCTCTGCTGCGCCATGCGGCCAAGAGCGCCAAGGTGATCGTGATCTCCGCCTTTTGCAGCGACCGCGTCATCGGCGATGCCCAGCAGATGGGCGCATGGTACTTCATGTCCAAGCCCATCAACCCCGAGATGCTGGTCAACCATGTGCGCCGTGCCGTGCAGCCGGAGGAGCCTGCCCTTCGGATGCCCTCTCTGGAGAGCGCCGTCACCGCCATTATCCACGATGTGGGCGTTCCGGCCCATATCAAGGGCTATCAGTATGTCCGTGAGGCCATCATTCTGGCGGTGGAGGATGTGGACATTATCAACGCCGTTACCAAGGCGCTGTATCCTGCGGTTGCCAAGCATTTCGGCACCACGCCGTCCCGCGTGGAGCGCGCCATCCGCCACGCCATCGAGGTGGCGTGGGATCGGGGCGATCTGGAGACGCTCCAGCACTACTTCGGCTACACCGTCAACTCCGCCAAGGGCAAGCCCACCAACAGCGAGTTCATCGCCATGATCGCCGACCGAATCCGATTGCAGCAGCGCAAAGCAGGAGTCGTGTGAGCATAAAAAAAGACCTTCCGCCCTTTTGGAGCGGAAGGTCATTCTTTTTCATTACAGCAGCACGCCTTCTTTGATGTTCTCCATCATCTCGGTGCCCTTCAGTTCCTCGATGAGGGCCAGAGCGAAGTACATGGCCGTACCGGGGCCGCGGGAGGTGATGATGTTGTTGCGGCTCTTGACCACCATGTTTTCAGAGTATACGGCTTTTTCCAGCTCGTCCTTCATGGCGGGATAGATGGTGGCCTTTTCGCCATCCAGCAGACCCAGCTGGGCAAAGACCATGGGGGCGGCGCAGATAGCGGCCAGCGTCACGCCCTGTGCGTGCTTTTCCTTCAGCAGGGAGCACAGGCCCGCGTGTGCCTGCAGATTGGTGGTACCGGGCATACCGCCGGGGAGGATCAGCATCTTGGCACCGTCAAAATTCACCTCTTCGTAGAGGGCGTCGGCCATTACGGTGATGCCGTGACTGCCGCACACCGCCTTATTGCCGGTGACGGACACGGAGGTGATATCGCACTTGGCGCGGCGCAGCAGATCCACCACCGTCAGCGCTTCCACCTCTTCAAAACCCTCGGCCAAAAAGATATACAGCATCGTTTCTTCTCCTTCCGTTAGTCCAGAGCGCGGCACTCATAGGAGACCAGCACTTCATTGACAATATAGCAGACGTACTGTTCATGCTCGCCCATCACATGGGCCCAGCCGTAGGCCCCGAAGCCGTCATCATACCAGCTGGCGGGGGCGCGGAATTCATAACCCTCCATCGCCGTGGCGGCGGCCTCAAGAGATGCGTAACTGTCGCCCACGCAGATGACATCCAGCATCTCGCTGCCCATCACATCGGAAGCCACAGCCTGAATGGGTGCGTTCTCCGGCTTGCCGATGAAGCGGTAGGGGACGTGGCCGAGCGTTTCGTAGTAGAAATAGGGCGGGTCGCCCTCGGGGGTCACGACGGTGTAGTCCTCGCCGTAGATGGCGACGATCTCCTCGCCGGAGAGGCGCAGCAATTCCGCGGCGGTGTAAACCTTGGGAACGGGGACGGTGTCCTCCACAGGCGCATCATCCTGTACCGGCGGCGCAGGAGGCAGGTCGGGCGTGGGCTGCCGGTGGGCACAGCCCGTCAGCAGCAGGCACAAAAGCAGCAGAGAAATCAGTTTTACTTTCATCGGTGTACCTCCTTTTGAGAGATTCTCTTTGGTTTATCTTACACCAAACGCGCCCCATTATCAAGTGCGGAGGGGTGGAAAATACTGGAAAGCAAAAAACTTCCCCTCACAGACCGTGAGGGGAAGCGTGTCGCACTTACAGCCAGGTCTCCACATTCTGGCGGCGCGGGGCCTTGCCGGTGGGGATCACCTCGGGGTAGCCCACCACCATAGACAGATACAGATGATAGCCCTCGGGGATGAATTTCCCCTTATTGACGGCGGTTTCCTCGGTGGTGAACACATCCTTGGAATAGACGGTCAGAGGGCAGGCGGAGAGTTCCAGCGCGTGGGCGGCGTTCATCATGTTGGCGGCGGCCATAAAGGCACTGCAGTCGGGCCAGGGGCACTTGGGGTCATAGGATACCATGATGACCGCAGGAGCGCCGAAAAAGTCGGCAGGGAAAGGCCATGTGGCGCCCTTGGGAGCCAGCTTCTTGAACTCGGGCGGCTCGGGACACACGGCGGCGAGCAGCTCTGCCTTGCTCTCCTCGGTGGTCAGCACGGTGAAATGCCAGCCCTGTGCGTTGTGGCCGCTGGCGGCATACTTGGCGGCATCGAGGATGGCCTCCAGCTTTTCCTTCTCCACGGGGGTGGATTTGAATTTGCGGCAGCAGAAGCGGGTCTTCATGTTTTGCAGCACGGCGTTTTCCATAGTAAAGCCTCCCTGTATGCGAATATGGTTGATATGATTATAACATTGCAGAAAAAGCTGTGCAACAGCAAAAGGGAGATGGCAGTAACAAAAAAAGAGACCTGCATCAACGATGCAAGTCTCTTTGGCAGTGACAAAAGGGCATCATTCCCGATGAGAAGCACTCGCCCCAACCTTGCATGGGGAGAGCGCGAGAGGGGAGGGTATGCCCCTCTCGCTTTTAATAAAACTCCCGCTGCCAAAACAACGCCCGAAGGGCAAAGTTGTTTTGCTTGCGGGAGAAGGATTCGAACCCTCGAAGACCGCCTGCGGCGGCTTCGCGCGCTTGCGCGCGTTTATTAAACAGTATGTGAGGGTTTTACGAATCCACCGTAAAGAGATGGCGGTAACAAAAAAAGAGACCTGCATCAACGATGCAAGTCTCTTTGGCAGTGACAAAAGGGCATCATTCCCGATGAGAAGCACTCGCCCCAACCTTGCATGGGGAGAGCGCGAGAGGGGAGG
>JAFYVA010000050.1 GCA_017549325.1 Oscillospiraceae bacterium
ATGATGCCCGCCACAACTGCTGGTGCTACATCATCCGTGATACCGGCACCGTGCGCTACAGCGACGATGGCGAGCCTCAAGGCACGGCAGGACAGCCCATGCTGAATGTATTTGAGCGTGAAGGTGTCTACAATGTTTGCTGTGTGGTGACCCGTTACTTTGGCGGCATCCTGCTGGGTGCCGGCGGCCTGACCCGCGCCTATACGCGCGGCGCCAAGGATGCCCTTGTGGCGGCCGGTGTGGCCACCATGGGCCTGTGGGCCAAGGTGAAGGTACCCTGTCCCTACGCCCTCTATGAGCGGGTGAAGCTGGACATCGAGGCCGCAGGCGGAGTCATTGACGACACCGAATACGGTGCCGATGTCGTGATCTGCGTATCCCTGCCCGCCGCCAACCGTGAGGGGCTGCAGTCGCGGCTTACCGAACTCTCCGCAGGCGGCATTACGGTGGAACTCCTCTCCGAGGAGTATCGCCCCGGCCCGCGGGAGGAAGTATAAAGGGATCTTACATTTTCATATTGCAGCAAAAGGCACTCCGATAACGGCAGTTTTCGGAGTGCCTTTTCAGCGCTGCGGTATTGTGCAATGCGCCCTCCGGCCTGGCCGGAGGGCGCACAGTAAGAAATGCTCACTTTCGTATCTTAATCCAGATAGCCCTCGCGGCCCTTCACGCCAAAGCGCTCCTCCAACAGGTGGAGCTGAAGATCGGTGATGGTGTTGAGGCGGGGCAGATGGGCGATCTTCATATAGAGCTCAGCGCCCTTTTCTGCCGTCTCGATGAGGCCGAATGTCTCGTCCAGATCGGCACCGGCACCGTAGATGCCGTGCAGTGCCCATACCACGAGGCGGGCGCTCTCCATCTTCTCGGCGGTTGCTGCGCCGATCTCATTGGTGCCGCAGACCATCCAGGGCAGCACATTCACGCCGTCGGGGAACACCATGATGCACTCGGTACACATCTGCCACAGGGTGCGGGTGAACTCGCGTTCATTGAGATCGTGGATATGAGTCATGGCCAACAGGTTGGTGGGGTGGCAGTGCATCACCACGCGGTTTTTGGGATCGACTTTCAAACGTGCCATGTGGCTCATCAGGTGGGCGGGCAGTTCGCTGGTGAAGCAGCCGCCGTCGCTGAAGCCCCACAGCAGCTCTGCCGTCCTGCCGTCGGCGCCGATGCGGATGAGACCGAGGTTGGCGGCAGGATCGTACTGCACGTTCTTGAAATACTTCCCCGTACCGGTGAGAAGAAAGTACTTGCCGGACAGAGAGGGGGCATCAAAGCCGGTAGGGATGGTGCGGAGCACCGTGTTAGTGTCCACATAGGGTGCCACATCGGAATGCTCCAGCAGCAAGCTGATGTTGCCGCCGTTGCGCTCATCCCAACCGTGGTGATACATATTGGTGGTGGTGCGGATCATCTCCACCAGAAAAGGTGCGGTCATGATATCTTTCATCGTCTTATCCTCTTTTATATCGCACATGGGCTGTGCATACTTTCCCATTTTATTGTATCCCATTATAGTATATTGCGGTGCCTGTTGCAAGGAAAGCGCCGAATTTTAAGAGATAAAAACACCTCCCACCCGCGATGGGGTGAGAGGTGAGAGGCTGTGCGTTATACTTCGGCGTGGCGCTTGATGGCCTCGAAGGATTCATCGCTGAGCACGTGCTCCAAGCGGCAGGCGTCCTCGGAGGCGACTTCTTTGGAAACGCCGAGCTGGATGAGGAATGAGGTCAGCAGCGTGTGCCGCTCATAGATCTTCTCGGCAACCTCGCGGCCGGGAGGGAGAAGCGTGATAAAGCCGGCCTCATCAACGCTGACATAGCCGCCGGACTTGAGAAGGCCCATGGCGCGGCTGACGCTGGGCTTGGAATAGCCCATATATTCGCCCACATCAATGGCACGGACATGGGGATTGTTTTTGGTGAGCACATAAATGCTCTCCAGATACATCTCGCCGGATTCCTGCAGACGCATAACATCTCGCCTCCTTCGTGTTCCTTGGTTCCACTATACCATAGATTGTACATCGGTGCAAGTGGGGACAGAGACTTGTCATTTTTTTCGAAAAATGCTATACTACGGAAAACGAGAAAAGGGAGGTGGCCTGATGCGCCTTTCTCTGCGGCCCGGCCGTTTGTTTATGGATTATCGCGCCATTACGGCGGAATACTTATTGCACCGGGGGATTCGTCTGCTGCTGTGCGATCTGGACTTTACGCTGGCACCGCGCTGTGTGAAAGAGCCGGATGAGCAGGTGCATAGCTGGATCGCCTCCATGCACGATGCGGATATCACGGTCATGATCATATCCAACAACCGCAATCCCGTCCGTGTCGAGCAGTTTTGCGCCCCGTTGGGGATCCCCTACGAGGGAAATGCCGGAAAGCCCGGAACACGGGGCATTTACCGCGCGATGGCGCGCGTGGGTGCTGCGAAGAAGGAGACGGCCATGCTGGGCGACAAGCTCCTGACCGACATGCTGGCGGCGAATCTGGCGGGCATTACGGGACTGATGGTGGAGCCTCTTGGCGGCGCGGTCACCCCATGGCAGAAGGTGCTTCACGCCTTACAGGCGCCGTTCAAGTGCTTTCCTATTGAAAAGGAGTGAGTAGAATGGATCATATCGCCTCTATCCGCGCCGCTCTCGGTGAGTTGGACGCGATACTCCTGACAGGGGAGAGCAACTGTTTCTATGCCACCGGGTTTATGGGAGAAGGTGTCACGGTGGTGACGAGGCAGGGGGCTGTGTACATCACTGACAGCCGCTACACCGAGGCGGCACAGAACGCCATTGGCTCTGCGGCACAGGTGTGGGAGATGAACCGCGACAATCCTCTGAATGTGTTGCTTTCCCGTGTTTTTGAGGAAGCAAATGCCAAAAATGTGGGCTTTGAAGACGGGCAGATGACGGTGGCTCAGCATACGGTGTTCTCCAAGGCGCTGCCCTGTACCCTTGTTCCGGCAACCCGGCTTTTGACCGCCCTGCGCGGCAGTAAGGATGAAAACGAGATCGCCGCCATGGTGGCGGCGCAGCGGATCGCCGAGGGCGCGCTGGACAAGCTCTTAGGTGAGATCACCGTG
>JAFYVA010000051.1 GCA_017549325.1 Oscillospiraceae bacterium
CCGTTCATGGAGGTATCGCCGCCGTACCAGCCGAAGTAGTGGTTATAGCTCACCACATCGGGGATCTGCAGATAGGGATCGTCCATCTTGCACATGGACACGGCAGCGATGGTGGTCAGGCGGGTCTTGTCCATCTCGTGGCACAGATCGTTGAGGATGCGGTGGTTCTCCAGGAGATCTTCGTTGCTGCCGGCGATGGAGATCTCGTTGCTGAGGCCCCACACCACGATGGAGGGATGGTTGTAGTTCTGCACCACCAGCTCCGTCATCTGGGAGACGGTGTTCTCGCGGCCGGTGGGCATATGTCTGGAGATATAGGGGATCTCGGCCCAGATGACCATACCGCGCTCGTCGCACAGATCGTAGAAGAACTGATCGTGCTGATAGTGGGCCAGACGAATGGTGGTGGCGCCCACCTCGCAGATGAGATCCATATCCTCGGTGTGATGCTCGGGCAGCAGGGCGTTGCCGATGCCCCAGCGATCCTGATGGCGGCTCACGCCCCGGAGGGGATACTCCTCACCGTTGAGGATGAAGCCGCGATCGGGATCGATGGCGAAGGTGCGGCAGCCGAAGCGGGCAGAAACGGTATCCACAGCCGCGCCGTCCACGATCAGCTCGGCCTTGGCGGTGTAGAGGTAGGGATCCTTGCGTCCGTGCCAGCGGTGGACGTTCTCGATGATGATCTCAGCCTTGGTATCGGTGCTCTCGCAGACATCGACCTGATTGCCCTCGGCATCAAAGACGGTGTAGCGGATGATCTGGCCGTCCTTGCCGCCCGTGACCCAGCTCTCCAGCGCCACGGTGGCCTTCTCACCCTCCACGGTGGGAGTGACCATCATTCCGCAGCCGCCAAAGTAGTCCAGATCAAAGTGGGTGTCGTCCACGCAGATGACGTTCACATCGCGGTACAGGCCGCCGTAGAAGGTGAAGTCTGCCATCTGGGGATACACGGTCTCGTTGGCGGCGTTGTCCACCGCCACCACCAGCAGGTTCTCATCGGCCATGGCCTCGGTCATATTGACGCGCCAGGTGGAGTAACCGCCGTCGTGGTGAGCCAGCAGCTTGCCGTTGAGGTAGACATCGGCCGAGGAGTTGGCGCCGCGCAGCTCCAGGTAATACTGCTTTGCCTCGGGCAGCTCGGACTTGGCGAAGGTCTTGGCATAATGGCAGGTACCGCGGAAATAGTCGTTGCCGCCGTCCTGACCGTCCACTGCGTTCCAGGAGTGGGGCAGCGTTACCTGCTCCCAATCGGTGGGCATAGCGGTGGGCAGGGCAGTGCCCTTGCCAAAGACCCAGGAGCCGTTGAAATTCAATACATTGCGCATAGTGATTGGCCTTCTTTCTTATTTCTCGTTGCGGTCGATGGCTTCCAGCTCCTTGATCTCCATGGAGGAGAGGTTGCCGTCGGTAGCGGCCACAGCGGCGGTGAATGCCTCGCGACCGCTGACGATGCCGGGAGTAGCGGGCTCGACGGTGGTATCACCGATGGCGGCGGCGCGGCGGACAGCCAGCTCGTCGTTCATGGTGGCCAGCGTCTTCTTGTCGATGTTGTAGATGAACTTGATGGACAGGAACATCACCACGCCGGAGAAGCAGTACAGACCTGCCACCAGCCAGCACATATTGTAAGAGGTAGCCAGGCTCTGGCCGCCGGTACCCAGATCGGAGACATAGCCCAGAGCGCCCATGATCAGCAGCACGATGGAGGGGCCGACGCCCTGTGCCAGCTTACGGAAGAAGGAGTGCAGGGAGTAGACGGTGCCCTCCTCGCGCTTGCCGGTCTTCCACTCGTTGTAGTCGATGGCGTCTGCCATGAAGGCCCAGCTGACGCAGGTGTACACGCCCATACCGATACCGAAGATGACCAGTGCCACCAGATACAGCAGCAGGGCGGTAGTCTTGTTGGACATCAGGGGGAAGATCAGTATGATGATGCCGCCGAGCATGGAGAAGAGGGTACCCATGGAGGCAGCCTCCTTCTTGCCGTGCTTGTTCACCAGCTTCTTGATGAAGGGCATGAAGATGAACATGGGCAGGAAGCCGATCAGCGTCACCACGCCGGAGAGGGAGGCCATACCGAAGTAGGTGGCGAACATGATGGTCACAGCGGTGGAGGCGGCGTTCATGCCCAGGAACATGGACATGGCGGCCACGGTAGCGCCCACGGCGGCGCGGTTACGCAGGAAGTTGCCGAAGGCCTTGAAGACATTGAACTTCTCGCCGCTGTCGTTGGTCTTAATGGAGTTCTCATCCACGCGGATGGTGATCTTGCGGATCATGAACAGGAAGAAGATGAGGCCCAGCACACCCATGATGAGTGCGGCGATAAACACGCGGTTACCCAGCAGGGTCTCCACCTGCACGCCGGTCTCGGGGTTCAGGACGGGATCGCCGTTGGCATCGACTTCCTTGCGCCAGATCAGCATGGGCAGCAGCACCATGGGCAGGATGTTGCCCACCATGGAGCCGATGGAACGCCAGGTGGACAGCTGAGCGCGCTCACCGGCATCCTCGGTCACCAGAGACAGCATGGAGCCGTAGGGCACGTTGGCCACGGTGTAGCAGGCATCCCAGATGACATAGCCCAGGATGAACAGGATGGCCTTCATCACGGTGCCGGCGTTGGGAGCGGGGATGAATACCAGCGCACCGGCCACGGTCAGGCCGATGGCACCGACGAGGATGTAGGTCTTGAACTTGCCGCGCTTGTAGCTGCGGCGGTCAGCGTCGATCATGGAGCCGATGATGGGATCGTTGATGGCGTCCCAGATCTGCACGATCAGCAGCAGGGCAGACAGCAGACCGGTTTCCATCATCATGAAGACCAGCCAGAAGGTCTGAACGGTGGATTTCAGGGAGAAGCTCATGTTGCAGCCCAGATCGCCGGCGGCGTAGGCGACGCAGTCGCGCATACCGAACTTGCGGTAGCCCTTGGCATCCAACTGGGGAGTTTTCTTAGCCATGGTGGATTTCCTCTCTTTTCCTCAAAATGTTTTTTTGTTTCCTTTTTTTGTCCGTTTTCCGCCCAAAACGGCAGAAAATGTGACGGTGCTTATATAGTAACAAGAACTGTTTCGAAGAGTGAGTAAAATTTTCATCTTTTATAGAAATATTTTCATATGAACTGTTGAAAAGCAGCGGGAAATATGGGATAATCGGAAAGTAAAACAGAGGGAAATCTCCCCGAAGGGGAGAAAAACGGAAAGGCTGTGGCGTGATGTCCTGTACGGCGGAACTGAACTATCTGAAAAAAGTGCTGATGAAAATGCGGCTGCAGGCGGTGCTCTACACGCAGGAGGCGTCGCAGAGCCCTGTGCCGGACATGGGTCTGCGCCGTTTTCTGGGTGTGGAGGAGGAGTATCAGCGCCGCCATACGGAGCTGCGGGAGCGGACGGTGTACAAGATCACCGATGAGTTCCTCTGCCGCTATATCGCCTTGCGCTTCGGCGGGGAGGTGGCGGCGGATTCGCTTCTGATCGGCCCGTATATGTCCTTTGAGCCCACGCCCGAGCAGATACTGGAGGAGGCCGAGCGGCTGGGCCTCTCCACCCCGCAGGTGCCCCGGCTGAAGCAGTACTATTCCACCGTTCCCGTCATCGCCGATGAGAGCGATCTGATGACCCTGATCAACGCCTTTGCCGAGACGCTGTGGGGTGAGGGAAACGCCTATCGCATTGAGGAACTGAGCCGCGAGGGTACCGTGCCGGCCGCTGCGCTGCGGGATATGCGGAGCGAGAAGGACGATATCCTCATGCAGATGCAGGTGATGGAGCGGCGCTACGCCTACGAAAACGAGATGATGGAGACGGTGGCCAAGGGGCTGACCCATCGGGCCAAGATGATGCTCGGCCGCGTGCCGATGAATCTGTTTGAACAGCGCATGGCCGACCCCGTCCGCAACGCCAAAAACTACCTCATCATCTGCAATACTCTCCTGCGCAAGGCCGCTCAGCAGGGCGGCGTCCACCCCCTGTATCTCGACCGCATCTCCTCGGATTTCGCTGCCCGCATTGAGCTTTTGCACGACGTGGAGGAGGGGCGCGAACTGATGTCGGAGATGATTTTGGGCTACTGCCGCCTCGTGCGGAAACATACTCTCCACCGCTACTCCTCATCCGTGCAGAAGGCGGTGGCCTACATCGAGGCCGAGCCTGCCGCAGACCTGCACCTGCAGCATCTGGCCCGCACCCTCAACCTCAGCGCCGGATACCTCAGCGCCCTGTTCCACCGGGAGACGGGCAAGACCGTCACCGAGTATGTCACCCATGTGCGGATGGAGACGGCGGCCAACCTCCTGCGCAGCACCCAGCTGCAGATCCAGACGGTGGCCCAGCACTGCGGCATCACCGATGTAAACTACTTCTCCAAGGTGTTCAAAAAGCACTTCGGCATGACGCCGCGCCAGTACCGACAGGAGCAAAAAGAGGGTGCGAATACGACAAAAAAGTCCTGACTTTCCGCAGAAAGTCGGGACTTTTTGAACGTTATGCCAGTGTTCCGGAATCCTCGCGCGGGGCGTGTCCGAACTGGGCGCGATAGAGGCGGTAAAAGGCCGAGTAGTCGGAAAATCCGCACACCTCGCATGCCGTTGCCGCGCTCTCTCCCCGCTGGATCATGGCCCGGGCCGCCATCAGCCGCTTGAGGGTCACATATTTCCACAGTGACGAGCCCGTGGCCTGACGGAAGATGCGCTCCACCTGCGAGCGGCTGCGGTAGAAATCGTCTGCCACCGTCTGCACCGTGATATCATCGAAGAGATGCTCGTTGACGTAGGTTACCAGCTCGCTTCCGAGCCCCCGCGCCACGGTGGCCTTCTCCGGCTGATACATCCCGTTGAGCGTGGTGAGGAACAGCAGCAGCCGCCCCGTCAGATGCAAGCGCACATCGGGGATGGCGCTGAAGGAGAAGTCGCGGAAAATGGCGCGCAGCCGCCCGGTGGGATCGTTCCCTGCGTGGTAGCGGTTGTGCTGCCCCAGCGGGCGGTCGAGAAAGGGGCGCAGCAGCCGCCCCTCGGGGTCGACGGACCGGAGCAGGGCGGGGGAGAAGTGGATGGCGATGCGCTCGTAGGGCGCCTCGTCGTCCAGCATCAGCTTGTGTGTCTCAGCGGCGCGCATGATGAAAATATCGTGGGGCTCGAGGGGGTATTGCTGACCCTCCACCAGATAGGTGCCATGCCCCGAAATGCAATAATAGATCTCCATCCACTCGTGGGCGTGCATGGAAAACGACTCCCGATCGGGGTGCAGATCCAGCGAGTGATGGCTGTAGAGTTGGTCATCGCGGTAGGAAAACAGCGCCGGCATGGTGACACCTCCCGTGTATTTTTGCACATGGTAACACAAAATGCGCCAATTTGCAATATCGTTTCGGAGAATATGCAATTCCCTTGTATTTCCCGATGGGGTACAATAGCGGCATAGAGTAGAAAATCACCGTCATCGACATATATGAGAAAGGATCGAACCGCTATGGAACTGAATCTCCGCAGCAACTATCGCTACGCCATCGCCTGCCCGACCTCCATGGGCGTCCGCATCACCCCCGATAACCGCATGGCCGTGCACAACAGCAACCACTTCTATATGCAGGCCACCTCTGCCGAGTCCAATGTGCTGAACGTCGCCTCCTCTCTGGGCAACGAGTGCCTGGTGCTGACCAAGTTCGTCAAGGACAGCCCCATCGCCCAGTTCATCAAGTCCGATCTGCGCCGCCGCAACATCAATTACGAGGGCGTGGAAGTGGAGCAGGGCGGCCCCTGGGGCTACCGCCATCAGTTCAATATTGCCGACTCCGGCTTCGGTCTGCGCGCTCCCCGCGTATGGAATGACCGCGCCGGCGAGGTGGGTACGACCCTGAGCGCCGACGAGTTCGATTTTGAGCGCATCTTCGGTACCGAGGGCGTGGCCATTCTCCATATCTCCGGCCTCATCGCCGCCATGAGCCGCTCCACCACCGAGTTCTGCCTGGCCGTAGCCCGCGCCGCCAAGGCACACGGCACGCTGGTGTCCTTCGACCTGAACCACCGCGCCACCTTCTGGAAGGGCCGCGAGGAAGAGCTGCATCAGGCATTCCACGAGATCGCCTCCGTGGCCGACATTCTGGTGGGCAACGAGGAGGATTTCCAGCTGTGTCTGGGCTTCACCGGCCCCGAGGCCGGCGGCAAGGACCTCTCCGGCAAAATCGAGAGCTTCAAGGCCATGATCCGTCAGGTAAAGGAAAAGTACGCCAACGCCAAGGTCTTCGGCACCACCCTCCGTCAGGTCATCTCCGCCAACGAGCATATGTGGGGCTGCCTGATGCTGGCAGGGGATGAGTGGTTCGTGGAAGAGCCCCGCATCATCCCCGTCATGGACCGCATCGGCGGCGGCGACGGCTTCACCGGCGGCCTCCTCTACGGCATCCTGAAGGGCTGGGAGGCTGAGAAGTGGCCCAAGTTCGGCTGGGCGACCGGCGTGCTGGCCGCCTCCAGCCTCAACGACTACGGTGAGCCTGCCGACGAGAAGCAGGTCTGGGACATCTACGCCGGCAACGCCCGCGTACAGCGATAATTTTGGGAGGATACGAACGATGAATAAGGCAAACATCGGCCTGGTGGGTCTGGCCGTTATGGGTGAAAATCTGGTGATGAACATGGCCTCCAAGGGCTTTACCGTCGCCGTGTACAACCGCACCACCGAGAAGGTGCGCAACTTCGTCGAGGGCCGTGCCAAGGGTATGTCCGTCATCGGCACCTACTCTCTGGAGGAGCTGGTGGCCTCTCTGGCCAAGCCCCGCAAGATCATGATGATGGTGAAGGCCGGCGAGGCCGTGGACGCCCTCATCGACCAGCTCATCCCCCTGCTGGAGGAGGGCGACATCATCATCGACGGCGGCAACAGCCACTTCCCCGACACCGCCCGCCGCACCGCCTATGTGGAGTCCAAGGGTCTGCTGTATGTGGGCTGCGGCGTCTCCGGCGGCGAGGAGGGTGCACTGAACGGCCCGTCTCTGATGCCCGGTGGCTCCGTGGCTGCCTGGCCCTTCGTCAAGCCCATCTTCCAGTCCGTCTGCGCCAAGGTGGAGGGCGGTGAGCCCTGCTGCGACTGGGTGGGCGAGAACGGCGCCGGCCACTTCGTC
>JAFYVA010000052.1 GCA_017549325.1 Oscillospiraceae bacterium
ACCGAGGCCGGTTTCGGCGCGGATCTGGGCGCTGAGAAGTTCCTGGATATCAAGTGCCGTCTGGCCGGTCTCAAGCCCGATGCCGTTGTGGTGGTGGCTACCGTCCGCGCATTGAAGAATCACGGCGGCGTGCCCAAGGCTGAGCTGAACAACGAGAATCTGGCAGCTCTCGAGGCCGGTATGCCCAACCTGCTGCGCCATGTGTCCAATATCAAGGATGTGTACGGTCTGCCCTGTGTGGTGGCCATCAACGCATTCCCCACCGATACCGCTGCCGAGCTGAAGCTGGTGGAGGATAAGTGCCGTGAGCTGGGTGTCAACGTGGCCCTCAGCGAGGTCTGGGCCAAGGGCGGCGAGGGCGGTATCGCACTGGCCGAGGAGGTTGTCCGCCTGTGCGATAGCGAGAACAACTTCCGCTTTGCCTACGACACCGAGGATTCCATCGAGAAGAAGCTGAGCGATATCTGCCAGCGCGTCTATCACGCCGACGGCGTGGTGCTCACTGCCGGCGCCCGCAAGCAGATGCAGCAGCTGGAGGCACAGGGCTTTGGCAAGATGCCCATCTGCATGGCCAAGACCCAGTACTCCTTCTCCGATGACCAGACGCTGCTGGGTGCCCCCGAGGGCTTCACCGTCACCGTTCGCAACCTGAAGGTCAGCGCCGGTGCCGGATTCCTGGTGGCGCTTACCGGCGATATCATGACCATGCCGGGTCTTCCCAAGGTTCCCTCCGCTGAGAAGATCGATGTGGATGAGAACGGCAAGATCACCGGATTGTTCTAAGGAACAATCTTCCTACCCAATCAGTGTAAAATCCCCCTTGTTTCCGCAAAAACGGGAACAAGGGGGATTTTTTTCAGTAGGGGAGGGAGGTGCAAAACACGGAGCCTATATAAGAACGTTGCCGGTGCGGTGAATCAGCAAGTTGCACTGTCGGACGGGTTGCTTTTTGGGGGTTATACCAAATACATCGCAGAGTGATTGATTTACTGTCAGTTTAAAGGTAGAATGGTAGCAATTTTGGTGAAATGCCAGTTGCATGGGAAGAGAGGTGTCGTGCATTGAACGATCTGCAGATAAAATATTTCTTAAAAGCCGCGCAGCGCCTGAATTTTTCAGAAGCAGCCAAGGAACTGTTCATCACGCAGCCGGCGCTTAGTCAACAGATCACGGCCATCGAAAAAGAATTGAATATGCAGCTGTTTATCCGCGACAAGAATAAGCTGCGCCTGACGCCTGCGGCAATCGTACTGATGCAGGAACTGCCGAAATGCAGCCGTATGATGCAGGAGGCCTTTGAAAGAGCGCGGATCATCAGTGACGGACACAGTGCCATCTTGAAGATGGGTGTTCTGGAAGGGCAGATTCTCTCGCCGAATTTCCGGGCAGCCTATCATGCTTTTGAGGCGGCGTATCCCAATATCCATATCGAGTTCACCATGGACTCTTTTTCCGGCTTGCGAAAGGGTTTGGATGAAAAGAAGCTGGATATTGCCTTTACGATTAACTTCGATATAAAGAATAGTCCCTCCTATCTGTGGGTCACCACCGATGTGGACACCTGTGCCGTCTTTGCGGCGAAGAGCCATCCGCTGAACGAAAAGAAGGTCCATAGCTGGAAAGATTTGAAGGACGAGACGATTGTTCTGGTGGACGGTGAAGATAGCGCCATCGTGCAGGAAATGGTGTTGGCCGATTGCGAAGACGCAGGATTCATACCGAAGTTTTTGCTGGCACACTCGCTGAACGAGCAGATGCTGTGGATCGATGCCGGACGGGGCGTCGGTATCAGCAATACCGATAGCTACCTCTATGCCAACCCGAACGTCTGCTGTTTGAAAGAAATGCCGATCAAGGGAAACTACTTCGTCTTGGCGTGGCATCGGGAGAATATCAACAGTGCGATTGCCCTCTTTACCAACTTTGTGGCAGACTACATAGAGAAGAACAAACTGATATAGTCAAACGAAAATTAGCATAGTATAAGTTTTACTTATACTATGCTAATTTATTCTATTTGGACAAACGAGAGTGCCGATTTTATAATAAAATTACTATCAAAAAGAAGGAGCAGATGCGTATGATTGAACGGAATGACGCCTTTGTGGCGCGCGCAGCACGCGTAAAAACAGCGATTGCGCTGGGAACTCCCGATCGTGTTCCTTTTGTTCCTACGATGGGAAATTTGGTGGCGCTGGAATATGGCGCCTCGGTCAAAGAGGCGATGACCGACCAGAGCACCATCATCCCGGCCCTCGACCGGTTGCTGGAAGACATCAAGCCGGACTATTTTTATACGCCCGACTTCTTCCCTAAGAACACCTTGGACATCCTTCGCCCCATCAACATCAACTATCCCGGAAAGACGCCTGAATTCGGTGACAATTTCACCTATCAGGTGGCAGACCATACCTTCATGGAAGACGATGAGTACGATGTGTTCCTGAAGGATCCCTCCGCCTTTTTGATGCACCGCGTGCTGGCGGAAAAGTATGAGGCGCTGGCCGGTTTGAAGCTGCTGAATCCTTATAATCTGTGCGGCGCTACCGTGATGGGTTTTGCGTCGCTGGCCGCGCCTCCGCTGGTAGGAGCCTTGGAGGCCATGCTGGCAGCAGGCAAGGCAACGCAGGCCTATATCGGCTCCTCCGTTGCGGTCAATATGCATCTTATCCGGAAGGGATTCCCCATCTGGGGCAGCGCGGTGGCCAGCGCACCCTTTGATATCTTTGCCGACAATATCCGCGGTCTGCTCAACACGGTGATGGATCTCAAGACCGATCCGGAGCTGCTGGCACAGGCGCTGGATCGCTTCACCGACGTGGTGATCGCCGACGCCATCGCACTGGCAAAGATGTCCCATTCCGACAGCGTCTTCGTCCCGCTGCATATCGGTGTGGACGAGTTTATGTCGCCGTCGGACTATGAGCAGTACTACTGGCCGTCGCTGAAAAAGCTGCTGTGTGCGCTGGTAGCTGCCGATCTCACGCCCTTTGTGTTCTGTGAGGGAAACTATTATACGCGCCTTAACTGCATCAAGGATGTGCCGAAGGGCAAGATTGTTTACCTTTTTGAAAAGCAGGATATGGCCAAGGCCAAGCGCGAGCTGGAGGGCATCGCCTGTGTGGCCGGCAACATGAGTACCGCAACACTCATGCACGGGTCCACGGAACAGGTGGTGACGGAGACGCGCCGCCTGCTGGACACCTGCGCGCCCGGCGGCGGATATATCATGTCCAACGATATTTCTCTTGACAACTGCAAGCGGGAAAATCTGGCGGCGTGGTATGAGGCGGTGGAGAAATACGGCAGCTATTGATCTGCCGACACATAAAAACTGTGGCATAACTGCATAGAGGGGTGCAGTTAGTAATAAAAAACAAAACATCTGAGAGGAGAGAACCCATGCAGAAAAAAAGCATTAACCTTGGCTTCCGTGGCTGGATGCTCCTGATTTATCAGGCAATTGCATTCTTTACCTTCACCGTTTTTACCAACTTCCCCATGAACATTCTCGCCGACATGTACGGTGGTGCACAGAAGATCTCCACGATCTACACCATCGCTACGTTCCTCGGTATCGTGATCCAGCTGGTCCTGACCCGCTTCATCGGTAAGATGAAGAGCGTTAAGGCCATGGGTGCCGCTTTCGGTATCATTTCTCTGGTGCTGGCGCTGGGCATCATGTATATCAGCCCCGCTCAGCAGACGCTGTGGCAGGTAGTGTACTTCCTGGAGACGCTGTTCGTCATCCTGTATGCCACCTTCGCGCTGGGTATTCTGGTTGGCCAGTGGTTCCCCCGTCGTAAGGGTACCGTTATGGGCATCGCCACATTCGCATTCCCCATCACCAACGGCGTGATCGGTGCCTTCGCCGGTGCTGTGTTTAACCCCGAGTACATGGCCGCTTCTCACGGCGTTCCTAATGTCGCCGGTGCGTTCCTGCCTTATTTCATTATCGCGGTGGTTGGTCTGCTGGTCGGTCTGATCTTCATTAAGGACTATCCCGAACAGTGCGGCGCTTATCGTGACAACGACAAGTCCTTCACTCCCGAGATTGCACAGGCAATGCTGGCACAGGAGATTGAGAACAAGAAGACCTCCGTCTGGACGCTGGGCAACACCCTGAAGAATCGCGATTTCTGGTTCGTCACCATCCCCATGGGCGCGCTGCTGATGTGCTCCGTCGGTATGATGACCCAGACCAGCGCCATGATCGCCACCTATGCCGAGCTGAACTTTGCCACCGTGATGGCCATGTCCTGCGTCGTTGCTTGCGTCGGTAGTTGGCTGCTGGGCGTGCTGGATACCAAGCTGGGTACCAAGAAAGCTGTTGTGATCTCCGTGATCATCATGATCGTCGGTGGTATTCTGGGCTCCATCAACGGTGCCGGTTGGTTTATCGCTGCCTTCGTCTGCCTGTCTGTCTTCGAGGGTGCCGCTTCCAACTTCACCGTCTCTGCCGCTGCACAGTATTGGCGTCGTGAGGACTTCTCCAACGTGTTCTCCTGCGTGAACCCCATCGCCAACATCCTGCAGGCTGCCGGTCCCATGATGATCGCTGCCATCCTCTTCACCAAGGGCTGCCAGGCCGTGTTCGGCGTCAGCGCCGTGATCGGTGTTGTCTGCTTGGTCCTGATCCTGCTGTTCAAGCCCGCCCACGTAAAGGAGACCGACGATAAGTATCGTACCAAGGCCGGCAAGGCGCTGGACGACGCACTGGTTGGTCGTAAATAAGTTTTAATCAGTTCTGATTCTCTGATTAAGAGTCTCCCCTCAGAGAGCAGGTCCGCCGATCGGTGGGCCTGCTCTCACTTTTTGCGCAACAGTAAGAACCGACGGCATACGTGCCTTGACAATGCGCTAATTTTCTGTTAAAATTGCGCCTGTATTGGGCGAAATTTTGGCCAATAATATGCTTAATGCCGCGATTTGCGGCAGCGGGAGAACCAAATTTTGGGGTGTATCCGCCTTTGGCGGTAGGAGACCTTCTTCTCCGAACCCGACAGCTAATCTCGTCAGCGCAAAGAAGGAGAGAGACCGTTGGCCGCAGTTGTTCTGCGGCAGATGGTGCTGCCTTTTTGTGCTGCCGTAAAACGGCAGCTTTTATTTTTCTCAAGGAATGTGTGGAGGTGTAAAATGAGTTTACACGCACAAACAGACAAGAAGAAAGGCTTAAAATGGGGTATGTTTCTGGTGACCATCGGTATCGTCTACGGTGATATCGGTACCTCGCCCCTGTATGTGATGAAGTCTATCGTCGCCGGAAACGGCGGCATCGGACAGGTGGACGAGCGCTTCATCATCGGCGCGCTGTCCCTCGTTATCTGGACGGTGACGCTGCTGACCACGGTGAAGTTTATCCTCATCGCCCTCAAGGCTGATAACCACGGAGAGGGCGGTATCTTTGCCCTGTACTCGCTGGTGAAGAACTACGGTAAGTGGCTCATCATCCCGGCGATGGTGGGAGGCGCGGCGCTGCTGGCTGACGGCGTGCTGACCCCCGCTGTTACCGTTACTACGGCAGTGGAGGGTCTGCGCAGTATCGAGGTGATGAACCGTTTCCTCGGCGCAGGGCAGTGGAAGGTGGTCATCATCACGCTGCTGATTATCTTTGTGCTGTTCTTTGTGCAGAAGGCAGGTACCCGCAAGATCGGTAAGGCGTTCGGCCCCTGTATGCTGCTGTGGTTTACCTTCCTCGGCGTGACCGGTGCGGCCATGATCCTCCGCTATCCCATGGTGCTGAAGGCGTTCAACCCCATCTACGCCATTGAAGTTCTCTTCAGCCCCTATAACAAGGCCGGACTCATGATCCTCGGCAGTGTTTTCCTCGCCACCACCGGTGCCGAGGCTCTCTACTCCGATATGGGTCATGTGG
>JAFYVA010000053.1 GCA_017549325.1 Oscillospiraceae bacterium
CCACATGACCCATATCGGAGTAGAGAGCCTCGGCACCGGTGGTGGCGAGGAAAACACTGCCGAGGATCATGAGTCCGGCCTTGTTATAGGGGCTGAAGAAAACTTCAATGGCGTAGATGGGGTTGAACGCCTTCAGCACCATGGGGTAGCGCAAGATCATGGCCGCACCAGCAGCTCGTAGACGGCATCACCCAGGTGGGCAAGGCCGATACTGGAAATGGCGCGGATCTCGTCATCTGAAAATTGCGCGTTGAAATAATCGGTCATCGTGTCGACTTCCCTTTCATGGTTTCTCTGACTGTTTATTGTACCATAAATCTTATGCTCATGTTACAAAAAGACCCGTGAAGCACACTCACGGGTCTTTTTTGCTGTCAGTCTTTTTTCAGCTTCAGGATATACACGCCGTCATGGAGTGTATCCATATAGATATAGCCGCGGTCATCCACTACGCAATCCTCGGCAGTACCCAGCAGCGGGCCGGGCAGTTCCGGGCCAAAGAGGCGCTTCTCGGGGTTGGGCGGGATGAAGTAAGCCAGTTCCTTGATGTAATAGGGGTCAGACACATCATAGACGCGCATACCGGCATGGAAATAGCAGCAATACACCAGATTGGGATCGTCCTGCAGCCAAGGCTTGCCCATAGGCTCGTGGAGATTGTGGGGGCCGAAGGGACCCTGACAGCCGATGCCGCAGTCGTTGAAGTTAGGAAACGGGAAATCAGCCGGCACCTCCGGATAGGGAAACTCCGCCACCAGCGTAGGATCGGTGGGGTCGGACACATCGATCATGTGGAGGTTGTTCATAGGCTGGGCACCTTTGTGGGGGCCTGCGGCGATCTTCTCACGGGTAAAGTAGGCAAAACGCTCACCCTCGTTGGTCAGCACAGCGAAATTGCGGCCACGGAGGGGCAGATAGGTGTGGCAGCGGGCACCGCAGTTCTTCCCTGCAAAGGGCGGCTGCACCTTCAGCTGGGAAACCAGCTTGGGACGGGTGGGGTCGGCAATGTCCACGATGATGCCGCCGCCGGCAAAATATCCCATGAACATCTGGTCGGGGCGGTCGGGCGAGAGGGTGCAGCCATGGCACATGGCCCAATCCTTCTCCGCGGCGTGACCCTCGGGATAGGTGCCGGGCAGCATGCCGTCCTTGAACTGCTCCGGCATCCACCAACGACCGCATTCCACCGGGCGGGCAGGGTCGGAGATGTCGAGGATACGGACGATAAAGCCCACAAAGCCGGGACACTCGGCGGGCATATAGACATACTTGCCGCCGTTGTAGGCAAAGCGGTGTACGCCCATCCCGTTGGTACCCGTAGACCAGTAGGACAGAAGCTTGGGATTCTCGGGGTCTTCGCGGAGGTCGTAGATCTGCAATCCGCAGATGGCCTTATCCTCCGGCTTATTGCCGTGGAGGAAGGGCACACCGCCGCCGATGGCGGCGATCATCAAGCCGTCGGCCACCTGGATTTTCGGGGTACACTGTGCCTTGTACTCCTCCGGGTCACAGCATTCGAAGAACTTCACATGGCGGGGGTTGACGGGGTCGGTCACATCGAGGATGTTCCAGCCCGCGCCGCAGAACGAGCCGCAGTAGAGATAGTAGCGGCCATCCTCTGTCTTGTGGAGGGCCATCTGAAAGGCCATCATCTTGTTCAGGTCGTGGTAGCCCACCACCTCCATATTCTTGATGTAGCCTTGGTTTGTTTCGCTTTTTGCGTAAAAAGGAACGGACATTGCCCCTCTCCCCTTTCCTGTCGTTTTTATCAGTATATCACGGTTTTCGTCCCGGGACAAGAAAAAGCACAGCACCTTTTATCAAGATGCTGTGCTCGCTAAGGCTATTTAGTTCCCCTTGTTTTCCGCACGGCAGATGCGCTCGGCGGGTCTTCTGCCGGATACCAGCAGCGGCACCGTCTCATAGATCAGTGAAGAGTTATCAAGACCGTACCACTTCACCTTGGAGCCGGCCATCTTACGGATGGCATACTTGGCGTTGAGAATGAACTCATCCACACTGGAGAGCTCCGACTTGGTAGGGACGGACTTATGGATAATGCAGAACTTAAAGCTGCCCACGGTGGAATGACCGTAGATGGAGTACTTTTTATCCTGCAAAGGCAGCTCACCGCTCGTTTGCAGATCATGCACGATCTGGCGCAGATACATATTGACGCGCTGATCGCACTTAAATCCCAGATTCAGGCGGATGCGGAACACGCAGTCGCTGCCGTATGTCTCCACCTCATAGTTCATGGTCTGGGGGTCTTCCAGCACATTGACGCTGACGAACCAGTAGGCCTGTGCCCGTTTGGGGTCTTTATCCAGAATAGAGTAGAGAATATCGCGGTCAATATACGCCATATCCTTGGCGTTATCCAGATACACCAGATTGTGAGACATTATGGGAATGTTACTGTCCTTGCTCAGCTTGTTCAGACAGTCGATGTGTTCCTCCATCTTCAAATCGGTACGGTACTTCTGTTCCAGCTGCGTGGCGCGATACCAGATGATCATAATCAACAGGATCACGAGGGTCAGAATGGCGGTAAAGTAGCCGCCGGTGAGGAACTTACCCAGACTGGAGACAAAGAACACCACCTCGATAAGGCCGAAGAGGATCATCACGATCCAGGCAAGAAGCTTTTTCTTTCGAATCCAGTAGAGGTAGGCAAAGAGGAGCACCGTGGTCAGCAGCATGGCAACCGTGATGGACAGACCGTAAGCCGACTCAATACGATGACCGGAGCGGAAAATCAGCACCACGATACTGCAGCCGATCCAGAGGATGTTGTTGACGGCACCCACATAGAGCTGTCCCTTCGTATCGGAGGGATAACGGATCTCCAGATGGGGCAGCAGATCCAGCAAAATGGCCTCGGAGACCAAGGTATAAGAGCCGGTGATCAGCGCCTGAGAGGCGATGACGGCGGCCATGGCACTGAGCACCACCGCCACAGGGCGGAGCATATCCGGCAGCATCAGGAAGAAGGGATTCATATCCTGTACCGTCTGCAGTGCGGTGTTGTCCATGTTGTTGATGATCCATGCACCCTGACCGAGGTAATTCAGGATCAGGCACCCCTTGACAAAAGGCCAGCTGCGGTAGATGTTCCCGCGGCCCACA
>JAFYVA010000054.1 GCA_017549325.1 Oscillospiraceae bacterium
AGAAGGGGTGACACTTAGAGCAGACTTCTACGCGAATATCCTTCTTCGTAGAACCTGTCTCAATTACATTACCGCAGGCGCATTTAATAGTAGTCTGCTGATAATTGGGATGGATTCCTTCCTTCATTGCTCTTGTTCACCCCTTTCTGGTACACTTGTCGGATGCAAAACCTGCAAACGCAACTGTGATAATACCACACCTTGAACAAAATTGCAAGCCTTTTTTACAAAGAAATTGCAGAATTTTTGTGGAAAAAGTAGACGATCTTCTCACCCACCGGCAAGGACAAAATCTTCTCCAATGCGTAGGCGTAGGCGTTGAGCTGCGGGCGGTAATGCTCCGCTCTCGCCTCCACTTGCCCGTCCTCCACACGGTCTGTCTTGAAGTCCACCACGATGAGTTTTCCATCCTCTACAAAGGCGCAGTCGGCCACGCCCTGCAGCACCATCTCCTCCCCCGCTGCCGCGGCATCGTAGATGGCGGCATCTACCAGTACCGCAAAGCGGTATTCCCGATAAACCCGCTCTGCCCTGCGGATCCGCTCACACAGAGGCGAGGCGAGGAAATTGGTGACAAGGCCGTAGTCCACCGCCTCTGCCTGTCTGTCACTGAGCAGTTTCTTCAGCCGCAGTTCCTCCACGGCAGCGGCTACCGCTGCATCATTGGGCACGGTATGGAAATCGATGTACTGCATCACCGTATGGACGGCGGTGCCCTTTTCTGCGGCGTTGAGCTCTACATGGGGCTGCAAAAACAGGGGCTTATCAAAAGCCGCAGCCCGGGTGCGGGTAGGCTGCGCCGCATCGGTCAGTTCCTCATCCACCATGCGGCCCTTCAGTTGGGTAGCCGTGACCTTGGTGGGGATAACGGTGGCCTTTTCGTAGCCGTACACCGCCTCCAGAGGCGTGGGGTCGAAGGGGGCACTTTCCTCCTCGGGCAGGTCGGACAGCACGCCGTCCTCCTGCGCCGCTGCCGTACCGACGGCGGGATTTTCCCACAGGCGCACCTTCCATCCACCGCCCACTGCGTCCAACACAGGGCAATCCACCCCCGCATGGAAGCAGATCTTCTGTCCCTCGGGGGTACTGAGCAGGGGCTGTAGGAGCCAGTCGCCGAGACAGGTGGCGCTGCCCACCGCCTCAGAGGGCACAGGCAGCTGCGCCGAGACAGAGAGGCGCTCAATGGCTGTGGCCAGACTGCGGCGGCAATCCACGGCGATGAGCTTTTCCTGTGCGCGGGTCAGCGCCACGTACAGGATGCGCATCTCCTCTGACAAACTCTCGCGCTGCAATTTGGCCGAAAGCGCCGTCTTACTAATGGTGTCGTAGCGTATATGGCGCTGACGGTCCACACGCTCGCAGCCAAGTCCCAGTTGGGGATGCACCAGCACAGGCGAGCGCAGATCCATGGTGTTAAACCGCTTGGACAGGTCGCACAAAAACACCACGGGGAACTCCAAGCCCTTGGATTTATGGATGGACATAATGCGTACGCCGCCCACGGCTGCACGGCCCGCCAAAGGCGGGGTCTGCCCCGTCTCCAGCATACGGCGCAGATGGGTCACAAAATCGAACAGCCGCGCCTTGCCTGCGCCGGACTGTGTACGGGCGTAGGCGTAGAGGGACAGGAGGTTCTCACGCCGTGCAGCGCCGCCTGCCATGGCACCGAACACCGCCAAAAAGCGGCACTGGTGCAGCATCCGCCACAGTACCGTGTCGGCGTGCTCCTCACGGGCTGCCTCACGGAGCATGGTCAGGTCATCTAAAAATGCGGCGGTATCCGCTCCCCCGTCGAGGCAGAGAGCCTCATAATAGTCGCCGTCCTTTTGCAGCATACGGATCTGCGCCAGCCGGTCGGCACTGAAGCCGTAGAGGGGTGAGCGCAGCACGGAGATGAGGGGGACATCCTGACGGGGATTGTCGATCAGCTGCAGCATGGCAAAGGCTACGGCGATCTCCACCGTCTCGAAGAAGGCCTCCCCCTCCTCCACGCCGCAGGGGATCCCCCGTCGCGTCAAGGCGGCAGTGAAAGCATTGATACGGGCATTGGGCGCGCGCATCAAAATGGCAAAATCATCGGCGCGGCAAGGACGCAAGGTGCCGTCGCCGCCGTGTACCGGATAGCCCTCCGAGAGCATTTTTCCGATCTGTCCGGCCACAAAGTCGGCCTCGACGGCGGTGCGGTCAAAGCGCTCTGTCTCCGTATCCTCCACGGAGATCAGATGGTACTCCGCCTCGCGCTGCGGAGCCTCGGGATAGTAGGCGGCACCGAAGTAGAGAGACTCGGCATCGCCGTAATCCATCTCGCCCACATCGGGCGACATGATGTTGCGGAAGATAAAGTTGGTGGCCTCCAGCACCTCGCTTCTCGAGCGGAAGTTGCGGGAGAGCACAATGCGCCGCTCCTCCCCTTCCTCCGCATTGGCCGCATCCGTAAAGCGCAAATATTTTGCAAGGAAGATGGTGGGATCGGCCAAACGGAAGCGATAGATGCTCTGCTTGACATCGCCCACGGTGAAGAGGTTGTGTCCCTGACGGGAGATGGCGCTGAAGATGC
The DNA here is from genome assembly GCA_017549325.1 of Oscillospiraceae bacterium. The sequence goes on from JAFYVA010000054.1 coordinate 2,558, forward strand.
AGTTCTGCACCTCGTTGGTATCCTGATACTCATCCACCATGATCTCGCGGTAGCGTCCGGACACCTGCTGTGCCAGCTCCGAGGGCTTTCCCTCAGCGTCCAGCAGCAGCTCTACGGCATAGTGCTCCTGATCGGAGAAGTCCAGTGCGCCAAGGCGCACCTTCTCCGTCTGATAGGCGTGGCTGAACTCCGCAGTGAGGTCTGCCAGTGCCAGCATGGCCGGTGCCATAGCGGCCAGATCCTCCAGATGTTCCTCTGAGGTGATGGCAAAGGGGGCGGCAAACTTCTTCAAATCGTCCTTACACTGTTTGATAAGACGCTTGACGATCTCCTTTTCCAGACTCTCGCCCCGCACGGCCTTGAGCTTACCGAACACGGGTACACACTCCACCCGCCGGGCCCATGTGGCCGCTTCGGCGAATCCGCGCATTTGTGCCGCACCGTCCAGCACCGTCTCGGCGTAGGACTCCAGCACCTTCTCTTCACTGAGGGATGTCATTACCGACTCCAGCCGCTGCGCCCAAAAGAGGGCACGGCGGGCACTGTTTTCCATCAACAGGTGGCCGTACTCCGTCTCATCCACATTGGTGGGGAGCTGTTCCCATCTGCTGCGCACTGCATTGAGCCAACGCAGCGGATAGGGATGGCTCTGGAGCTTTCCGTACAGTTCCAGCACCAGTTCGCTGAGGGCACGGTCGTCGCGGCCTGCGCCCAGCGTCTCCACAAGATGGCTGCGCCGCTCGTCCATGTGCTGATAAAATTCATCCAGCACGCGGCTCAATACGCGCTGACGCAGCATCTTTGCCTCCTGTTCATCCAGCACGCGGAAATCAGGGGTCAGATTGCGCCCCTCTACCGCAGGCAGCAGGTAAACATTCTCACGGAGCAGGGATGCACAGAAGGCATCCACCGTCTTGATATCCGCCTGATAGACGCGGTAGAGCTGGCGGCGCAGATGATGGTTGTCGGGTGCTTGTGCCACACGGCGGCTCAGTTCCACGGCGATCTTGCCGCGGAGCTCGGCGGCGGCGGCCTTGGTATAGGTGATGATCAGAAAGTCATCCACATTGCACGAGCCGTCTGCCATGTAGTCGAAGAGCCGCTCCACCAGCACCTTGGTTTTACCGGAACCGGCGGCAGCAGAGACCAGCAGGCTGCCGCCGCGGTTTTCCACGGCGCTTTGCTGCTCTTGTGTCAGCTTGATCTCAGCCATTGGACTCCACCTCCCCCGTCTCCTGATCGACGATCTGCCAGAATTCATCCGGCGATGTTTTCTTCAAATACCGCATGGTGTCCCGCTGCTTGTCGAAATAGCAGGCCGAGGCAAAGGGACAATAGGTACACGCACCTTCCTGCGGGCCACGGGCATAGGGGTCGGCATCGATGTTGCCGTCGGCAATTTCCCGGGTAATGTCGTGGAGGAGCTTGTCCACATAGCGCCCCAGCTTACCCAGCTGCGCCGCCGAGGCGATACCGCCGCTGATATTTCCGTCCTTGTTGACGGAAATAGGCAGAAACGTGGGCTTTTCCAGCGCGCTGTGCTCCATAGCCTGCAGCACCTCCGGCTCTCCCAGCACAAGGCCGGTACGGGCGACGCTCTTGCGGAGTGCATCGGCGATCTTCTCGTCCCCGGTGTTGCGCTCCATGCGTAAAATCTCGCTGCGGGCCGGGTGATAGAGCACACCTGCAGGGACGATCTCTTTCCCAAAATAGGCGCTGCCCTTCTCCCCCAACGTGAACAGATACAGCAGCATCTGAAGCCCCAGACCGTAGCGCACATCGGTCAGGTCAAAGGCCTTCTTTCCCGTCTTATAGTCCACCACGCGGAGATAGAGTTTGTCATCCTTCACCCAGCCGTCCACGCGGTCCACCTTGCCCGAGAGCGAGAGCTGCGCCCCACCCTCGGTGACGGTGATGGGCTGCAGCACGCCGTCGCGGCCACCAAAGCCCAACTCAAAGGCCACAGGGACAAAGTCGGAGGTGCGCAGCTCCTCGGCAATACTGTCGATAATATCGTAGGCCGTCTCGCGGAGGCGGTGGAACAGATACCGAAAACGGGGACTCTTTTCCTCGTAGCGGTCGATCTCCTCGGCGGCATAGCGCTCCACATAGGTGCGTACCATCCCACGGAGTTCCTTTTGCTCCACCTTGGCCCAGCCGCCCAGTTCCTTCACATCGCGGCTGACATTTTCCAGCAGATAGTGGACGAATGTACCGATCTCGGGCGCCTCGAACGAGGCGCTCTTGCGCTCCTTGGCGCGGAGGCCGTAGCGCATAAAGTAGCTGAAGTGACAGGAGTTGGCGTTATCCATACGGCTGGCAGACATAGCCAGTTTCTTGCCGTAGAGTCCCTCCACCGCAGCGGGGGACAGCTTTCCTTTCGGCATGGTACGGGCGCGCTCCATGGCATCCAGTACGCCGTTGCAGCGTCCACTGTCGCGGAAATACCGCCACAGGCGTTCATCCTCTGCCGCCAGACACAGCGCCGCGCTCTCCAGACGCAGGCGGTACTCGCCGTCCTCACGGCGCACGCGCAGCTGTGGGAACAGCCGTCCCATGCGCTCCACCACGAAGGAGGGGCGCAGTTCCGTGCCGGCACTGTCGCTGCAGCACCAGCTGATATGCAGGTAGTCGGTGGGCTGGGCAAGACAGGCGTAGATATTCTGCAGTTCGTTGTCCAGCGCATCGAAGGTGGCATCGGACAGAGGCAGCTCCCGCTCACTCATGAGCCGGCGGGCCTCTTCATCCAAAATACCGCCCTGAGGCTCGATGCGGGGCAGCACCGAGTCGTTGGCGCCCAGCAGGAACACGGCGCGGACGCGATGGCGGTCATTGCGGGTGATCTCGCTGATCTTCACCTGATCCAGCGTGGCGGGAATGGTGCCCACACTGTAACGACTCAGCACAAGGCGCAGGAGGCGGGCAAACTCTTCCCCATCCATCTTCTCGCTGCCTAAGATCTCTACAAACTGATCCAGTACGCCGCAGAAAATGCTCCACAGCTGCACATATTCCTCTGCCTGCTGCACCTCACCCATCGCGATAAAGGCATCCGCCTTTTCCCGCAGCTGCTGCGGTACGCCGCAGGCAATGGCGAAGTCGTAGAGTGCGCGAGCCTTATCCACGCCCTCACTCTCCCCCGCCAACCCCTTATAGAGGGCGGCGAATCGGGGGCGCAGCACCTCGCGGATGCGGTTGATCTCCTCGAGGCGGGCATGACTGCGGTCGTTGAACTCAAGGCCGTAGCCCTCGGGGTGCGCCGTCCACAGCTGCTCACGGATCCACATCCGACCGTGGATATCCCAGCGGACCACATAGTTCTCCAACAGGTCACACTCATCGCGGCTGATGCCCGCAAGCCCCGTTTTCAGGCAGCGGAACATATCCTCGTATTCAAATCCGCCCGTCACCGCATCTACGGCGTAGAGCAGCATGGTGATGACCGCTTTTTCCGTCAAATCGCGGCGCAGGCTCATGTAGGCGCTGATGCCGTCGCGGCGCAGCACCATCTCCAACAGCGCCCCGTAGCGCTCCATATCGCGGCAGGCCACGGCAATATCGCGGTAGCGATAGCCCTCCTCCGTCACAAGGCGGCGGATCTCGGCGCTGACATACTCCACCTCGGCGTAGGCATCGGCGGCCTCATACAGAGCAATATGCTCAGCGGCATCCTCCCCCTCATAGGCTCTGTCGAAGCCGAAAATATGACGCTCCAGATGGGCAAGGGCACTTTTGCTGTCATTTTTCAGGTACGCAAAGCGCACCGCAGCGCCCGCATCGTCGGCAAGACGCTTCAAGCGCTCGCGCTGTGCAGCGGCATTTTGGAAGAACTCATGGTTATACTGCTCACCCAGCAGCGTCACCGTCACACTGTGGCAGCGGCGCAGGGCGTGGCCGAGAATACGCTCCTCCTGTTTGGTAAAGAAGGAAAATCCGTCCACATACAGGTCTTTTCCGTCAAAATAGCGACTCTCATGGAGATGGTCGCACAGCTTTTCCATACGGGAACGGCTGTCGATGCCGCCGCTGCGAAGGCGGGCATCGTAAGCGGTGAAAATGTAGGCAAGATCACGCAGCTTATCGCCCATGGCACCCTCCACATCCTTGATGCGCTCATGGAGCGTCTCGGGGGCAATGTCATAGGCGTAAAACTCATCCATCAGATCGGTCAGCTGCTGCAAAAAGGCAGCGCGGCGGGAGGGCTTTCCGAACACCCGCAGATTGTGCTGTGCATCCTGCAAACTGCGGCGCATGGTCAGCAGCTTACCGCCGCCGTCCAGCGTAAAATCGGCGCCGCCGCCCGTTTCAGACAGCACACGGCGGGCAAGGGAGGCAAAGCTCAGCACCTCGGCGTTGGCAGAGGCGGTGTCACCGCAGCACTTCAGAAGATCCATCTCCGCCTCGTGAGAGGTGTGCTCGGGCACAAGAAGGATCTGCCCCCGCTCATAGCGGTGTTGATTCAGTTGTGACAGCACGGCGGCAGATTTTCCGCTGCCTGCACGGCCCATCAAAATGGTCAGCATGGCCTCTTCCCTCCTGTGGCGATTCGTTTTTTACATTATACACGATTTTCCGGCATAAGGAAAGAGGGTACGCCCGCAATATGCACGGTGTCGAAGAAATAAGACAGATGGCTATCAGAAAAAAATGATTGTAGTGGCAAATGTCACAGAATTACCGCAGAACTTCGGGTATACTACAATCAGAAAACAAAAAACTAAGGAGGACAAGAAGATGTCTGCTATCAATATTCACAACAACAATTTTCATAACGAAGTACTCAATTCCGACAAGCCCGTGCTGCTGGATTTCTGGGCTCCCTGGTGCGGCCCCTGCCGCCGCGTTGTCCCGCTGGTGGAGGAGATCGCCGAAGAGCGCTCCGACATCAAGGTAGGCAAGGTCAATGTAGAGGAACAGCCTGAGCTGGCCCGTCAGTTCGGCGTCAAGAGCATCCCCATGCTGGTGGTGATGAAGGACGGCGAGGTCGTCAAGCGCTCCGTAGGGGCCAAGAATAAGAGCGCCATTCTGGCGATGCTGTAAGGAGGTGCGGTCATGGGCTTTTTCGATCTGTTCCGACAAAGCGACATCAATCAGGGTCTTGCCGATTATCACGCCGCATCCGACGCGCTGCTGCTGGATGTGCGCTCCCCCGAGGAATATCGGGAGGGCCATATCCCGGGCAGCCAGAATCTCCCCCTGCAGCTCCTTGACAAACTGCCCGCAGTGGTGGAAAATAAAGAAACGGAACTGTTTGTCTACTGCCGCTCCGGCGCACGGAGCCGTCAGGCAGTGGAGATACTCAAAAGCATGGGCTATGTCAATGCACACAATATCGGCGGCATTGTCGCCTATCGAGGAAAGGTGGAACGATAAGATGAAAGTTGTGATCGTAGGCGGCGTGGCAGGCGGCGCAACTGCCGCGGCCAGAGTCCGCAGATTGGACGAACAGGCGCAGATCGTGGTCTTTGAGCGCTCCGGCTATATCTCCTATGCCAACTGCGGTCTGCCCTATTACATCGGCGATGTGATTACCGATCCTGAGGAACTGACTTTGCAGACGCCGGAGAGCTTCTTCTCCCGCTTCCGCGTGCAGATGAAGGTGCGCCACGAGGTCACCGCCATTCATCCCGAGCGCAAGACGGTATCGGTCAAGAATCTGGAAAGCGGCGAGGTATTTGAGGAGCACTACGATAAACTGATCCTCTCCCCCGGTGCCAAACCCACCCAGCCCCGTCTGGGCGGTATGGAGCTGGAGAATATCTTCACCCTGCGCACGGTGGAGGATACCTTCGCCATCAAGGAGTACATCAACGCCCGTCACCCCAAGTCCGTAGTGTTGGCCGGCGGCGGCTTTATCGCGCTGGAACTGGCAGAGAACCTGCGGGAGCTGGGAATGGATGTGACCATCGTGCAGCGTCCCGGGCAGCTGATGAACCCCTTCGACGCCGATATGGCCGCTTTCATTCACGCTGAGATGCGCCGCCACGGTGTCCGTCTGATGCTGGGCCAAACGGTAGAGGGTTTCGAAGCACGGGACGGCGGCGTGGATGTGCTGCTCAAGGAGGGTTCCCCCCTCCACGGTGACATGGTGGTACTGGCCATCGGCGTCACACCCGACACGGCGCTGGCAAAGGCGGCAGGTATTGAACTGGGCCTCAAGGGCAGCATCGTGGTCAACGACCGCATGGAGACCTCTGTGCCCGACATCTATGCCGCAGGCGACGCCGTACAGGTCAGGCACAGCGTCACGGGACAGGATGTGCTCCTGTCGCTGGCAGGCCCCGCCAATAAGCAGGGCCGCATCATCGCCGACAACATCTGCGGCGGTGAGAGCCGTTATCGCGGCTCGCAGGGTAGCAGCGTCATCAAGGTATTCAGCATGACCGCCGCCACCACAGGCATCAACGAGACCAACGCCCGCAAGGCCGGATTGGATGTGGAGTCGGTGATCCTCTCCCCCATGAGTCATGCAGGCTACTACCCCGGCGGCAAGGTGATGACCATGAAGGTGGTCTTTGAAAAGGGCACCTACCGTCTCCTTGGCGCACAGATCGTGGGCTACGAGGGCGTGGACAAGCGCATCGACGTACTGGCTACCGCCATCCACGCAGGATGGAAGGCCACGGAACTGCAAGAGTTGGATCTGGCTTATGCCCCGCCCTACTCCTCTGCCAAGGATCCGGTCAACATGGCAGGCTTTATGATCGACAACATCGCCAAGGGCGTGGTGAAACAGTGGCATCTGGAAGAGGCCGCCACCCTTCCCCGCGACGGCAGTGTAACGCTGCTGGATACCCGTACAGTAGGAGAATTCCGCCGCGGGCATATTGAGGGTTTTACCAACATTCCCGTGGATGAGCTCCGCCAGCGTCTCGGGGAGATTGAGAAAGGCAGACCCGTCTATGTTATCTGCCAGAGCGGTCTGCGCAGCTATATCGCCAGCCGCATTCTCATGGGCAACGGCTACGATGCCTACAACTTTGCAGGCGGTTTCCGCTTCTACGATGCGGTGATGAATGACCGCGCGCTCATTGAGCAGGCCACCGCCTGCGGTATGGATCAAGCATAAGCAAAACGACCATTGATGCCACGGCATCAATGGTCGTTCATTATTTTCCGATTTTCTGCCGCAGCTGCTGCCACAGTTCCATGGTGCGGAACTTCAGCACATAGCCCTCGGATTCGGTGATGAGAGAGATATCCTCCTCCGAAAAGCCTGCCGCCAGCGCCGTCTCGTCAAACTCGCAGGCTGCGGCGGTACACAGAGGCGGGAACACCACGCACCACCAGTTCTGCCCCTCCCCTTCGCCGATCACCAGACGCAGCGCCGTATACTCCCCCGCAGGGAGTGAAAACCCGTCATACTCCTTCAGCGGGAACTCTGTCTGCCCCAGTGAGGCCGTCACTCCGTAGTCGTAGCCTTCCGCTTTCACGGCAGCGCGGGCAATGGACTCGATGCGGGGCAGCTCACGCTGCAGTTCCTGCTGTGCCGCCGCCATATCCGCGCTGCGCTGCAGCACAGCCGTCGCGTAGTCCAGTACCGCATCCCGCACCTGCAGTTTCAACGCCTGATCCTCAGCGCTGTCGGAGTGGGCGATCACATGGAGGCGGATCATCTTACGGGACAGCTCCTGTTGCTGCTGAGCGCTCCATGCACCCCACAGAAGTGCCGCGCACAGACCCAGCAGCAGCGCCAGTTCCCATCGATGCAGTCGTTTCATAAAAAACACCGTCCTATGTAGAGAATTTCCTCTATCATGGACGGTGTTTTCTGATTTTATACAGGCTCGGTCATAAAATAATCCCAGCCGCTGATCTTCAGCACCTCGATGGTCTCCTTTGTCTCCTCCTCGGTGCGGTACAGACCTGCCACGGCGCTGCCGCTGCCGCACAGGACGGTTCCCCATGCGCCGCGGCGCAGCATAGTCTCGTGGATCATGGGTACCTGACTGTTCAGAGGCAAGACCTTCTCGAAATCGTTGTGCAGGCCCACAGCCAGCGTCACCACTTCCTTGACCTTCAGTGCCACCTCGGCGATCTCACGGCAGTTGGTGCGCTCCTCGGGCTCACACATATCGAGACGGGCGTACATCTCGGCGGTGGAAAAACTCTCGCGGGGCTTGACGATGAGGAAGGTGCACTTGGGCACAGGAGGCAAGGGGGACAGTTCCTCTCCTCTGCCGCACACCAGCTGGGTGCCGCCGCCTACGCAGAAGGGCACATCGCTGCCCACGGTGGCGGCAATCGCCTCCAGCTCACCGCGCTCCATGTCGGGGGCATAGATTTTCTGCAATCCGCGCAGCACGGCTGCGGCATCGGCGCTGCCGCCGCCCAGACCCGCCTGCATAGGGATACGCTTTTCCAATGTGATATCCACACCGTCGCAGGCCAATCCCGTATGGGCGAAGAAGGCACGCAGCGCCTTCATACAGAGGTTGTCCTCTGCCTTTTCGGTCACGGCCGTGTCACAGGTGAGGCGGCACTCGCCACCCGTGTGAGCGGTGAGGGTCACCGTATCATAGAGATTCACGGTGGTCATGATGCTCTCAATATTATGATAGCCGTCGGCGCGCTGATCCAGCACCTCCAGCGTCAGGTTGATTTTGGCATAGGCCTTCTCGGTCACAGTCATCATCGGGTCTCCTTATGTAAAAATAGAGCCGTCCCGGACGGGACGGCTCTATTATACACCGTTTTTTTAAAAATTGCTACTGGTAATTCAGCGGATGGTGCGGGCCTCGATGTAGTAGCGCTTATCCTGAGCGTGACCCATGGAGAAGGTCTTGCGGGGCAGGACGCCGTCGGCCATGACGGTCTTGAACAGCTGCTCCTTACCCATGGCGGGCAGCAGGAAGCCCATGTTGCCGCTCTTGGAACCCAGCTCGCGGGTCACATCGTCGCCGTGGATGTAGTCCACCTCGCCGCCCACGTTCTTCACATAGTCATCGATGACGGCCTGCAGCGTACCCACTGCCAGCTGTACCTTGGGATCGGGGACGGTGTAGAAGGTATCCACGCCCTCCCAGACGAACTCGATCACATGGCCCTCGCCCTTGCCCTCGTAGGCGTTGGGATAGGCCGCCATGAACATCTCCATGAAGCGGTCCTTGTCGATGTCGAACACCACGCGGTGGATGGGCTCGAACTGCAATGCCTCATCGTGGTTGTTGACCACTTCCACCAGTGCATAGCGGGCGGGGAGCTTGAGGTACTCCTCGGGAGTCTTGCCGGCCTTCTGCTCCTCGTAGCAGGCCTTGGCGGTAGCCAGAGAGTGGTTGCCGTCACCCACGGCGAACAGGAGAGGCGCCACACCGGAGACACCGTACTTGCTCTGCATAGCCTCGTCAGAGGTCAGGCCCTCGAGAGCCTCGGCCACGGCATCGATCTGGGCAGCGGAGAGGTTATAGCCACGGATGTGACCGCCCTTCTGCATCAGCTCGAAATCGTAGATCTTCTCCATGCCGTCAACGGCGGCGGTGAGAGGCTCGATAACGGTGCGCTCGGGGTTGTCGATCAGCAGCATCACGTGGGGCAGCTCGATGGGTGCGTTGCGGCGCACCTTGGCGCGGGGAGGAATGCGGTCGAGCACCGTACCCTCGGTGGCGCGGATGAGAGCGCCGGAACCGGGCGTGAAATCGTAGGCATCCAGATCCACCATACCGATCAGACCGTGACGGATGCGGCCGTCGGACTGCTGACGCTCCACATAGATCAGGCTCTCGGACAGAGTCTCAAACACGCCGCTGTCCAGATACTGCTTCATGGAGGCGTTGATATCGCTGATGATGCTCTCCACATTGGGATCCTTCAGCTTGGCCTCGGGGAGGATCAGACGCAGCGTGGAGGGATCAGCGCCCACCTTCTCCTCCACGGAGCGCCAGTATTCCGGCTCGGAGGTGAACTGGTCGCAGGCCACCACAGCCCACGTGTTCATATCCTGTCCCTTGGGCATCAGGATGTCGGCGGGATAAAAGCCCAGCTTTTCAAACTTCTTGTTCATGGGGATCCTCCTTTAACATCTCAAATTTATATGAATTTCTTCTTTTTTCGCTTCATTGCGTGTTCCTGTGGACATCATACCACAGCAGACACACACTTTGCAACGAAAATTACAAAATTTTTTAGCTTTCTACAAAAATATTTTTTGTATAGTTGCCGCCGTCGCGGGTAAGATAGAGACAGTAGTTTGTTTTAGGAGGAATTTTCCGTGAAAATTTTAGATAAACTGGCGCTGGTGCTGGTGATCGTAGGCGCTCTGAACTGGGGCAGCGTGGGCCTGTTTGGCTTTGACTGTGTAGCCTTCCTCTTCGGCGGCCAGATGGGCACCGTCAGCCGCATTATCTACTCGCTGGTAGGCATTGCAGGCTTGTGGTGCATTACGCTCCTGTTCCGCGACAACGGACGGGACGGCGAATAAACGGAAAATGCTCACCCGAGAAACGGGTGAGCATTTTTTTAGTTCTTTAAACTCTGCATGGGGGCGGGGATACGGCCACCGCGGTCGATGAAGTTCTTGGGGCTGGCGGTGAGGTTCACATCCATGATGGGGCCCTCGCCCAAAAGGCCGCCGAAGTTCAGGCCCTCCCCTGCCCTTTTGCCGATGGCGGGGATGACACGGACGGCGGTGGTCTTGGAATTGACCATACCAATAGCGGCCTCGTCGGCAATGATGGCGGCGATCACCTCGGCGGGCGTCTCACCGGGCAGCACGATCATGTCCAGACCCACGGAGCAAACGGCAGTCATAGCCTCCAGCTTCTCGATCTTCAGATCACCGCTGCGCGCCGCAGCGATCATGCCC
>JAFYVA010000055.1 GCA_017549325.1 Oscillospiraceae bacterium
CCTCATTTCCAGAACCCATCCCGGTCTGGTAAAGCGCCTGTTCGAGCTGGAAGTTCCCGAGATCTTCGACGGCACCGTTGAGATCAAGAGCATCGCCCGCGAGGCCGGCAGCCGCACCAAGATGGCTGTTTGCTCCGCCGATGCAGAGATCGATCCTATCGGCGCATGCGTAGGCCCCAAGGGCGGCCGTGTTGCCAGCATCGTAAACGAGCTGGGCGGCGAGAAGATCGACATCATCAAGTATTCCGAGGATCCCGCCGAGTACATCGCAGCTGCTCTGTCTCCCGCTGAGGTAATCAGCGTAGAGCTGCTGGAGGAGCCCAAGACCTGCCGTGTTATTGTTCCCGACGGTCAGCTCTCTCTGGCAATCGGCAAGGAGGGCCAGAATGCCCGCCTGGCAGCTAAGATCACCGGCTTCAAGATAGACATCAAGCCCGAGAGCGAGGCTTAATCCTTCGTTGAAAGGTGGCAGTCATAGTATGCAGAAGAAAATACCCATGCGGCAGTGCCTTGGCTGCCGTGAAATGAAGCCCAAGCGCGAGCTTATCCGTGTGGTGCGGTCACCCGAGGGCGGCATTTCCCTTGATTTCAAGGGCAAGGCTCCCGGCAGAGGCGCATATCTGTGCCACGATAAGGCCTGCCTGCAGCGGGCCATAAAGAGCAAGGCTCTGGAGAGAGCCTTCAGCACCGCAATACCCGAGGAGGTATATGCGGGACTTACCGAGCAGATGGAGGTGGGAAGCGATGACTAAGGCTCTTAAATATCTGGGCCTGGCCAAGAAGGCCGGAATGCTCGAGATAGGCGAGGAGAATACCGGAGCCGCCATCCGCTGGGGCAAAGCAAGATTTGTCCTGCTGGCAAGCGATGCTTCCGATAACGCCAGACGCCGTCTGACCGGCTTCCTCTATGAGAAGGATATCCCCATGCTGCGGGTGCCCCTCACCAAGGAGGAAATCTCCATTGAGACCGGCAAAAACGGCTGCTCCATGGCAGCCTTCACAGATGTGGGATTTGCCCACAGCTTTGTCCAGGCCCTCTGCGACGGCGGAGTGGACTGCGGCGCCATTGCTGAGAGACTGCTTGAGGATAAAAAGCGTATCCAGAAGCGCCGCCAGGAGGCAAAGCAGCACGAGAAGAATAAGAAATTCGGTAAAAGGAGGAAGAGCGTATGATTAAATATAGAGTCCACGAGGTGGCGAAGGATTTCAAGATGACCTCCAAAGTAGTGACCCAGATCCTGACCGATTATGCCACCACCCCCAAGAATCACATGCAGGTCCTGGAAGATAATGAACTGGATCTGATTTTCGAGTACCTGACTCAGAACAATCAGGTAAATGATCTGGCAGAGGTGTTTGCAGTGCCCGAGAAGAAGCCCGCAGCTCCCGAGAAGAAGGAAGAGGCAAAGTCCGCAGCAGTCGAGAAGAAGGCTGATAGACCCCAGCAGAATAACAACCAGCAGCGTCCTCAGCAGGGCGGCAATGCTCCTCAGCAGCAGAGAAAGCCCCAGCAGGCACAGCAGCAGCCTCAGCAGCCCAAGCGTGTTGCCGAGAAGCGCGTTATCGATACCCGCGGCAGCGCAGCTGCAAACCTGGATAAGTACGATGAGAAGTTCGATAATCTGGCAGGCGACAGAGCTCAGAACATCCGCGGCGGCAAGGAGAAGTTCGCTAACAAGAACAACAAGAACCGCCAGCAGAACATGAGCGCAAAGAAGCGCCAGGAAGAGCGCGATCGCCAGCAGCGCCAGTTCTTCGAGCTGGCAAAGAAGGCTCCCGTCAAGGTATCCATCCCCGATGAGATCTCCGTTGGTGAGCTGGCCAGCCGCATGAAGAAGAGTGCAGCAGAGGTAATCAAGCAGCTGATGAAGCTGGGCGTATTCGCCTCTGTTTCCGAGATAATCGATTACGATACCGCAGCTCTGGTTGCTATGGAGCTGGGCTGCAAGGTAGAGAAGGAAGTTGTTGTCACCGTTGAGGAGCGCCTTATCGATGACCACGAGGATAAGCCCGAGGAGCTGGAAGGCCGCGCACCCGTTGTAGTTGTTATGGGTCATGTCGACCACGGTAAGACCAGCCTGCTGGACTATATCCGCCGTGCAAATGTTGCTTCCGGCGAGGCCGGCGGCATCACCCAGCACATCGGTGCATACACCGTTGATGTAAACGGCAGCCCCGTAACCTTCCTGGATACCCCCGGCCATGAGGCATTTACCTCCATGCGTGCCCGCGGCGCTATGGTCACCGATATCGCCATTCTGGTGGTGGCCGCCGACGACGGCATCATGCCCCAGACCATCGAGTCCATCAACCATGCCAAGGCCGCCGAGATCCCCATCATCGTGGCCGTCAACAAGATGGATAAGCCCACTGCCAACCCCGAGCGTATCAAGCAGCAGCTGACTGAGTACGGTCTGGTGTGCGAGGAGTGGGGCGGCGAGACCATCATCTGCCCCATCTCTGCCAAGACCGGTATGGGCGTGGAGACGCTGCTGGAGATGCTGACCCTCACCGCCGAGGTGGGCGAGCTGAAGGCCAACCCCAACCGTATGGCACAGGGTACTGTCATCGAGGCACGTCTGGACAAGGGCCGCGGCCCTGTGGCAACGCTGCTGGTGCAGAACGGTACCCTCAAGCAGGGTGATATCATCATCGCCGGTACCTCTGTGGGCCGCGTTCGTACCATGGTCAGTGACAAGGGTGCCCGCCTTACCGAGGCCGGCCCCAGCGTCCCCGTGGAGATCTCCGGCCTCAGCGAGGCTCCCTCCGCCGGTGCCGTGTTCAACGCCGTTGGCGATGAAAAGCTGGCCCGCGAGCTGGTGGAGCAGCGCAAGGAAGAGGAGAAGGCCAAGGCCAACGCCCCCGTTTCCAAGGTCTCTCTGGAGGATCTGTTCAGCCAGATCCAGGCCGGCGAGATGAAGAACCTGAACCTGATCGTCAAGGCCGACGTGCAGGGCAGCGTGGAGGCGGTGAAGGCCTCTCTGGAGAAGATCTCCAACGAGGAGGTCCGTGTCCGCGTCATCCACGGCGGTGTCGGTGCCATCAACGAGAGCGATGTCATGCTGGCATCCACCTCTCAGGCCATCATCGTCGGCTTCAATGTCCGTCCCGACTCCGCTGCCCGCGACAGCGCCGCCCGCGCCAATGTGGATATGCGTATGTACCGCGTCATCTACGATGCCATCAACGAGATCGAGGCTGCTATGAAGGGTATGCTGGCTCCCAAGTTCCGCGAAGTGGTGCTGGGCCATGCCGAGGTGCGCCAGACCTACAAGGTCTCCGGCGTCGGTACCGTTGCCGGCTGCTATGTGCAGGACGGCAAGCTGCAGCGTAAGGACTGCCAGGTGCGTCTGGTTCGCGACGGTATCGTTATCCACGAGGGTATCCTGGCCTCTCTGCAGCGCTTCAAGGATTCCGTCAAGGAAGTGGTCTCCGGCTACGAGTGCGGCCTGAGCATCGAGAAGTACAACGACCTGAAGGAAGGCGACATCGTGGAAGCCTTCACCATGGAGGAGATCCCCCAGTAACTTAGCCGGCGAAAAATCTTGCGATTTTTCTGCCAAGTTTGCAGCTGATTGCGCGCACTCGCTGCGCTCGCACACTGATCAGCTGAGAAGTATATTTTGCCACGCGCATGTCGCGGCAAAATATGATTAAATATTTTTCCGTCTAATGTATAAGACGGCGAACTGGCAAAACTACTGTTGCAGGGGCGGGCGAAAACGCCCGCCCCTGTTTTCCTATGAAAGGAGTGAACGAGATGGCATCCAACCGTATCGGCCGTATCAACGAAGAAGTACAGAAGGAACTGTCCTCCCTGCTGCGCACGGTGAAAGACCCCCGTATCGCACAGGCGATGCTGACCATCACCCATGTGGACACCACCTCCGATCTGCGCTATAGCCGCGTGTATATCAGCGCCCTCAACGGCGACGAGAAGGAAGTGCTCCGCGGCCTCAAGTCTGCAGCAGGTTTCCTGCGCCGTGAGCTGGGCGCCCGCCTCAAGCTGCGCTATACCCCCGAGCTGCAGTTTATGATGGATGACTCCATCGCCTACGGTGCCCATATTCTGGATATGCTGCACAATGTCAAGCCTGCCAATCCGGCCAACGAGGACATCGTGCTGCCGGAGGACAAGTAAGATGGCGATGACCGTAAAGGAAGCAGCTGCGTGGCTGAAGGCACGGGACAAGTTCCTGCTGCTGACCCATGTGCGCCCCGATGGCGACACCATCGGCTCCTCTGCCGCGTTGTGCCGCGCACTGCGCAAGCTGGGCAAGGAGGCGTATCTCCTGAAAAACGATGGCATCACCGCCACCTATGCTGCATATGCCGAGGAACTGTGGGCACCCGAGGACTATGTGCCCGCATTTGTGGTCAGCGTAGATATTGCCGCCACATCCCTGTTCATCGACAGGGCCGAGCAGTATAAGACGGCGGTGGATCTGGCCATTGACCACCATGTCTCGCAGGAATTCTTTGCCAAGGAGACCTGCCTGGTATCCGAGTGCGCCGCCTGCGGCGAGATCGTCTACGGCATCATCCGCGAGATGACCGACATCACCGCAGAGATCGCCCTGCCCCTGTATGTGGCCGTCAGCACCGATTGCGGCGGTTTCCAGTATGCCAACACGACCGCTGATACCCACCGCATCGCCGCTGAGCTGATGGAGCTGGTGGATGTGACGGCGGTGAATAAGGCGCTGTTCCGCACCAAGAGTTTCGTGCGTCTGAAGATGGAGAGCCGCATGGTGGAGGAGATGACGCTGCATTTTGCAGATCGCGTAGTGGTCATGTCCATCCCCCTGAGCCTGCGCCGCGAGATGAACGCCACCGAGGCCGATATCGAGGAGCTGAGCCAGTTGGCGGCCATGGTGGAGGGCACCGATTGCGGTGTGACGCTGCGTGAACTGCGCGAGGGCGTTATCAAAATTTCTGTTCGCACGACGCCCGCCATGGATGCCGGCGCCATCTGCGCCCGTCTGGGTGGCGGCGGTCATCGCGGTGCCGCCGGTGCCACGGTGGAGGGCACCATGGAGTCGGTGAAAGAGGCCGTATTGCAGGCTGTAAAAGCTGTGACGGAGGCATAAATGGCAGAAGGTATTGTCATTATCGATAAACCCGCAGAGTGGACATCTATGGATGTCTGCGCCAAGCTGCGGGGCATTTTGAAAACGAAAAAAGTGGGTCACGCAGGTACCCTTGACCCCATGGCCACCGGAGTGCTGCCCGTGTTTGTGGGACAGGCTACCCGCGGCGTCAGCTTTGCCGAGAGCGGCGATAAGGAATATGTGGCCACCTTGCGTCTTGGCCTTACCACCGATACGCAGGACAGCACGGGCACGACGCTGACCACCGCGCCCGTCACCGCGACAAGAGCCGATGTCGAGGCGGTGCTGCCCCGTTTTACGGGTGAGATTTCGCAGATCCCGCCCATGTACTCGGCCATCAAAATCGGTGGACAGAAGCTCTATGACCTGGCCCGTCAGGGCAAGGAGGTGGAGCGAAAGCCCCGCGCCGTCACCATCCGTGAACTGGAGCTTTTAGAGCAGGTGAGCGATACGGAGTATCTCCTTCGCATCCGCTGCTCCAAGGGCACCTATATCCGCACCCTCTGCCACGACATCGGGCAGGTGCTGGGCTGCGGCGGTGTGATGGCCACGCTGCGCCGTACCATGGCAGCGGGCTTTACGCTGGAGGAGGCCGTCACCATCGACGAGGTGCAGGAAAAGGGCGAAGCCGTCCTGCGCCGGATAGACTCGCTGTTCCGTCAGTACGGAGAGTATCACATCACCCACCCCCGTGTGGAGTTTTTGTGCCGCAACGGCAATCCCTTCACCGTCCATGAGGCGCTGGAGGACGGCCTGTACCGCGTGTACGGAATGGATGGAATGTTTTTGTGCCTGAGCCGGATGGAATCGGGACAAATGACATCGGTTAAGAACTTTTTTGGAGCGTAAGGAATGGAAGCAAAAGTCATTGCACTGGGCTTTTTTGACGGTGTGCACTTGGGCCATGGAGCGCTGCTGCGCCGTGCCGCAGAGGTGGCGCGGGAAAAGGGTGTCAAGGCCGCCGTGTTCACCTTTGACCGCCCTCCCAAAGAGGTGGTGACGGGTAAAACCGTCTATCTCATCAACTCTGCGGAGGAGCGGCGGGAGCTGGCGCATCGTTTCTACGGAATTGAGGAAGTGATCCTCGCACCGTTTGATGAGGAGATGATGCACTGCACCTGGGACAGGTTCGTTACAGACCTGCTGGTGAAAGAGCACGGTGCCGTTCATCTGGTGGCAGGTCACGACCACCGTTTCGGTTATAAAAACGAGGGCACGCCCCAACTGCTGCAGGCAAAATGTGCCGAGCTGGGTTTGGGCTGCGATATCATCCCCCCTGTGGAGGTGGAGGGCATTACCGTCAGCTCCACCCATATCCGCAAGCTGCTGGAGGCGGGCGAGGTGGAGACTGCCGCGAAATTCCTGGGCCACCGCCACTGCCTGACCCAGACGGTGCAGCACGGCTACCGCGTGGGCCGCACCATCGGGATCCCCACGGTGAATCTGATTGTGCCCCACAATATTCTCACTCCGGCGCTGGGTGTGTATATCACGCGCGTCTATCTCCCTGACGGACGGGACTTTGCGGGCGTGACCAATGTGGGCACCCGCCCCACCGTCAGTGACTCCGATGCCGTGTCGGTGGAGACCTTCCTGCTGGATTTCGACGGTGACCTCTACGACCGGACTATCCGCGTGGAGTTCTGTCGCCGCATCCGTGGCGAGAAGAAATTTGGCTCGCTGGAGGAGCTGCGGGACGAGATTCAGCGTAACGCCGCCCAGACACGGGAATATTTCCGTGAAAACTGAATAGCATATTCATAGACAGGCCGAATGTTGAGAAATTCGGCCTGTTTTTATTTCCCGACAGCCTTTTCCTCTCCCCGTGTCCTACAATGGCGAAAAAGGAATTGCAGGCAGGAGGCGGCGGATATGGTCGTGGCAAAAGAATTCTGGAAAAGTGAGCGAAGGCGTACCGTGGCGGTCTGTGCCGCCCATGTGGTCATGACCGCGATCCTGTCGGCGGGGAAAATCGGCGGGCTGTACGGCGTATGGGCGCTGGCGGCCGTGGCCGTCAGCGGCGGCAGAGGACGCGGCTTCTGGTCGACAGTCGGCGCGCTGCTGGGGGCGTATATTTTCTATGATTTCCAGTCGGGTCTGCGTCTGGCCGCCTCGGCGGTGCTGATCTACTGTGCCAATATGGCCTTCTATGATGTGAAAATTTCCCGAAGCCGCGGCTTTGCGCCAACGCTGACAGCCGTCTGTCTTTTGTTGGTGCAGTCGGTATATCTGGTGGGACGCACCGCCCGGCACTGGGCCGTATGCTTCGTAGCGGTGGCCGTCGCCATCGTGTCGGCAATGCTCCTGTCGCGGGAGGGGAAAGACCACTCTCTGCGCGTCCTTTGCGTGATGCTGGCCATCGTCTGTGCCGCCACGCCGCTGAATGTCGAGGGCTTTTCTCCCGGCCGCGCCGCTGCGGCCTGGCTGGTGATGCTGTGCAGCGGCGCCGCATCGCCCGTCACAGCCGCCGCCATCGGGGCAGGCATCGGTTTGGTGGTGGATGTGTCGGCAGTCAAACCGACGCTGCTGTTTACCGCTGCCTATGCCTGCGGTGGCACGTGCGCCGCGCTGCTGCGGCGCTATCCTCGCTGGTTTTGCGGGGGAACGCTGTGCCTGTGTGTGATGCTGACGGTGTTGATGCTGGAGAGCGATCACGGCATGGTCATGGTTTACGAGGCACTCTGCGGCGTGGTTGCCTACGCCGTGGTGCCCCGCCGCTGGCTGCCCTTGTCGACCGCTGCCTCTGCTCCGCCGACAGGTGAGCGGGAAGGGACGGGGGCTGCCGTGCCCGCCATGGCCTCTGCGGTGCTGCGGGAAGGGGCGGAGGCCTACCGCGCGCTGTATGATGAATTGCTCTGCACGGCGACTCCGCAGGTGGAGAACCCCTCCGTCATCTTCGATCATGCCGCCGAGGAGGTGTGCCGCGGCTGTGTGCTGGCGCAGAGATGCTGGCAGACGGAGTATGATGTGACCTACAGCGCCTTCAACGATGCCGTCGGCCCCATGCTGCGGCGGGGCCGCGTTACGGCAGAGGATTTCCCGCTGCACTTCTCCTCCCGCTGCGTCCATTTTTCCGACCTCCTCGCCGCCATCGACCGCGGCGTCTACGCCTATCTTCTGCGGCGGCAATACCGTATGCGTCTGGGCTCGGTGCAATCTCTGGCCCGCGAGCAGTACGCCCAGATGGGGCAGACGCTGTCAGCTGCCGTGCCCAGCGAGGGGGAACTGCGTTTGCGCTGCCGCATCGGCACCTCTCTGCGGGCCAAGGACGGCGAGCGGGTCTGCGGCGACCAGCTGGCGGTATTTACGGTGGGGAATATGCTCTATATGCTCCTCTCCGACGGCATGGGCAGCGGCGAGGCGGCTCATGCCGAGAGTGCCATGACGGTGCGGCTGCTCCGCAAGTTCCTCAAGGCGGGCATCGAGGCGAAATCGGCGCTCAAAACCCTGAATACGGCGCTGACGCTCCGCTGTGCCGAGAACTGCGGCTTTACCACCATCGACCTGCTGGCCCTCGACCGCAGCAGCGGCGAGGCGACGCTCTATAAGTACGGTGCGGCGCCGTCCTATATCAGGCGCGGCGAAACGGTGCAGAGCGTGACGGCGGGGAGCCTTCCTGCGGGACTGCAGGAGAGCCGCGCCGAGCCTGAATTCAGCCGCTTTGCGCTGCAGGAGGGAGATGTATTCGTGATGGTATCGGACGGCGTCGTTGGCAGTGATGGCGAGAACTGGCTCCCCGAATTGCTGAAGAACTGGTCGGAGACAGATGCACAGGTGCTGAGCCAGCAGATCCTGGCCGAATCCCGCCGCCACGGCGGGCTGAGGGACGACTGCGCCGCACTGGTGGCCTATCTGGAAAAAACTTCGGAGGACGGCACAAAGCGGGTATAAGGCAGAGGACACCGGGACATACTTCTCACATAGCGATTGCGAGGGGGGTATGGCGGTGGTAAAAGGCGTTTCCCGACGGGTCATAGTGGTGGACAGCCCTGACCCGAATCTGTTTGAACAGGCGATTTTTGTTCTCCGCAGTGAAGGCGGGGTATCTCAGCAGCAGGTGGTGGAGCAGGCGGAGGCGGTAGCCAAACGCTATGCCCGCACCCACGGACTGCATACGGTGCGCCGCTTTCGCATGACACCGCCCCTCTGGGTCGCATTGGGCAGTGCCGCGATTGGCGCTGCATGGGCCGTTGCTTCATTTTTGTAGCTGCTCTTTTCCACTTTTTTCTCCTCATTTTGGGATGCACGAGATTCTCGGGCATCCCCCTTTTTTTTTACAGGGAACTGTGATATACTACATTATTATGCGATTTTTTAAGGGGGGATTCCCTGTGAAAATAGGAAATGTGGAAGTTGCGTCCCGTCTGGCGGTGGCACCCATGGCGGGTGTGACCGACCTGGCCTTTCGTCAGATCTGCCGCGAGATGGGGGCGGGTTATTCCGTTACGGAACTGGTCAGCGCCAAGGCGCTGTGCTATCAGGATAAGAAGAGCCGCACGCTGTTGAAGCTGGCGCCCAATGAGGTGCCGGCCGCTGCCCAGATCTTCGGCAGTGATCCCGTCTGCATGGCCGAGGCGTCCCAGATCGCCGCGGAGGTCAGCGGCGCCGCCATTATCGACATCAACATGGGCTGCCCCGTCAGCAAAGTGGTCGGTAACGGCGACGGCTCGGCGCTGATGAGGGACATCGACAAGGCCGTCCGTGTGGCCGAGGCGGTGGTGAAGGCCAGCCCTGTGCCCGTGACGGTGAAGATGCGCCGCGGCTGGGATAAGGGCAGCATCAACGCCGTGGAACTGGCCGTAGCGCTGGAGCAGGTGGGCGTGTCGGCCATTGCCGTCCACGGCCGCACCCGCGCGCAGATGTACGGTGGACAGGCCGACTGGACCACCATCCGTGAGGTGAAAGAGGCGGTGAAGGTGCCCGTCATCGCCAACGGCGATGTGTTCTCTGCCGAGGACTGTCTGCGTATTTTGCATTTCACCGGCGCCGATATGGCCATGATCGGCCGCGGCAGTTTCGGCAATCCCTGGCTCTTTGCCCAGTGTGCCGCCGCGCTGGAGGGGAAGGAGATCCCCCCGCTGCCGCCGCTCCACGAGCGCTGCGACACGGCGGTGCGGCAGATCGAACTGGCACTGGCAGACAAGGGTGAGCGCATCGCCATTCTGGAGGCGCGCCGCCATTATGTCTGGTACTTAAAGGGCGTGCCCCACGCCAACTACTACAAGGATCAGATCGTCAAGATGAACACCATGGAGGATGTCTACGAGGTAACTCGCGACATCAAGAGGGATTTGAAATGAACGAGATGTTGTTACTCTCCCGTGCCCGCGGCGGCGACAGCGCCGCCTTTGGGGAACTGGTGGAGCACTATCGTGACAATGTATACCGTCTGGCCTACCGTATGTGCGGTAACGCCCACGACGCCGACGAGGCGGCACAGGAGGCCTTTATAGCGGCGTGGCGGGCTCTGCCCAATTTCCGGGGTGAGGCCAAGTTCTCCACGTGGCTCTACCGCCTTACCACCAATGCCGCCATCGACCTGATGCGGCGGGAGAAACGCCACAGCGCTGCCGATATCGAGGCGCTGCCGGAGATGCCGGATGAGTCCGACTCGCTGCAGCAGCAGGTGGAGCGCACCGAGCAGCAGCAGGCGGTGCAGCAGGCGCTTTCGTCGCTGAGCGAGGAGTACCGCGAAATTCTGCTGCTGCGGTACATGGAGGAGCTGGACTACGCCGAGATCGCCGAGGTGCTGCGCTTGCCTTCGGGAACGGTGAAATCCCGCATCAATCGGGCGAAAAGCGCATTAAAAACAGCGCTGCTGAAAAGCGGGAACATTTTTGGCGGCGAGGCCGTCATACATACAGAAAACAACGGAAAGGAGGTGTGAGCGACAATGAACGAGCAGATGTTTGACAAATGGGTGCAGGAGGCACTGGCCACGGATGTGACCCCCTCCGACGATTTTACGGCCCGCGTGATGGCCCGCGTTGCCGCCACGCCTCAGGAACTCCCCCGCAAAAATGTCGCCGATACGCGCAAGCTCAAGCGGATGATGACGGCACTGGCCGCCTGTGCCGCCATCGTGATTTTGATCCCCATGGGAATGCTGATGATGCCCGCCAATGAAAAAGCCGCTGCCGATTGCGCTGCATCGGAGAGCTTCCTCATGGACGATGCCGCCGATATGGAGTACTTCACCGATGAAAGAAGCAACGGTGCCGTCGACGATGTGGAAGAGAAGATAAAGGAGTTCTCCGACGCATCGGGAGCGCCGACAGAGAGCGTAGTGACGGACAGCGACGGCGCGGTGCAGGGCGGCACCGAGGCAGAGGCGTACCAGACGATGGTGCACCTTGTCGGCGACGAGGCTGTGCAGGCGCGGGCGATCCTTGCCGAGATGGGATGTCTGTGCAAGATGGTGGAGGATATTGAAGAAGCCTATGACCTGACGGCGGCAGAAACGGCAGCCCTCTGCCAAAAGCTACCCGGTGTGATCGAGGTGGAAGGCCCGCTGCATTTGACACTGGAAGTTGGATAACAAAAAAATCCCAACCGAATCGGTTGGGATTTTTTCTTATCAATCTTTCCAAACGAAGTGGTAGTTGATGGATTCGCCGCCGTCTACCAGAATATTCTGTCCGGTGCAGAAGCGGCTGGTGACGGTAAGGAAATAGGCCCACTGTGCGATCTCCTCCGTGGTGGCCCAGCGTTTGAGGGGCGTTTCGTCCATGATCTGCGCCCACAGTTCGGGGTCGTTCATGACGCATTCGTTGAGAGGCGTGATAACGCCGCCGGGATCGAGACTGTTGCAGGTAGCGCCGTAGGGTGCGATACGCTGCGCCACATTTTTCGTATAAGCCAGCACGCCGCCCTTGCTGGCGCAGTATTCGGGGAACTCTGAGCCTGTATGGCCGCTGGCAGAGCCGATGTTGAGGACGGAGCGGATATTGGGTTGCAGGGCGTACTTCTCCGTTACCCAGATCAATGCTTTGAGGTTGATGTCAATGTCGGCCTCGTTCTGGGTGCCGGCGTTGTTGATGAGGATCTCCACACCCTCGATGGCGGGGAGGTTGTCCCGATCCCGCACATCGCAGCAATAGTGGGTGTAGGCGCTGTGCGTAATGGCAGAGTCCTGACGGTCGATGCCAACAACAGTATGCCCCTCCCGGAGGAACAGCTCGGCAATGGCTCTGCCGATGCCCTGTGATGTACCGGTGATCAAAACATTCATCGCTGTGCCTCCTTCTCGATGTAGTTGAAGTATTCCCTGCCGATGTTCTCCTGCTGCCAGCGCTTGGTGATGCGGTAGCCGATGGGGGAAAAGGCGATCTCCATAATGAGCTCCGCCACCGCGCCGGTCAATGCGCACATGGCGCACTGGAGCAGTGTCCAGTGGAATCCGTCCCAAAACCGGGGTGCAAAATACATAAATACGATGATGGAGAACAGAAAATTATCAAGGAACTGCCCGATGAAGGTGGAGATATACGTTCTGGCTGCGTAGGCCAGTTTTCCGTCGGGGTTTTTGCGAAAACTCCTGCCGATGAGCCAGTTTAAGGTGTTGTTTACCACCGCCGAGAAGACAAAGGCGATGGTGCTGCCCAAGAGGATGAACCATGTGCCGCCGAAGATACTGTTAAACACGCTGTAATCCCCTGCGTTGGAGGGGATGATGCTGACCACGAAGAAGATAAAACAGGTCAAGAGATTGATGGCCACGGCGAGGAGGGAGATGCCGTTGGATGCCCGTGGCCCAAAATGCTTGGTGATGATGTCCATGCACATGAAGGAGAGCCAGGAGATCAAAATGCCGCCGTCGAGGGCGATCCAGTCCAGCTGCAGCAGCGTCTTGTTGGCAAGCAGATTCATGCACACCACGCTGACCACGAATAAGGACACTACCGTTGCGGGGATAGAGCGCAGCAAAATATTGAATTTTGTAAACGTATCTTTCAGCTTGCCCATAACTCTGCCCCACTTTTTCATGCGTTTTAAAGTTTTTTACTCATCATAGCATATATGCGTTCCGTTTTCCAGTGGTATCTTTCGATAAAAGAGCCGATTGCTGCCCAGATGGATGGGAAAAATCAAAAATTTTCGGCAAAATACAAAAAAATCATTGACATTTTCTGCAGAAACGGTATAATAATTAGGCTCGCGCATTGCGGGCAAATCCTTGCTCCCATCTGAGAATGGGGGCCATTCGTCCAAAAGGAGGTGCAAAAGTATGGCTAAGATTTCCGCCAACTACGAGGTCGTCTACATCATCGACCCTGCACAGGGTGAGGAGGCTATCGCCGCTACCGTGGCTAAGTTCCAGACCCTGGCTGAGCAGAATGCTACCAACGTCGTCGTCGACGAGTGGGGCAAGCGTCGTCTCGCTTATGCGATCGACTACAAGACCGAAGGCTACTATGTCCTGATGTCTTTCACCAGCGCGCCGGATTTCCCCAAGGAGCTGGATCGTATCCTGGGCATCAGCGAGGATATCATGCGTTCCATGATCGTCTGCAAGGGCGAGTAAGGGAGGCATAACCTATGCTGAACAAGGTATTTATCATGGGTCGTCTGACCCGTGATCCCGAGCTGCGTCGTACGCAGAGCGGGACGCCCGTAACCAGTTTTTCCCTTGCCGTTGACCGTGACTTCAAGTCTCAGGGCGGCGAGAAGGAGACGGATTTCATCGACGTGGTGGCATGGCGCAGCACTGCTGAGTTTGTCGCCAAGTACTTTACCAAGGGCCGTATGGCCGTGGTGGAGGGTCGTCTGCAGATCCGCGACTGGACGGACAAGGACGGCAACAAGCGCCGCACTGCGGAGGTCGTTGCCGACAACATCTATTTCGGTGATTCCAAGCGCGATGGCGCCGGCGGCTACAGTGATGCCCCCGCCTACAGCGCACCCGTCGGTGGCTATGCAGCCCCCATGGGCGGCGACTTTGCCGAGATCGATGACGAAGACGGCGATCTGCCGTTCTAATCGTGTCCAATCAGGATACACCAAAATTCTTTAAGGAGGACTATTCCATGGCTATGGAACGCGAAAACAGAGCGCCCCGCGGTGCCGTCCGCAAGCGCAAGAAGGTTTGCCAGTTCTGCGTGGATAAGTGCGAGTATATCGATTACAAGGATGCTGCCAAGCTGCGTCGCTTCATCAGCGAGCGCTCCAAGATCCTGCCTCGCCGCACCACCGGTACCTGCGCCATGCATCAGCGTCAGCTGACCGAGGCCATCAAGCGTGCCCGTCAGATCGCTCTGCTGCCCTTCGTTACCGAGTAAAAAACGAAGTAAAATCCCCGTCCGAACGGACGGGGATTTTTATTTTTCTATGTACCGCTTCTCACAGCCAACCCATCAGCTTGACGAAGCTCAGCAGCAGCTTGCAGCCGTAGAAAATGATGACCACGCCGCAGACCTTGTTGATGATGTTGAGGATCTTCTCGTTAAATTTGGCGCTGAAGAGGGAGATGACGGTGGAGATGCCCAAAAACCACAAAATGGAGGCGCTGGCAAAGCCACCGATGAAGAAGGCGTCGGTGTCTGCGGGGAGCGAGGCGCGGAAAGCGCCCAGCATCATGGTGCCGTCGATGATGGCTTGGGGGTTGAACCAGGTGACCACGCAGGCCGAGGAGATGACCTTCCAGATGGGGACATTGACATCGCGGCCACCCTCCATGGAGGCCTTGGAGCGGAGCAGGCCAATACCGATCCAGATGACGATCAGGCTGCCTAGACCCAGAATGACCTTCTGCAGCCAGGGCAGAGCCGACATCAGTGCGCCCACGCCCAGGAAACAGGCAAGTCCCAGCGTGATATCGAAGAAGATGACGATGAGTGCCGTCAGATAGACGCGGCTGCGGCGCTGGGTCAGCGCCGTGTTGATGACGAAGAGGTTCTGCAGACCGATAGGGGCCACATAAGCCAGACCCATGGTCAGACCCTGTAAGTAAATGTTCATGCGCGTTTGCTCCTTTTAATTTTGGCGATGAGACAGCAGACCAGGAACACGATGAGATTGACCACCACCACGGAGGCGCCCACAGGGGTACTGACAAGGTAGGAGGCGGTGAGGCCGATACAGAAGGACAGCACCGACACGATGGCAGACATCAGCACCACACCGCGGAAACTCTTGAGAAGGCGCATGGCGCTGAGTGCGGGGAAGATCACCAGCGAGGAGATCAGCATGGCACCCATAAGGCGCATACCCAGCACGATGGTCAGGGCGGTCAGCACGCTCAGGAGAGTGTTGTAGAAGCCCACGGGCACGCCTGTGGCGCGGGAGAAGCTCTCGTCAAAGGTGATGGCAAACAGGGCGTGGTAGCACAGTGCAAATACGGCGATGACCAGAACTGCCAGCACGATGGAAAGTGCGACATCGGCGCGGTCCATCGCAAGGATGGAGCCGAACATATAGCTGTCCACATCGGTGGTCAGACCCGTGGTCAGGGAGGTGACGATGACACCGATGGCCAGAGCCGAGGCAGAGACCACTGCGATGGCAGCGTCGGCACCGATGCGGCTGCGCTCGGACAGCCGCAGCAGGCACAGTGCTGCCACGATCACCACAGGGATGGAAACGGGCAGGGGTGCCCAGCCGCAGGCCACGGCCACCGCCAGTGCGCCGAAGGACACGTGGCTCAGACCGTCGCCGATCATGGAATAGCGCTTCAGTACCAGCGGGACACCCAGCAGGGCGGCGCACAGAGCCACCAGAATGCCCACCACGAAGGCGCGGAGGATGAAGGGATAGGTAAACATCTCCAACAGCAGCATCATACCGATTCACCTCCGAACTTTTTTCCGTAGGGGGAGGAAAGGTATTCCGAGGCGGCGCCGCAGAACCAGCCCTTCTGTCCTGCGTGGAGGATGGTGTCGGCATAGTGCAAGGCGTTTTGGATATCGTGGGTGACCATGACGATGGCCAATCCCTCGCTGCGGTTGAGGTATTGCAGTGTGCGGTAGAGATCGTGGGCGGCGGCGGGATCGAGACCGGTGACAGGCTCGTCCAGAATCAGCAGCTCGCCTGCGGCGCAGAGGGCGCGGGAGAGTAGTACACGCTGCTGCTGACCGCCGCTGAGCTCGCGGTAGCACTTGTCTTTCAGTTCCAGAATGCCCAGCTTACCCATATTCATCAGGGCGCAGGATTTCTCGGCGGCGGTGTAGAAAAAGCGCCTGCGGCCATTCAAAAAGCCGGAGAGCACTACCTCGTAGGCGGTGGCAGGGAAATCCTTCTGCGCCGGTGTCTGCTGGGGCAGATAGCCAATGGCGCCGCGGCTTAGGGACTTATCCATCACCACTTCGCCTGCCATGGGTTTGATAAGACCCAACAGGCACTTCAAAAGCGTGGACTTGCCGCTGCCGTTTTCGCCCACGATGCAGACATATTCGCCGCTGTGGACTTGAAGATTCAGGTGTTCGCTGATGGCATGACCTTCGTAGCCGAGGGACACGTCGCGGCAATCGACCAATATTTTGTTGCTCATGCAAGTCCCTCCTTTAAAGCCTCCACATTGCGCCACATGAGGCTGAGATATGTCTCGCCGCTGTCAAATTCCTGCCGCGAGACGGTCTGGCAGGAGTGGAAGGTCAACACCTTTGCGCCGGTGGTCTCGGCGATGGCATTGGCGATTTTTTGGGAGCTCAGCTCGATGGTGTAGACCACGGGGAGCTGCTCGCTATGTACCTTGTCGATCAGGTACTTCATGGTACCCAGAGACGGCTCCGTGTCACCGGCGCAGCCGTGGAAGGCGGCGGAGTAGGTGAGGCCGTATTCAGCGCAGAAATACTGCAGAGGAAAACGGTCGCCAAACACCAGCGTGGTGCGATGGCCGTCCCCAACGACCTCCCGGAAAGCCTCGTCGAGAGCCTGCAATTCCACAAGATAGGCGGCAAGGTTGGCCTCGTAGTCGCTGCGGTGGTCGGGGTCGGCAGTGCTCAGCGCCTCGCAGATGGCGCGGCACAGGTCCTGAGCCACCACGGGTGAAGTCCAGATATGTTCGTCGTAAGCGGCCTCTTCGTGGTGATGGTCGTGGCCGTCCTCGCAGTCCTCTTCGTGGTGATGGTGATGCACCGAGGTCTCCATTCCCTCCACGATCTCCTCTTCCAGAAGCGGGGCATAGTCCATCATGGCGGCGGTAACGGCGATGTGCTCACCGGAGGATTCCAGAATTTCCTCTACCCACAGCTCGCTCTCACCGCCGTTGTAGAGAAATACATCGCTCTCGGCGAGACGCACCACATCCAGCGGCGTAGGCTCAAAACTGTGTACCTCACGGCCGGCGGCAATGAGGAGGGAGGCCTCCACATACTCGCCGCCGATGGCACGGGCAAAATCATAATAGGGGAAGGCAGAGGCCATCACCTGCAGCGTATTGCTGTCGGCGCTGGGCTGTACCTGTCTGCAGGCGCACAGCGATAGGGTCATTCCCAGTGCCAAAAAAAGCGCAAAAATGCGTTTCATCGCTGCGTTCGCCTGCCTTTCGTAGTTTCATAACAATTTATTATACCATTTGGGCCGCTTTGGTGCAAGGGGTCGTTTTGAGCAGAATGTTTACATTTGGGCGGTTGAAAAATGTGAGAGTCTGTGGCATAATGACGCTACTATCCTTTTGGAGGGAAACGGAATGAAAACACTTCTTTTCATTGTCAATCCCAAAGCAGGCCGTACCCGCTCCCTTGCCCCTATGTTTGATGTGGTGGCGCGCTTTTCCGAGGCGGGATATCTGGTGAAAGTGGTGACCACCGCCGACGCAGGCGATGCCCGCCGTGCCGCATCGCAGCTGGGCGGACAGTTCGATCTGGTGGTCTGCGCCGGAGGCGACGGCACGCTGAACGAGACGCTCAACGGCGTCATGAAGCTGGAAAAGAAGCCGCCTGTCGGCTATATCCCCCATGGCAGCACCAATGACTTTGCCACCTCTCTGGAAATTTCCGACGAGCCTGTGGTGGCAGCGTCGTCTATCGTTTGCGGTCGCACCCGGCCGCTGGATCTGGGTCGCCATAACGGACGGCATTTCGCCTATGTGGCCTCTTTCGGCGCCTTTACCCGCGCCTCCTATTCGGCCACGCAGGCGGCCAAGAATGCGCTGGGACACTTTGCCTATATTCTGGAGGGACTCAACAGCCTCGATTCCCTTCGCCCCTATCGCTGCTGCATTGAGGCAGACGGCGAGGTGTTTGAGGGTGAGTTTATTTTCGGCGGCGTGTGCAACTCCACCTCCCTGGGCGGTCTGGTAAAACTGGATCCCAAACAGGTTCGGATGGATGACGGCAAGTTTGAACTGTTGCTGCTGCGGATGCCTAAGACGGCAGCAGATCTGACCGGTTTGATCTCCTCCATTACCAGGATGGAGTACGACACGCCGGGTGTGATCTTCCGCCATGTGGAGAGAGTGGTGCTGACCACAGAAGACGATATTTCCTGGTCACTGGACGGCGAATATGCTGCCAGCACGCCCCGTGTGGAGATTGAATGTCTCCATCACGCCATCACCATGGCGCAGTGAACATATACATAAACGCAAAAAAAATCGGAGCCCGAAGGCTCCGATTTTTTGTTGTGCAATTAAGTTGCTTCTTAGAAGAAGGAGTCGATCTGGCCCCACAGGATGAGCAGCATGCACAGGGGGGTGATGACCTTCACGCAGATCTTGAAGAAGCCGTAGGACACCAGCTTGTTGCCCTCCTGCTCGCACTCCTCCTTGACCAGATCGGGACCGGTCTCCCAGCCCAGCATCAGGGACATCAGCAGTGCGCCCAGAGGCATCATGATACCCTCGGACAGCATGTCGAAGAAGTCCAGCCAGTCAGCAGCCCAGACAGGGGTGCTCTCCATACCCAGCAGAGCTGCGGGGTGGATACCGGCCATACCCAGACGGTCAGCGCAGACCAGGATGCAGCCCACGGCAACGCAGACGGCAGCAATCAGGGTGTACTTCTTACGCTTGTCGCCCTTGCCCTTCTCAGCAGCCTTGTCGACGAAGTGGGCAACGATAACCTCCAGCAGAGAGATGGAGGAGGAGATAGCGGCGAAGACCACCAGGACATAGAACAGGATACCGAACACGGGGCCGATACCGCCCATGGCCTGGAACACGTTCTGCATGGTGACGAACAGCAGGGAGGGGCCGCCCAGAGCGCCGGAGGGATCCAGAGCGAAACGGGCGGGGATAACGCACAGACCGGCCATCAGAGCAACCAGGGTATCCATGATGATGATGATAATGGCGTTCTTTTCCAGGTTCTGCTTCTTATCCAGATAGGAACCGTAGGTGATCATAGCGCCCATACCGAGGGACAGAGAGAAGAACATCTGGCCGCCTGCGGTAGAGAGGACGGAGAAGAAATTGGGAGCGCTCTCGATAACGCCGTTAGCAACAGCCCAACCGGGAACGAACATGTACTTCAGACCGTCGCCGGCACCGGGCAGGGTGATGGCGCGGATGATGCAGATCAGCAGAGCCACGAACAGGCAGGGCATACCGATGGCACAGACCTTCTCGATACCGCCGGCAACGCCGCCCATAACGATCAGCATGGTCAGAGCCACGAAGATAACGCCGAAGATGATGGCTTCCCAGGGGGAGGACATGAATGCGCCGAAGACATCGCCGCCGGACATGCCGTTGGAGCCGAAGCCGGCACCAAACAGGTCGCCCACGTTCAGCACGGCGTACTTGATGCAGTAGCCGCCCAGTGCGCAGTAGAAGAACAGAATGAAGAATGCAGAAGCAATACCCATCCAGCCCATCCACTTGAACTTCTTGCTGACGATCTTGTAAGCACCGACAGCGCCCTGACCGGTCTTACGACCGATGGCCAGCTCGCCCAGCATGATGATGAAGCCGCAGAAGACCGCCAGCAACAGGTAAATCAGCAGGAAGGTGAAACCACCGTTTGCGCCCATCTTGTTGGGGAAACCCCAGATGTTACCCAGGCCAACGGCGGAGCCAACAGCGGCCATGATGAAGCCGAAATTGGACTTAAAGCCTTTTCTTTCCATAGTTTTCTCTCCTTTTAAAAGATCTGTTCCCCATCGGTTGACAGGAAACGATAATTGTGTCATCCACACACAAAATACGCATACTTTGCCCGTGGATACAACTATGGGACCATAGAAGCAGTATACAAGATTTGTCAGCTATGCGCAATTAGCAAAATTAATAAAATTTTAGCATCAGTTTTTATCTTTTTAACATTCTGTGAACGAAGTTTTGAGAAAACTATAGATTATTTTTATGATATATTTTGCTATTTTTATGACAATGTAGCTTGAAAAGTGAAAGAATTTCTCTCAACACGAAACACGCTGTAAGAGGGTGAGGGGAAAATATACTTGCAATCGTTAAGAAAGTATGGTAAAGTGCGTTAGAGGTTTTGCCTTACTATTAATTAGGTATATTCCGTGACAATTGAATAGTGACAAACCATTATTTCTGTCTCCGCCAAAAGGAGCGGAGAGAAGGAGAAGAACATGAAAAAAGCAATTTCTCTTTTTCTGTCACTGATGATGATCTGCGCTGTACTCTGCGGATGTGGAGACGGCAGCGGTAAAGGTGACGAAGGAAGTAACGGCTTGCAGGAAGCGCGTCGTGCCGCCAACGAGATCGTTGTGGCCATCGCGCAGGACCCGGAAGACAGTCTTGACCCCCACGCAGCAGCGTCGGCAGGAACCAGAGAGGTCGTATTCAACATCTACGAGGGCTTGGTAAAGACCGGCCCCACAGGTGAGTTGCTCCCCGCCGTAGCCGAGAGCTACAAGGTTTCCGAGGATGGACTGGTCTACACCTTCACTTTGCGTGAGGGCGTCAAGTTCCACAACGGCGAACCGGTAACGGCGGAGGATGTGATCTATTCGCTGAACCGCTGCGCCGAACATTCGGGGGATTCTGCCCTGAAGTCGGCGTTTTCTGCTATCCGTGACCTGCAGGCCATCGATGAAAAGACGGTTACCTTCCGTCTTGACCAGCCCGATATGGAGCTGATCTACTTTATGACGGCCGCCATTATCCCCGCTGATGGGGAGCTGGTTGGCACCGGCCCCTTCGTGCTGGCCGAGCGCACCCCGCAGGAGAGCATCGTGCTGGAGCGTTTTGAGGACTACTGGGGCGAAAAGGCCGGCCTGTCCAAGGTGACCTACCGTATCTATGAGGATATGACGGCGCTGATGATGGCCCTGAAGGGCGGCAGCGTGGATGTGTGCGCCCACCTGACCTCTGCGCAGATCAGAGAGCTGGGTGAGGAGTTTACCATCCTCGAGGACACCATGAATCTGGTGCAGGCCGTGTATCTGAACAACGCTGTGGAGCCCTTCAACAATGTGAAGGTCCGTCAGGCGCTGAGCTACGCCATTGATCGCCAAACGATCATGGACGTGGTCTTTGACGGTCACGGTGCCGCCATCGGCAGCAACATCTATCCCAAGCTGGAGCGCTACTTTATGCCTGAGCTGGTGGATTACTATGAGTACAACCCTGAGAAGGGTAAGCAGCTCCTTGCCGACGCCGGATATGGCGATGGCTTTGATATGACCATCACGGTCTCTTCCAACTATCAGCCCCACATGGATACCGCCGAGGTGGTGGTCCAGCAGCTTGCCGCCATCGGCGTGCGGGCCAAGGTGCAGCCTGTGGATGCCACCACATGGTATTCCGAGGCGTATACCAACCGCCAGTTCCAGGCTACCATCACGGGTCTTGATGCCAAGAACATCACCGCCCGCGCCATGCTGGAGCGCTTTGTCTCTGACAATGGCAAGAATTTCATGAACTACAACAACCCCGAGTACGATGCACTCTATGCCGCGGCCCGCAGTGCCACCGACGAGGCATCTCAGACGGAGGCCTACAAGGCTATGGAGCGTATGCTCACCGAGGATGCCGCCAACCTGTACATTCAGGATCTGGCCGACTTCGTGGCGGTGCGCCCCGACCTGCAGGGATATACCTTCTATCCCATCTATGCCCAGGATCTGGCGAAACTCCACTACGCAGACTGATTAACATGAGAAAGAGATGATGAACATGAAGAACATCGTGAAGAAAGCTCTGATGATGATTCTCACCATGGTCATCGTCTCTTTCTTTGCATTTCTGGCCTTCCAGATCATTCCCGGTGATCCGACCACCAAGCTCTTGGGCAGCGAGGCTACTGCTGAGGCCGTGGCTGAGCTCCGGGCTGAGCTGGGACTGGACCGCCCCTTCTTCGTGCGGTACTTCGAGTGGATCACCAATGCGCTGCAGGGTGATTTCGGCCGCTCCTACATTTATAATATGTCGGTCTCCGAGCTGCTGCAGGGCAAGCTCACCGTCACGATGCTGTTAACGGCGATCGCCTTTGTGATGATCGTGGTGCTGTCCATCCCCTTGGGATTGGCGGCGGCATCCAGCCGCAGGGCGTGGGTGGATCGACTCTTTACGGTGCTGGGGCAGCTGGTGATGGCGGTGCCTCCCTTCTTCATCGGCATTTTGCTGACGCTGGTGTGCGGCCTTGTGCTCCACTGGTTTCATCCCGGTGCCTTTATCGGCCCGGATGAGCACTTCGGGGCCAGTGTGGCGTATCTTCTCTATCCCGCCTTCGCCATCGCGCTGCCCCGCGTGGCCATGACGGTGAAGATGCTCCGCTCCTCCATTGGCGGCGAGATGAACAAGGACTATGTCCGTACCGCCTACAGCCGCGGCAATACCCGCATGGCCACCCTCTATCGCCATGTGCTGCGCAACGCCGTGGTGCCCACGGTGGCGTTCCTCGCCATGACGGCGGCAGACATTGTGGCCGGCTCTGTAATTATTGAGCAGGTTTTTGCCATCTCCGGTATTGGCCGGCTGCTGCTGACCTCCATTTCCAACCGCGACTTCCCGGTGGTGCAGGCCATCGTGGTGATCCTCGCCCTTGTGGTGGTGCTGGTGAACTTTATCGCAGACATCATCAACCAGCGGCTGGATCCGCGGCTTCGCTTGCAGTAAGGGGGTGGACGGTATGTTACGGAAACGACAGGACACCTCCTTCCGCATCGGCGCCTGCATTACCCTGTGTATTGCGCTGCTGGCGCTGGTGGGCTATGTGTGGACACCCTATGACCCCGATATGATCGTGGGCAGCGAGAAGTTTTTGGGGCCGTCTTTGCGCCACCTCTTCGGTACCGACAACTTTGGCCGTGACATCTTCTCGCGCGCCATGGTGGGTATCGGCACTACCTTCTTCATCGCTGTGGGCACGGTGCTCATCGGCGGCGTGGTGGGTGTCATCGTCGGTGCCTTCACCGGCTATTTCGGCGGCGTGGTGGACGAGGTACTCATGCGTATCAACGACGCCCTCACCGCCTTTCCCAACATCCTGCTGGCACTGGTGTTTATTGCCGTGCTGGGATTTGGTAAGTACAATGTGATTCTGGCACTGGGTGTGGCCTTCATACCCAGCTTTGCCCGCGTGGTGCGCGCAGAATTTGCCCGCCATCGCAATATGAACTATGTCCGTTCGGCCCGATTGATGGGCGCGAGCCATCTGCGCATTATCTTCCGCCATATCCTGCCCAATACCCGCGGCGTATTGCTGCCCGCCCTGATGATCGGTTTCAACAACGCCGTACTGGCCGAGGCCAGCATGAGCTACCTGGGTATCGGCGTGTCTGCTCCCGATGTGTCGCTGGGCTATATGCTGAAGGAGGCGCAGAGCTATATGCTCACCGCCCCCTGGTATGTGCTGTGTGTAGGCCTTGTCATCGTGCTGCTGATCCTGGGCGTCAGCATGATGGGCGACGGCATGGGAAAGGGGGATAAGTAATGCTGGAAATCCGTGACCTCCATATTAAATTCCATGACGCCGACCACGAGGCGGTGCGAGGCATCGACCTGAGAGTCGGCAGCGGCGAGATCGTCGGTCTTGTGGGCGAGAGCGGCAGCGGCAAGACGGTCACTGCCATGGTCATCTCCTCCCTGATGCCTCCCAACAAAGCCGCTGTGACGGGACAGGTACTCCTTGACGACGAGGATCTGCTGCAGCTGGATGAAAAATCCATGCGCAAGAAGCAGGGCAGCGACATCTCCGTGGTATTTCAAGAGCCCATGACCGCCATGAACCCCGTGATGCGTATTGGCCCGCAGTTGGAGGAGTCTCTCCGCGTGCACACCGACCTCTCCCGCGAGGAGCGGAAAGCGCGGGCTTTGCAGGCGATGCGGGACGTGGATCTGGACAATGTGGAGGAAGTATATAACAAGTATCCCCACCAGCTCTCCGGCGGTATGCTGCAGCGCGTGATGATCGCCGCGGCCATCGTCTCCGAGCCCAAGCTGCTGTTGGCGGACGAACCCACCACGGCGCTGGATGTGACCATTCAGGCTCAGATCCTGGAGCTGCTGCTGCGGCTGAATAAAGAACGGGGCATGTCCATCCTCTTTATCTCCCACAACCTCAATGTGGTGCGCAAGCTCTGCACCCGCGTTGCAGTGATGGAGAAGGGACTGATCGTGGAGCAGGGTGAGACGGAGCAGGTGTTCCGTGACCCGCAGGCACCCTATACCCAGCGGCTCATTGCCGCGATACCGACGAGGAAGAAGTTATGGTAGACAAAGCAGTGGACAATGTATTGGAGGTAGAACACCTCAATGTGTGGTACCGCAGCGGCGCACTGAAAAAACACCGCACGCAGATACTCCACGATGTATCCTTTACCCTGCGCCGCGGCGAGATCTTAGGTCTCGTGGGCGAGAGCGGCAGCGGAAAGTCCACGCTGGGCCGCGCCATCCTCGGCATAGAGAAGGATGTGGAGGGAACGGTGCGCCATTACACCAAGCGCCCGCAGATGGTCTTTCAGGACCCTGCCGGCAGCCTCAATCCCTCCTTTACGGTGGGCCGCGCGCTGGCGGAGCCTCTGTATATCTACGGAAAGTACGATAAAAAGGAAGTGGAGCGCCGCGTCCGTGAGACATTAACAATGGTGGGGCTGGAGGATCGGCACTATGACCGCTACCCCCACGAGCTCTCCGGAGGACAGAAGCAGCGCCTCTGCATCGCCATTGCCCTCATTCAAAAACCCGGCCTTATCATCGCCGACGAGCCGGTCTCGGCGCTGGATGTGACCATTCAGGCCCAGATTTTGCAGCTGATCGCCAAGCTGCGGGATGAACTGGGCATTTCCTATCTCTTCATCTCCCATGACCTCAATGTGGTCTATCAGCTCTGTGAGCGGTGCCTCGTGATGAAAAACGGCTGCATCGTGGAGCAGGGCGAGGTGGAGCAGCTTTACGACCACCCGCAGCACCCCTACACGCAGGAATTGCTGCGGGCTGCGGAATAACGGAAAAGGAGGCGGAAGCCATGGATGCTGCAATCAAGGCAAAACTGATGTCCATTGCGCAAAATCCAGAGCCCTTTGATTTCCACAATCATGTTCGCATCGTGGATGTGGACGATGGCGTGGGCGTGGTGGAGCTGGATGTGCACCCCGAATCCCTGAATATCTGGGGTACGACCCACGGCGGATTGCTCTATTCCCTGTCGGATGTTGCCTGCGGCTGCGCGGTGCTGACGGTGCGACCCGAGAGCCATGTCACCGTTACCGGCAGCATGGACTACCTGCGCCCCGCCCCTGCCACCGGCCGTGTCATTGCCACCGGCCGCGTCACCAAAATGGGCGGCAAGCTGGCCTACTGTGACTCCGAGATTCGTGACGGGGCAGGTACGCTCATTGCCACCGGCCGCGCCGTCATGTGCTTTACGGGAAAGCCGATGCTATGAAAATTTTCCACAGAAAATATAAAAAACACCACATTTGGCTGGGCGGCCTCGTGGTGTTTTTTGTGCTGTTCTTCCTGCTGCGGCAGAGCCGTGCGGTGATGAATTTCCTTGCCTTTTCTGTGGTGCGCCCTGTTATGCAGTTTGTGGCGCGGCTATGTGCCGCCACGGA
This sequence comes from Oscillospiraceae bacterium, assembly GCA_017549325.1. The sequence goes on from JAFYVA010000055.1 coordinate 26,016, forward strand.
AATTTCCGTGGCCGAGGTGCTGCTTTTCTCCTCCGTATGGGCGGTGCTGTGGTATATCATTCGGCAGATACGAAAGCGGCGTTTTGCCGCGCTTCTCGTCACGCTGGTGGAGATCGCCGCCACCGTCGGCGCGTGCGCCCTGCTCCTCTGGGGCAGTTTCTACGGGGCCGACGGCTTTCAGCAGAAGTCCGGCCTCACCGCCCGTGGCGGCACGGTGGAAGAACTGGCGGCAGTGACGGAACATTTCGCCGCAGGCGTTGCCGCGTATGCCCCTCAAGTCGCGCGTGACTGGCAGGGTGTGTGCGCCGAGCCCTACGGCGAGGTGCTGGCATCGTCGGAGGAGAGCTATGCCAATGTGGTGGAGCAGTTCCCCTGTCTGGACAGTGATGTGCTGCGCCCCAAGGCTGTGGCCATGTCCCGCGCTCTCAGTGCTCTGGATTTTACGGGTTTTTACTTCCCCTTCACCGGCGAGGCCAATGTGAATGTGGACAGCCCCCGCTGCTATCTGCCCGTCACCATCTGCCATGAGCAGGCCCATCAGCAGGGCATCGCCTCGGAGCAGGAGTGCAGCTTTGTGGGCATCATGGCGGCCATCACCTGCGATGATCCTGCCTACCGCTATTCCGGCTATCTCATGGGCTACGTCTATCTGGCCAATGCCCTCTACCGCGTGGATCGGGAGGCGTGGCAGGCCATCCGCGACACCATCCCGCAGGAGGCGCTCATCGACCTGCAATACCATCGCCTCTACTGGGCCCAGTTCGAAGGGCCGGTGAAAACCGTTTCCACCACCGTCTACGACGGATTTTTGAAGGTCAACGGTCTCACCGACGGCATCGCCAACTACGGTACAGTGGTGGATCTGTTGCTGGGGTATTTTGCATAAGATGAAAAAATTTAAGGACGGAGCTGTTGAGCAGCTTCGTCCTTTTACCGTTTATAGATGTTTGTCCATAGAGAGCTTAGCGGCTTTGACGATGTCGCTCAGTACCTTTACCTGCTGCGCCGAGCAATCGCCCAAGGAGGAGAGAAGTTCTTCCATAACGGCGTTCCTACCCATCTCTGCGTGGTCAAAGAGAAGATCATCGGTGCGAACATCCAAGGCAGTGGCGATGGATACGAGAACAGGAAGACTCAGCTTGGTGTTGCCTGTTTCAATGTGGCTCATGTGGGTGGTGGAAATGCCGATCTTCTCTGCCAAGTCCTCCTGCGACAGCTGATGTGCTTTTCTGAATTTCCGTATTCTTTGCCCAATTTCGTAATAATTCAAGAGATCCACCGCCCTTGTGATTAAAATGTACTTGAATTATAAAGGCGATTATGATAATGTTGAATAAACTGTATAGGCTTTTTTATGTCTATAAAATTAAAATTATTGGGAGGGAATTATATGGACGGATGGAATTTCCATGGATTTATCGCGTTGCCACTTGAAACATATGCAAACAAATTGACCAATGGAGAGTACACAACAGCAGATGAAATTGAACAGGGTGACTTTGTAGATGTGATGTTGGGCGCGTTGTCAATCGCCTACGGCAACTTGGAAAAGCTTGATTGGTTTGTAGAAGTGTGTCAGCCCTTTGACAAAAAGCCTGCAAGCGAAATTTCCAAAGAGGATGCAGAAAGGCTGTTCCGTGAATTTGAAATTTTGGCAAAAAAGAAATTAGAAGAGAAGAAATAACGAAAAGGAGAAAGATATGAGTGCGACGCTGTGGGCAATACTGATTATTCTGGTTCCGGCAGTAATCATGTTTATAAGACAAATTGGTGTGATGGACAATGTAGCCCCACCTTCTTATTTGGATAATTCCGATGGAACGCAGATTGGAAGATTAAACAAGTGGCTGAATGAACATCCGGAAGCGAAAAGTATTTATAATAGCAGAGAAGTTTGTGCTGGTTATAGAGAGAAAATGTCAAATGATGAGATTGGAAAAAATCTACTCAATATGGGGGCAAAGGTCGTGTTTGTCAGCCGAAGAGCAGGTGATCCCGCTTTGTTGATTATTACGAAAGAGATGATGTTAGCGGTAAGCGAATATCAGGGAAGAAAGGAAGTAGCTATTGCGCCCAATAAAGGGGCGGCATTAGAGAGAATCAGAAGACAAGATATAAGAGAATACGATGGATATACGGCACCCGGAAAAGAGAAGAGCGTAGTAAAAAGTGCAGTCGTCGGCGGTATTATTGGCGGTGGAGCAGGAGCGGTCGTTGGTGCGATTGCTGCTGAAAATCATAACCGAACTGCCGCGACAACAACAAGGACTGTTGTAACTTCTTATAAAACAGGAAAAAAAGAAGCAATCTTTTGGTTTAAGACGATAGCTGACCATATAACATTAGACCATTGTAGTTGGACAGATATTTATACGGCTCCGGGAATACGCATTAGCGAAGAAAATGCTAAAGAGTCGATTTCTCAGTTGTTAGATAAAATCTGGTAAAAAGAAAAAGAGAAAAACAAAACAACAGCTTCGCCGTGCGGCGAAGCTGTTGTTTTTCTATGCTTTTTTCTCACAGACCGGGGATGCCCAGGCCGCCGGTGAAGGCGTTCATGGACTTGCTCATGGCATCTTCTGCCTGACGCAGTGCCTCGTTGACGGCGCTGACCACCAGATCCTGCAGCATCTCCACATCCTCGGGATCCACCACCTCGGGCTTGATGTTCAGGGCCTTCAGCTCCTTCTTGCCGCTGACCACGGCCTGCACGGCGCCGCCGCCCACGGTGGCGGTGAAGTCGGTGTTCTCCACATCCTCCTGTGCCTTGGCCATCTGCTGCTGCATCTGCATGATCTTCTGCTGCATCTGCTGCTGGCGCATCATCTGACCCTGAGAGCCGCTGAAGCCGCCTCTTGCGCTATAACCTTTTGCCATTGTTTCGTTCTCCTTATGTGTAAATTTATTTGATCTTAAAACTTTCCAGCGTTTTTCCCTTCGCCATCAATTCCTCCAGTGCGTCGGCGGGAGGGGCAGCGGGCACTTCCCACGGAGGTGTCTCGGTGGGCGACGCCTCGGCTTTGGGCTGGGGTGCAGGCGCGGGGCGGGAGGTCTTTTTCTCCTGCTTGGGCACATCGCCCACGGCGAAGATGACGCGGACATCGTGACCCACCTCGCCGGCGGTGACCTCCTGCAGGACGGAGATGACCTCCGGCTTGTCCAGCGAGGATTTTACAAAGTCGTTCTGGCACAGCACCTTCAACACGTCGCCCTCCAGTACGCCGCCGGCCATGTTGAGGAACACGCGGAGGCTGACGCTCAAACGACCCTTATACTGGTCGATCAAACGGCCCCATACACCGCTGTCGCCGCCCGAAGATGCGGCGGGTGCCGCCTTGGGTGCGGGTGCGGCCTTAGCCTTGGGCTGAGGTGCAGGTGCGGGCTCGTCGGGGACATCAAAGACGCGCTCGCCGTATTCCTCCGGCATGGGAGGCTCTTCGTATCGCGTCTCGATGGGGATCTCGGGCACAACGGGGGCAGGTGTCGCTTTCGGTGCGGAAGCGGGTGCGGAGACCACCGTCTTGACGGTGACGCCGCCCTCTTCCAACGATGCCACGCGGGCGTTCAATGCGGCCAGATCACCGCAGAGGCTCTCGTTGCACAGCCGCAGCAGGCACAGCTCAGCATCGGTGCGGGGGCGAGTGCTATCGCCCAGTGTGGCGCAGCAGCGCTGCAGCGTCTCGGTCATAAAGAGAAAGCGCTCGATAGGGGTATCTGCCGTAAGTTCCAGCAACGTTTTGGTATCGTACAGACCCGTCAGCAGGGCGCGAGCACCGTCGGGTGCGGCCTTCATCATGGTCAGTTCGCGGCCCAGGTCACTGAGCTCACCCAGCAGGGCGGCCACATCCTTTCCATCGCGGTAGAGCTTATCAAACAGGGCCAGTGCATCGGCAGCGCGGCGTTCCAGTGCGCAGCGCATCAGCTGCACCGTCTGCACGCTGCCGGCCAGACCCAACACCTGCAGCACGGCGGCGCTGTCGACCGTTTCTCCTGCGGCGCGGCACTGGTCAAGAAGGGACAGGGCATCGCGCAGTGCGCCGTTTGCCATGCGGGAGAGGAGCTCGGCTCCGTCGCCGGTCAGGTTGATGCCCTCGCTCTTGGCAATGGCCATCAGCTGGCGCTCCATATCGCGGGGCAGGATACGCTTGAAGGCAAAGCGCTGGCAGCGGGAGAGAATGGTGGCGGGCACCTTGTGCAGCTCGGTGGTGGCCAGAATGAACAGCAGGTGCTCCGGCGGTTCTTCGAGAATTTTCAGCAAGGCGTTGAAGGCCTCGCGGGTCAGCATGTGTACCTCGTCGATGATGTACACACGCTTACGCAGTACGGCGGGGGTATAGATGGCTTCTTCCCGCAGCGCACGGACATAGTCCACGCCGCTGTTGGAGGCGGCGTCCAGTTCCGTCACATCCAGTGCCGTGCCGCTGTCGATGGCGCGGCAGGCCTCACACTGACAGCAGGGTGCGCCGTCGATGGGGCTCTCGCAGTTGACGGCCTTGGCCAGAATGCGGGCGCAGGTGGTCTTGCCGGTGCCGCGGGTGCCGGTGAAGAGATAGGCATGGGAGGTGTGCCCCGTCGCCACCTGGCGGCGGAGGGTATCGGTGATATGGGCCTGTCCCACCACCTCGTCAAAGGTGCGGGGACGCCATTTGCGGTACAAGGCCTGATACATGGGCAACCTCCCTGCATGGTAACAGATAGACTAAGTCCTCCCCAGACGGCTACAGAACCGGCACCCTCGCGGCACATGGTGATCCCTCTTAATGCTGCTCGGTTCCCCGCCTGACATGATTCGTGGGCATCCATTGCGCGAGACCGGTTCCGCAGCCGTCTGCGGAGGACTCTTTTCCTATTCTACACCAAAAGTTTCGTCTTGGCAACTATGAGTTTGCCCTAAGAGTCTTGCTTTTTTGCAAAAAAAGTTTATGATAATAATGATATATTCCGCGCTGTTGCAGGCGCGATGGAAAAGAAGGGTGTATTATGACGAAGATTGATATTATTTCCGGCTTCCTTGGTGCGGGTAAGACCACCTTGATCAAGAAGCTGCTGGGTGAGGCCTTCCACGGTGAGAAACTGGTGCTCATTGAGAACGAGTTCGGCGAGATCAGCATCGACGGCGGCTTCCTCAAAGACAGCGGCGTGCAGGTCTCTGAGATGTCCTCCGGTTGCATCTGCTGCTCTCTGGTGGGCGATTTTGCCACCGCACTGAAGGATGTGAAGGCACAGTTCACCCCTGACCGCATCCTCATTGAGCCCTCCGGCGTGGGTAAGCTCAGCGATGTCATCGCCGCTGTGGAAAAGACCGCGGCTGAAGATGGAGATATGTGCCTCAACAGCTACACCACCGTGGCTGACGGCGCCAAGGTGAAGATCTACATGAAGAACTTCGGTGAGTTCTACAACGACCAGATCGAATCTGCCGGCACCATCATTCTCTCCCGCACCCAGAAGCTGACGCAGGAGAAGCTGGAGTCTGCTGTGGCACAGCTCCGTGAGAAGAACGGCGAGGCCGCCATTATCACCACCCCCTGGGACGAGATCTCCGGCCAGACGATTCTGGCCGCCATGGAGAAGGTGTCTCTGGCCGAGGAGATGATGGAGCAGATGCATGAGCATCACCACAATCACGACCACGATCATGAGTGCGACGATCCCCATTGCTGCTGCCACGACCATGAGCACGATCATCACGAGCACCATCATCACCGTGACCATGATGAGCACTGCGACTGCCACGAGCACGAGCATCATCACCATCATCATGAACACGATCACGAGTGTGACGATCCCCACTGCTGCTGCCATGACCACGATCATCACCATCATCACGCCGACGAGGTATTCTCCTCCTGGGGCGTGGAGACGGTAAAGACCTATACCGAGAAGCAGCTCCAGACCATCCTCTCCGCGCTCGACAGCGGTGAGTACGGTACGGTGCTGCGCGCCAAGGGCATCGTCCCCGCCGAGGGCGGCAAGTGGCTGCACTTCGACTATGTGCCCGAGGAGTCCGAGGTGCGCTTCGGCGGTGCCGACTATACCGGCCGCCTCTGCGTCATCGGCGCCCAGCTGAAGGAAGACAAGCTCGCGCAGCTGTTTGCCCTGTAAGGAGTGTGCACGATGGATATTCCTGTTTATCTCATTGCCGGTTTTCTCGATGCCGGTAAGACCGAATTTATCCGCGGCATCCTTGCCGACGGCTTTGCCCGCGAGGATCGCACGCTGCTGATCGTCTGCGAAGAGGGCGAGAACGACTATGACCGCGCCGTGCTGGACAACGTGTTCACCTGCAAGGTGGAGGACATGGAGGAGCTGACTCCTGAGTTCCTGAAGAAACTGGAGAAGCAGTACAAGCCCAAGCAGGTCATCATTGAGTACAACGGTATGTGGGCCATCGAGCCTCTGTACCGCGAAGGTCTCCCTGCCAACTGGATCCTGTATCAGATCATGGTGCTGGTGGATGCCACCACCTTTGAAATGTATGTCAAGAATATGGGTCAGCTGATGATGGAGAAGCTGATGAACGCCGATCTCCTCATCTTCAACCGCTGCAATGAAGAACTCCGCGCCATGCTGCGCTCCCGCAATGTCCGTATGGTGAACCGCCGCGCCGACATCTATCTGGAGAACGCCGACGGCACCAGCGAGGAGTATGTGACCCCCGACATGATGCCCTTCGACCTGTCCTCGGGACACCTGGATGTGCCGGAGGATGACTACGGCGTGTGGTATGTGGACCTGATGGACAACACCCGCCGCTATGACGGCATCACCGTGAAGTACAAGGCCATCATGTGCCACTCCAAGAAGTTCAAGGGCGTCCACTGCCCCGGCCGCTTTGCCATGGTCTGCTGCGAGGACGATATGCAGTTTTTGGCTCTGGTCTGCCGCGGCGAGGGTTTGGAGAAGTTCAAGGACCGCGAGTGGGTGGAGATCACCGCCACGGTAAAGGTGGAGAGCTGCGACGCCTATCAGGGCGAAGGCCCCGTCCTCTATGTGACGGACATCCACAAAACGGACAAGCCCAAAGAGGAAGTCGTGAGTTTTTAAAAAGTAAATCAAAAAAGGACGGAGCTGCTCCACGCGGCTTCGTCCTTTTAGGTTTCTTCTCGTTTTTTGTCTTTTGTATATTTCATAATGTCGCCAACCTCACACTCCAAAATGCGGCAGAAGGTGTCGATAGTGTTGGTGCTTACGCTTTCATTGCGTTTCAAGCGGGTGATTTGCGCGGGGCTGATGTGATGCTTCTTAATGAGAGTATATTGCGAAATTCCCTTCTCCTTCATCACATTCCACAAATTATCGTAAGAAATCATCTGCCCCACCTCACTTTCTACTTGCATATTAACCAAAATAGGTATATATTGCTATTAACCAATATCGGTTAATACAGAAAACAAGTAGAAAAGGAGAGAAAAATGAAACGAGAAAATATGTTTAATGAGAATAGCAACCAGTGGATTAAAATTTTCAAGGGATACACAAAGGTGATGTTTTGGATATGTATCGTGGCTGCGGTAGTCTTGTGCATATTAGGGTGGTGCGATTGGTTCTGGATAACTAGCTCTATTTTCGTTGATGGCCTTCTTTTGTTAGTGTGCGGAGTCTTTGCCGCTTTTGCACTGCTTGTTGTTAATATGCTCATTATTCAGTTTTTGAATAATGTTCAAGTTATCCGTGAAAAAGTTGAAAAGATGTAACTGCATAGCAGGCACAACTCAAAGCAGTTAATTTGAATATCATTTTAAAATAGGTGTATATCGCTATTAAGCAATATCGATTAATATAAACAATTAGAAAGGGAGAGGGAAAATGAAACGATTTATTGCATTGGCTTTGGTGCTTGTGATGGCTTTGTCGCTCTGCGCGTGTGGAGGTGGTGGCAGCAAATATACGATATATGCCAAGGACGGAACTACAGCCTCATTAAGCGCAACGCAACTGATAAAGGTCCACGACACGGATGGTCGGCAGTGGGCAAACTATGAAGGAGCAACGATTAAAGGCACTGGAAAAGTTACAGATATTTCTGCCGGAGATGATCCGTTTTATACTACGCAATCAACGGTGACTACGAATGCTGACGGTAGCAGAACGGAAAAGAAGTTTAAATATACCACAGTTGAAATTGATAATAAAACCATATTATTAACTCGCCAAGAAACATTTGATAATATTTATGTTGGAGATACTGTTTCGTTCGAAGGAGTAATTGAAACCGGAAAAACTGATATGTATTTGCTTGTTGATTGCTGCGGAAATACCGACTACGACAATCCGGAGATGCACATCTTTGTGAAATAAGAAGAATTTGACGCAAAGAAAAAGCAGCTTTTGGGGCTGTAACAACCAAAAACCAGCTGCCCGACGGGCAGCTGGTTTTATTTTCAATCCTTATTCACAAAAGGTCAGCAAGTCCTCGACAGACTTTCTTTTGGGTGCTGCGGGGCTCTCGTCGGGATAACCGATGGAAACCAGTGCCACCACCACCTCATTCTCGGGGATGTGCAGCAGCTCGGCCACTTTCTCGGCATCGAAAATGCCCATGATCACAGAGCCCACGCCGTACTCGTATGCGGCCAGACAGAAGGTCTGGGTCGCCACGCCGGCATCGAACATCAGCCAGGCATCACCCTTGTTGGTGGTGCAGGTGCCGTCACGCTCCATGCCGCTTCTGCCCTTCACCGCGGTGATGGCCACCACCTGCGGTGCGGCTTCGATGGTGCCGGTGTTGTAGGAAAAGCCCAGAGTGAACTTGTTGGCAATGGTGGACTTGATCTCCTGGTTGTCAAACACGTGGTAGCGGGTCACCTGCGTGTTCTTCCAGGAGGGGGCATAGGCGGCTGCGGCGACGATCTTCTCGATGGTTGCGCGATCGACCTTTTCTGCTTTGAATTTGCGGATGCTGCGGCGTCCGTGAATGGCTTCCAATGTATTCATAAGAAAAAACTCCTCCTTGTGCGATCCACGCCATTATATACCTCAGCGCAGACAAATTCAAGGAAAAAGTTTCCAAAAAAGTACACAGCAGCGCCGAAGCGCTGCTGTGTTGATGTTCCTATTCGCTTAGCCGAAGTAACGCTCCAGCAGACCCTCGAAAGCCTTGCCGTGACGGGCTTCGTCGCGAGCCATCTCGTGGACGGTATCGTGGATGGCATCCAGATTCCACTGCTTAGCCAGCTTGGCCAGCTCGAACTTACCCAGGGTGGCGCCGTTCTCGGCGTCAACACGCATCTCCAGATTCTTCTTGGTGGAAGCGGTCACCACCTCGCCCAGCAGCTCGGCGAACTTGGCAGCGTGCTCAGCCTCTTCCAGAGCGGCCTTCTCCCAGTACAGACCGATCTCGGGATAACCCTCACGGTGTGCCACACGGGACATAGCCAGATACATACCGACCTCGGAGCACTCGCCCTCGAAGTTGGCACGCAGATCGCAGATGATCTGCTCGCGGACCTCAGCGGGGACATCCTCGCCGAAAACCTTACCTACGCCGACAACGTGCTCGGCAGCCCAGGTGCGCTCGGCAGCCTGCTCAAAGAACTTCTCGCCGGCAACGTGGCAAACGGGGCACTCGGAAGGAGCAACTTCACCTTCATGAACATAACCGCAAACAGGGCAGACCCACTTCTTCATAATAATTTCCTCCATGATTTTAAAAATTTTTGTTGTTTTCTTATTTTCCGCCTCCCGTTAGGGAAGCAATGTTAACTTAGTTTTGTGCTGTGCTTGCCAGACACTCGTTGCAGCAGCCGTAGAATGTGACGCTGCAGTTTTCACTCCGGCCCACCTGCGCCATTTCCGGTGCAGCTACCTCTACCTCGGGGAGGTCGGCCACCTTACCGCACTGGCGGCAGATGAAGTGCGCATGTGGCGATCGATCACCATCGTAGCGCTCGTGACCGTCTACGTTTCCGATGACCCGGATCACACCGTCCTGACGAAACTTTGCCAGATTCCGGTACACCGTCGCCAGTGACAGATCGGGGATCTGTGGCTTGAGCATACCGTAGACCCACTCGGCAGAGGGGTGAGAGTCGGTGGAGCGGATGCAGGAGAGAATGGCCTCTCGCTTGGGGCTGTATCTCGTCTTTTCCATTCTCGCCTCCGTTCTTAATGATAATGATTATCGTTTGCATTTGTATAGTACCATACTGGACTGCATATGTCAAGTATTATTTTCGAATTTTTTTCAAAAAATTTTTCCGGGGGAGGAGAGGTAAAAAAGCAGCCACCCGCAAGGGTGACTGCTTTTATTATATAGTGTTTGGGTAAGAAATATATCTTACTCAGCCTCGGCCATGGCCTTGGCCTCAGCGATAGCCTTCTCCTGAGCGGCTGCGGGGCAGTCCTCATAGCGGATGAAGGCAAAGGTGAACTGACCGCGGGACTGGGTCATGGAGCGCAGGTCGATGGCGTAAGAAGTCATCTCGGCCATGGGAACCTCGGCCTCCAGCACGGTCTCGCCGTCGCCGGTGGGGTTCATACCCATGACGCGGCCGCGACGCTTGTTCAGATCGCCCATGACATCGCCCACGAAGTTGTCGGGCACGGTGACCTTCAGCTCGCCGATGGGCTCCATCAGCACGGGCTTGGCCTCGGGCAGAGCATCCTTGAAGGCAAGGCCCGCAGCCAGCTGGAAGGCGATATCGGAGGAGTCAACGGGGTGGTAAGAACCGTCGGTCAGAGTGGCCTTCAGGAACACCACGGGATAGCCGGCCAGAACACCGGTCAGGCAGCACTTGCGCAGACCCTTCTCAACGGCGGGGAAGTAGTTCTTGGGCACGGAGCCGCCGAAGACGGCCTCTTCGAAGATCATATCTTCCTGCTCGCTCTGGGGCTCGAAGACGATGACGACGTCACCGAACTGGCCGGAACCACCGGTCTGCTTCTTATAACGACCACGCTTCTCAACGCGGCTGCGGATCTTCTCACGATAGGGAACGCGGGGAGTGGCCAGCTCGGTATCCACGCCGAAGCGGGACTTCAGCTTAGCGCACAGAACATCGATCTGGATGTCGCCAGCGCCGGAGATGACGGTCTGGTGAGTCTCGGCGTTGTTGACAACGTGGAAGGTGGGATCCTCTTCGTTCAGCTTGTTCAGGCCGGTACCCATCTTCTCGATCTCCTGCTTGACCTTGGGGGAGATGGCGCGCTCGTAGCAGGGCTGGGGATACTCGATAGCAGCCAGCTTCACAACATGCTTGGGCTCGCACAGAGTATCGCCGGTCTTGACCTTGTCCATCTTACCGATGGCGGCGATATCACCGCAGCAGATCTCCTTGACTTCCTCGGTCTTCTTGCCCTTGATGGCATACAGACGGCCCAGCTTCTCGGTGTTGCCGGTGGTGGTGTTGTACAGAGCCATATCGCCGGTGACCTTACCGCGGATGACCTTGATCATGGAGAACTTACCATACTGGTCGGAGATGGTCTTGAAGACGATGGCGGCGGTGGTACCGTTGGCATCGAAGGCGACCTCGACAGCGTTGCCGTCGTCGTCGGTAGCGGCCTCAGCGGGCATATCGGTAGCCACGGGGCACAGGTCAACGATGGTCTGCATCAGCATATCCACGCCCAGACCGGTGACGGCGCTACCGCACATGACGGGGCAGATGCTGCCCTCGCGGACGCCGATCTTCAGGCCCTTGGCCATATCGGCAGCGGACAGCTCCATGGTGTCGAAGAACTTCTCCATCAGCTCCTCGTCGGCGCCGGCGGCGGTCTCCATCAGCTCAGCGCGGAGGGACTCCACCTCGTCGGCCAGATCAGCGGGGATGGCGCACTCGGCCACCTTGCCGCCCTTGACCTCGTAGGCCTTGTTGTGCAGCAGGTCAACGATAGCGGTCACAGCCTTGTTGCCGTTGATGACGGGAACCACGATGGGGGCGATGGCCTGGCCGAACTTGCCGCGCAGAGCCTCCAGGCAGGCGGCGTAATCGCTGTTGTCTTCCTCGGTGCGGTTGATGAAGATCATGCGGGGCTTCTTGCCCAGCATCTTCCAGTTACGCTCCATACCAACGGACAGACCGTCCTTGGCGGCACCAACCAGCACGGCGCACTCGGCGGCGCGGACAGCGCACAGAGCCTCGCCGGCGAAGTCGAAGTTGCCGGGGGCGTCCATGACATTGATCTTGGTGTTCTTATACATAACGGGGGCAAAGGCCAGAGAGATAGAAATCTGGCGCTTGATCTCTTCGGCATCGTAGTCGCAGACGGTGTTGCCGTCAGCGGTGCGGCCCAGACGATCGCTGCCCTTGGTCATAAAGAGCATCTGCTCGGCAAGAGAGGTCTTACCGGAGCCGCCGTGACCCAGCAGTGCAATATTGCGAATCTCGTTAGCAGTCATAGTGTTGTGTTCTCCCTTCAAATTGTATCAGGCACGGAACATCTGGCCCGTGCCGAATGCTCAACATTGTAAAGTATAGCGTATTTATTTGCGTCTGGCAACTGTCTTTTTTCCAATTTAAAAAGATTTCTTGTCAAAGAAAGGGATGTTTCGGCAATTTCTACAAGAAATGCAACCTGTTTTCGGCGAAAACAACATTGGGAATCAGAAGTACTTCGCCAAACCGCCCAGCAACAGCGTAGGCAGAAGCCAAACCAGCAGGAATGCCAGCATATACAGCGGCTCCAGCGCACCAAACCGTCCTGCGGAAGTGAGGTAATAGGCGAGGAACAGACCCAGCGCTGCGGCGATCAAACTCAGCACCGTACCGCGGCGCACTGCGGCGCAGAGGCGGCGGGCACCGATGACGGTCTCTGTCAGCGGCAGCATACCCTGACGGTACAGGGCGGCGTAGGGTTTCTCACCCTTCTGATGGCTCAGGTCGGACAGCGCCAGCCGCGCCGAGACGGTGGGGTAGACGCAGCGGCAATCCACGTTGAACTTCCGCTTGATAAGACCCGGGGTCACATTGGAGCTGCGTACCGCCAGTACGGGGCGGATGCGATTGCGGCGCAGTGCACGCAGGGCCCACTCGGCATTGCGGGAGGGGCGGTATTTGATGACGAAGATGGCGCACAGAACGCCGTCCACTGCCAGAAAGACGCCCGTTTGCAGCTTCAGATCTGCGGGCAGGGAAATCTTCTGCTTACGCATGAAGTAGGCGCTGCCCATAGCCACCGTTTCGCCGTGGATGGTGCCGATGATGCCGCCCTCCTCCAAGAAGTGCAGATCGTCCACCCGTGTCATGTAGCCGCCCTCGGCATTGAGCTGCTGGCGGAACAGCGGGGAGAGAGGACTTTGTGCGGCCTCGGCCATGGATGCGGCGTAGGACATCATCCGCAGACGCTCTTCGCCGTAGAGCTTGTAGCCGTTGAAGGCCACGGCGCCGGCGGGGAAGAGGTCGTCCTCCGTCACCAACAGGCGGCGGCGTGAGGCGATGGCCTTCGCCCCGGAGAAGCCGGCCAATGCACTGCCGCAGCGACCCAATCGGTGCTGCAGAAGGCTCATGGGCAATGCGGCGCACAGGGGGAAGGAGACGGGCAGGGCGGTACACAGGTGTGCCGACCAGACCCACAAAAAGCGGTCCATAGAATCTGCCGACAGGCAGACCACGGCGGCAAGCACTGTGGCGGCACTGAGAAGCAGGGGCAGGAGATAATTCTGCACTGACGAGGCGGTGTCGGGCACGTCCCACAGACGGAAAAAGCCCTCGATGACACCCTTTTGACGGCACACACCGGCATCGGTGGGGGAGACCACCGTCTCCGGCACATCGCCCAGCGCCACAAGGCGGAAAGCGTCCCGCCGTGCGCGGCTGTGGAGAAAGCGGCCCCACAGGGAGGCGCTCAGCAGTGCCGATGCGGGTGCGGCCAGCGGCGCAACAGCATCAACGGCGAAGATATCGCAGACGCAGGCACCCAGTGTGACCGCTGTCAGCAGCAGTGCGCCCAGTTCATAGCAGAAGCGGCGCCGGCGAAGCTGTTCGATGCCGAAGCGCCATGCGGGGATTGCGATGAGCGCGGCGATCAGCAGCAGGCCACCGTAGAGGCAGCCCCGCAGGAAGGTGAGGAGCGTGAAGTAGTCTGCCGAATATCCCAGCTTTTCCACAACGGAAAGGGCAGCCAGCAGCAGTGTCGGCAGCAGCGACCACCACGCGGCGCGGCGCAGACGGATGGCGGTGCGCTTTTCGATGCGCAGGGCGTCGTCTCTGTCCGGCTCCGGCTCCGGGGGCTCCTCCGGCCGGGGCAGCGGCTCGGTGAGCCAGAGCTGCTCGGTATCCTGCTGTACGCGCCGCTCCTTCTTTACCAGCAGCGCAGAAATGCGCTCGCGGAACGTGGGGGGTTCGGCCAGCAGGCCATCCTCGTGTTCGGCCATGACGGCGGCGACCGTATCGTGCATCACATCTTTGAGAGATATCCGATCCGGCGGATCCTCCGTCAGTTTCGGCGGCGGAGCAGGAGGCTCCGCCGTCTCTTTCGCAGGTGGCGTCACGGGGGGAGAGGCGGGCTCAATTACAGGCGGGGCATCTGCTTTTTTGGCAGGCTGCGCCCCGCCGGAGCCGAATTCAGCGAGAATGTCCTCCAGCGAGTATATTTGGTTGTCCTCGTAGCGGGGCACCCGCTCAACCTCTCTGGCGCACAGCCTCGTACAGCAGGACAGAGGCGGCGGCGGAGGCGTTGAGGGAGGAGATGCGGCCCTTCATGGGGATGGAGACGAGGAAGTCGCAGTTTTCGGACACAAGGCGGCTCATGCCGTCGCCCTCAGAGCCGATGACGATGGCGGCGGCAGACTTGAGGTCGGCGTCATAGAGGTTGGTGGAGGCGTCGGCGGCGGTGCCGAAGATCCACACGCCCTGCTTCTTCAGGTCCTTGATGGTGGCAGAGAGATTGGCCACGCGTGCCACGGGCAGGTAGCTGACGGCACCGGCAGAGGTCTTGGCCACGATGGCGGTCAGACCTGCGCTGCGGCGCTTGGGGATGATGATGCCGTGGGCACCGGCACACTCGGCGGTACGGATGATCGCGCCCAGATTGTGGGGGTCGGAGATCTCATCGCAGATCACCAGCAGAGGGGCCTCACCCTTATCGGCTGCAGCGGCGAGGATATCCTCCACCGTGGCGTACTCGCGGATGGCGGCCAGAGCGATGACACCCTGATGGGAGTGGGTGCGGGACATATTGTCCAGCTTGCGGCGGTCGGCCTCCACCACCACGATACCGGCGGCGCGGGCCTTGGAGGCGATGTGACCCAGGGTCTTGTCCGTTTCACCCTTGGCAAGATAGATTTTGTCGATGGCAGCACCGGCGCGCAGCGCCTCGATCACCGCGTTGCGGCCCTCGATAATGCCGTCGGCCTCGGCTTCCAGAAAGCTCTTGGCCTTCACTTCGTTGTTCTGCTCTTTCATACTGTGTACCTCACTTATGGTATTGCATATCAATTCAGCATCCAGTATACCATAAGTTTTTTATAAGATAAAGGGTTCATTCATAGAAATTTTACAGCGTCAAATGGGGATAGCGGCTTGTGATAAACGAAAAACTATGCTATACTGAGCGGCGAACGATATATCAAGGAGGACGCTATGTCCGGACATAACAACAAAAACAACAAAAATCATAACAAGAACAACCCCCGCATGAAGGGGATCCTCACCCTTGTGGCGTGGGCCGTGGTGCTGACGGTGGTTTTGAACTATATGTCTGCCTATTCCGGCAACGCTGCCAACAGCGCCTCCTCCCACGAGGTGCGCTACAGCCAGTTCATTGATCTGGTGGAGGCGGGCAAGGTGGAGGAGGTACTCTTCAAGGAGGATACGCTGTACATCACCCCCGTTGACGGCTATGTCTATACCGACGAGGAGGGTGAGAAGTTTACCCACAGCGAGGAGTCCAAGGTGCTTTTGTACACCGCTGAGCTCTATGATGAGTCCCTCCTGCCCCTGCTGGAGGAGAAGAATGTGGACTACTCCGGCTATTATAAGGCCAAGATGAGTCCTGTCATGGAGTTCATGGTGAACTTCATCCTGCCCACGGTGCTGATGGTGGGTATGTTCATGCTCCTGATGCGCTTCCTCAGCCGCAGTGGCGGCGGTATGGGCGGCATCGGCAATGTGGGTAAGTCCAACGCCAAGGTCTACATGGAGAAATCCACCGGCGTCACCTTCAAGGATGTGGCCGGACAGGACGAGGCCAAGGAGAGCCTCGAGGAGATCATCGACTTCCTCCACAATCCCGGAAAGTACACCGCCATCGGTGCCAAGCTCCCCAAGGGTGCGCTGCTGGTGGGCTCTCCCGGTACCGGTAAGACGCTGCTGGCCAAGGCTGTGGCCGGTGAGGCGGGCGTGCCCTTCTTCTCCATCTCCGGCTCCGATTTCGTGGAGATGTTCGTGGGCGTGGGCGCCAGCCGTGTCCGTGACCTGTTCAAGGAGGCTGCCAAGGTTGCCCCCTGTATCATTTTCATCGACGAGATCGATGCCGTTGGCCGGGCCCGGGATGCCCGGATGGGCAGCAATTCCGAGCAGGAGCAGACTTTGAATCAGCTTCTGTCTGAAATTGACGGATTCGAACCCTCCAAG
>JAFYVA010000056.1 GCA_017549325.1 Oscillospiraceae bacterium
ACGTTCTGACCAAGGATGAGGGCGGCCGTCACACCCCCTTCTTCAACAACTATCGTCCTCAGTTCTACTTCCGTACCACCGACGTTACCGGCGTCATCACCCTGCCCGAGGGCACTGAGATGTGCATGCCCGGCGACAACGTCGACATGAAGGTCGAGCTGATCACCCCCATCGCTATCGAGAAGGGTCTGCGTTTCGCTATCCGTGAGGGTGGCCGTACCGTGGGTTCCGGCGTCGTTATCGAGATCGAGGAGTAATCTAACTCTTATACGATAAAAAAGAGACCGCTTTTGCGGTCTCTTTTTTTGTTCACTTCTCCTTGGGATACCGCAGATCCGTCTGGAACCCGCCCTGTCCCATAAAGATGATGTCGCCGCCGATCAGCTGCTCACCGACGAGATAGAGGTTGGCCTGCACCCCGTCGGCAATGTGTGGATAGTTGGTGACGGTGTAAGTGACACGGCGCACCGTAGCACCGGCGAAATCGGCGAAGGGCAATCCCTGCTGCGCCTGCATTTTCCCGTAGGCCTCCCACTCCTCATCCCAGCTGTCGGGCAGCGTCATGTCCAGCGTTTCCAACGGCTCGGCCTCCACCTGCCAACCCAGCGAGGTGAGAAATTCCACCTGCTCCCGTGCTGTGGGCAGCAGGATGGCCTCCTCATTGGCGTCTTTGCTGAAGCAGCCCACCAGAACGGGAACTGTCAACAGTATGACCGCTGCCAGCACACCCATCCACCGCAAGCGCCGCCGGGTAATGTGATAGATTTTCATCTTTCCTCAACTCCTTTAGTGCATCTGTATTCCAAAGGGAGGAAAAGTATGCTATAATCGGGAAAAAGAAAGGGGCGAGGGACATGGAACGACTGGATAAGATCATTGCCGCCTGCGGTGTGGCCTCCCGCCGCGAGGTCAAGACGCTGGTGCGTCAGGGCCGCGTGAAGGTGGACGGCGTAACGGCATCCTCGGCAGAGATGAAAATCGATGAGGAAAACGCCGTCATCACAGTGGACGGTGCGGCACTGCAGTACAGCCGCTTTCTCTATGTACTGCTCCACAAGCCCGCCGGCGTCCTCTCTGCCACAGAGGATCCGCGGCAGGAGACGGTGCTGGATCTGCTGCCCGAAGCCTACCGCAAGCGGGGGCTGGCCCCCGTGGGTCGGCTGGACAAGGATACCGAGGGCTTGCTGCTGCTGAGCAACGACGGAGAGCTGACCCATCGGCTGCTCTCGCCCAAGTACCATGCGGATAAGGTCTACTACGCCCGTGTGGAGGGCACCCCCGATGCATCCGACTGTGATGCCTTTGCCGCGGGGATTACCCTCAGCGACTTCACCTGCCTGCCGGCGCAGCTGACGCTGATGGGCGAGGGAGAATGCCGTGTCACGGTGCAGGAGGGCAAATTCCATCAGGTCAAGCGGATGCTGGCCTCCCGGGGAAAACCCGTCACCTATCTCAAGCGACTGTCCATGGGGCCGCTGCAGCTTGACGAGCGTTTGTCACCGGGGCAGTGGCGTTTGTTGGAAAATGAAGAAATTTTGGCACTCAAGGAAGTGTGCGGATTGACCTGTATGACAAAGGAGTAAAATAATTCCGTTATTTTTTGTGTGAAAGATAAAAAAATGCTTGCAAATCCGTGATTATGACGATATAATAGAGGACAGTATTAAACAGATTGCACAAGACAAATTGCACAAATAGATTCGGCGATTTTTTGTGGGATGGGGAGGAACTCGTCATGTCCGGTAGAATTTTTCAGAATGTGGTGCTGCAGTTTAAGGACACCACCGACCGCACCATCGGCGTCATTGACTCCGAGGGCACCGTGGTTGCCTGCAGCGAGCTGACCGGTATCGGCAAGAAGTGGGATAAGTACCTGGATGCCATTATGGCAGCCGAGGGCGAGTGCGTGACGCTGGAGGGCAAGACCTTCAAGGCGCTGCCTTCCTGGGGTAACCATTTTGACTATGCCGTTTTTGCCAACGGTGACGACGGCGTGGGCCGTACGGTGTGCTCCATGGCCGCCGTTGCGCTGAACTCCGCCAAGAGCTACTATGAGGAGAAGCACGACAAGGGCTCCTTCATTAAGAACATCATCTCCGATAATATCCTCGTCTCCGACATTTATATGCGCGCCAAGGAGCTGCATGTGGCTGCCGAGGTGAACCGCGGCGTGTTCGTCATCCGCGGCATCGACGAGCGCATGGAGACCGCTCCCATGGAGCAGATCCAGAATCTGTTCCCCGACCGCCAGAACGATTTCGTGCTGAGCGTGGGTGAGCAGGATGTGGCCCTTATTCATCAGATGGACAAGACTGCCGGCGCACAGGAGCTGGATCGCGTGGCACAGCGCATTGAAGAGGCGCTGCGTATCGACGGCGAGAGCACCGTGTTCGTGGGTATCGGCACCATGGCCCAGCACCTGCGTGAGCTGGCCAAGGCCTATAAGGAAGCCCAGATCGCCATCGAGGTGGGTAAGGTCTTTGACACCGAGCGCTATGTCATCAACTATGAGAATCTCGGTATCGGCCGCCTGATCTATCAGCTGCCCACCACCCTGTGCGAGATGTTCCTGCAGGAGGTCTTTAAGAAGAACCCCATCGATGCACTGGATCAGGAGACCCTGTTTACTATCTACAAGTTCTTCGAGAACAACCTCAACGTCTCCGAGACCGCCCGCAAGCTGTTCGTCCACCGCAACACGCTGGTGTACCGTCTGGAGAAGATCAAGAAGCTCACCGGTCTCGACCTGCGTGAGTTCGACGATGCCATCACCTTCAAGGTAGCCCTGATGGTCAAGAAGTATCTGACCAGCCGCGGCATCGAGGCGTAAATACATACGATATAGATCGAAGTGACCGACAAAAGTCGGTCACTTTTTTGTTTTGGGAACCTTTTCCTCTGCTGGTGCGTCAAAGTATTGCTTGGAAGGAAAAGGATGAAAAAAAGCCGCAATTTGTGTTGCCATTTGCCGTAAATTCATATATAATGCTATGTGTGTGCTTTTTTAACCACAATATGTTGCATTTTATGAAACTTCGAGGTGCGCTATGATTCGAATGAAAGAAGCGGAAAAAACCTACGAAAACGGTACTAAGGCGGTGCGCGGCATCTCCTTTCAGATAGACGACGGTGAGTTCGTGTTTCTGGTGGGCCCCTCCGGTTCCGGAAAGTCCACCCTGATCAAGATGCTGACGGGCGAGATCGTGCCCACCGGCGGACGGGTGATGGTCAACGGATTCTCCATGAGCCGTATTTCCGAGCGACAGATCCCCTTGATGCGCCGCACTATCGGCGTGATCTTTCAGGATTTCCGCCTCATCGGCAGCAAGACCGTGTATGAGAATCTGGCGCTGGCTATGCGCGCCGTGGGCGCCTCGCCCCGCGAGATCCGCAGCCGGATCCCCTATGTGCTGGAGCTGGTGGGTCTGCGCGGTAAGGAGAGCAGCCTCCCCGACGAGCTCTCCGGCGGTGAGCAGCAGCGTGTAGCGGTGGCCCGTGCGCTGGTGAACAATCCCAGCACCATCGTGGCCGACGAGCCCACCGGCAACCTGGACCCGGCCAAGTCTCTGGAGATCATGACCCTTCTTGAGCGCATCAATGCCCTCGGCACCACAGTCATTGTGGTGACCCATGAGCGCGGTCTGGTGAACCACTTTAAAAAGCGCGTGATCTACCTGCAGGACGGTCAGGTGGTGGGCGACGCCACAGGCCGCTATGAGGAGGTGCGTCGATGAAGCATAATTTCGGTTATTTCATCCGTGAGGGTGCGCGGAATATGTTCTCCCACGGATTTATGTCCTTCGCCGCCATCGGTGTGACGGTGGCCTGTCTCCTGATTATGGGCACATTTGCCCTGATCGCCTTCAATGTCAACGAAAACCTGGCCGAGCTGCAGCGCGAGAATGCGCTGGTGGCCTTCGTGGACGATACGCTGCGGGATTCTCACGCGCAGGCACTGCAGGAAAATCTGGAGAAGGTCGACAATGTCTCCGAGTGCATCTTCGTCTCCCGCGAGGAAGCCCGCGACAATTATGTGGAAAAATACGATGAGGACGACCTCTATGCAGACCTCAGCGCCGATGTGTTCCGCCACCGCTATGTGATCCATCTGGAAGATCCGTCCCTGATGCAGGAGACGAAGGCGGCGGTGGAGAATGTGGACGGCATTGCCAAGGTGCGCGGCGACGAGGCGGTGTCCAACGGTTTCATTACGCTGCGGAATGTGGCCAGTCTGATCTCCGTGGCACTGGTGGCGGTGCTGCTGGTCGTGTCGCTGTTTATCATTTCCAACACCATCAAGCTGACCACCTTCGATCGCCGTGAGGAGATCGCCATTATGAAGATGGTGGGCGCCACCAACGGCTTCATCCGCTGGCCCTTCGTGTTTGAGGGCCTGCTGTTGGGTGTGCTGGGCGCAGTAGTGGCCTTCCTGCTACAGTGGGTGCTGTATATGGCCATGTGCCGCGGTATTGCCGCCTCCGATACGCTGCAGCTGCTGCGGGTCGTGTCCTTTAATCGCATCTGGGAGGTCGTGGCCGTCGTCTTTGGCGCCGCAGGTGTTCTGATCGGTGTGGGCGGCTCCACCATGGCCATCCGCCGCTTCCTGAAAGTATAAATCCCCGAGGCAAAAGGAATTACTTATGAAACGATACGCATTCAAATCCATTCTCTGTCTTGCGCTGGCACTGGTGATGCTCTTTTCCGTGAGCGCATCGGCCTTTGCCGACGGCGACGATAAAAAGGCGGAGGCCGATTCCGTCCGTCAGGAGTGGAACGATCTCCAGTCCCAGATCGAGGCCAAGCGCCAGGAGATGAACGACATCGAGGCACAGCTGAAGCAGGCCAAGAAGGACAAGGCCAACGCCCAGTACCAGAAGAGCCTTCTGGATCAGCGCAACGCCGCCCTGCAGGCGGAGATCAACCTGCTGCAGGAGCAGATGAATGTGACGGAGCGGTGCATCAACGCCAATATCGAGCTGGAAGCAGAGCAGACGGCGCTGTTCCACCAGCAGATCCGCATGGAGGAAGAGCGTGGCGTCAGCTCCTACTGGTCGGTGCTGTTCAAAGCCACCAGTTTTGCCGATCTCATCAGCCGCATCGACTTCGTCAACGAGATCGTGGAATATGAGCGCAGCATCATTACGGGTCTGCGTGATACCCGCGATCAGTTGGCAGCCGACCGCGCCGTGCTGGAGCAGCAGAACGAGGAGATGGATGTAGCACAGGATAATCTGGAGCTGAAGATCGCCGAGAGCGTGAAGGCGCTGGCAGACTACACCGCCACCGAGGCGGGCAAGCAGGCCGAATACGATGCCATCAAGGCTGAGGCCGAGGCGTTGGACGATCTGATGGCCGAGGCGGAAAAGAAGGCCATTGAGCTGGGCCTGACCGACATCGTGGGTACCACCGGCGGCTATGCATGGCCCTGCAAGTCGATCCGCTGGATCACCTCCAAGTTCGGTGGCCGCAATTCTCCCGGCGGTATCGGCAGCACCAATCACAAGGGTGTGGATATCGGTACCCCCATGCGTACGCCCCTGTATGCCGCCAAGAGCGGTACCGTTACCCACGCCAGCTGGAACGGTGGCTACGGTGAGTGCATCATCATCTACCACGGCAAGGGTAACTCCACCCTGTACGGCCACCTCGATTCGGCCGGTGCGTACAACGTCAAGGTGGGCGATACGGTGCGGCAGGGTGATCTGATCGGTTGGTCCGGCACCTCCGGCAACTCCACCGGCCCGCACCTCCACTTCGGTATCAAGGAGCACGACGAGTGGGTCGACCCGCTGAATTATCTCACCGGTTGGCACTATTACGGTTAATATCGGATAAACAAGCCCTCCGCGCCATACACTGGCACGGGGGGCGTTTTTTGTATGTATGGTTATATTGAAGAGGGGACGCGGGGCAGTATGGAGCGGCGGCAGATACTGGGGATGTGGCTGGTCCATGTCACGCTCCCCACGGAGGGGGCGTTTTGCCGTATTCGCCGTCGCCGTATGTGGAGGGCGCTGCAAAGGGCGGGTGTGCGCCGCGCCGTGATGACCGCTGCGGTGACAGAGGAGTCGGCGCGCTGGGGAATTGCGCCTGTGGAGGTGTTTCCCTTGCGTCGGGCGCTGCTGCCGCAGCTGCTGGACTTGCTGCCGCCGATGCAGGGCAAGACGGCAGCGTTGACGGCCCTCGGTCTTACGACAGATGTAGAAACGGCGGCCTGCGAACTGGCCCGCCGCTGCCGCTATCTCCGGGTGGAGATGGGGCGGGGGAGGGAGGAACTGGCCCGGAGGCTCTATTGCCGCTTTGGTCTGACCGTGGGCGGCGCAGGCTCACCGACGGTGACGGTTTGCTTCCACGGCACCGCAGCGGGGCGGTGTCTGTGTCTGGGAGAGGACTGCGCGGCGTATCAGGAGGTTGCGTATCGGGTGGAAGAACTGGAAAAAAGGGGGATAATGGTGCAGGAAATGTTACTTGCCGCCCTGTTTGAAGGGGGATATCTGCCAAAAGAGGCAATTTGTGTGAAAAGTATCGACACCAAACCTTGACAGGGGGCGGGAAAGTATCTATAATTAGCGTGTTATGCTATGTTTATTACGCGCCTTGTGTCCATTGGACAAAAGGCGGACGGATAGAAAGGAATTGTGCAGCATGGTGAAAGAATTTAAAATGAGTCAGGCCCGCAAGGACGAGCTGGAGGCAGAGCTGCTTTACTGCAAAACCACCCGTGCCGACGAGATCGCCGAACTCATCAAAGAGGCCAGAGGCTTCGGTGACCTCAGCGAGAACAGCGAATACGACGAGGCGAAAAACGAGCAGGGTAAGCTCTACTCCCGTATTGCTGAGCTGGAGGAGATCCTGCTGCATGCCGTGGTGGTGGACGAGGCTGAGGATCTGGGCAAGGTGTCCATCGGCAGCCGCGTGACCGTGGTGCGTCTGGATGACAACACCGTCATGCCCGTGTACACCATCGTGGGCTCTCAGGAGGCCAATGTGATGGATAAGAAGATCTCCGAGGATTCCCCCTTCGGCAAAGCTCTGATGGGCGCCAAAGAGGGTGATACCGTCACCGTGGACGCCCCCCGTGGTGCGATCCGCTACCGTGTGGAGAAGATCGAGAGATAACCTAAAAGGAGAGCATATACTATGGCAGAGAATACCAACAACACCAACAACGCCGCCCCCGCACAGGAGCTTAACGAGCTGCTACAGATCCGCCGCGATAAGCTCAAGGCGCTGCAGGACGAGGGCCGCGATCCCTTTACCATTACCCGCTACGAGGTGACTCACCACGCACAGGACATCAAGGATAACTTCGATGCGCTGGAGGGCACTGTCGTCCGTATCGCCGGCCGTCTCATGTCCAAGCGCGGCATGGGTAAGGTCTCTTTCTGCGATGTGCAGGACAAGTCCGGCCGCATCCAGCTCTACGCCCGCCGCGACGAAATGGACGAGGAGAACTATGACCGCTTCAAGAAGTACGATATCGGTGATATCGTGGGTATCGAGGGCGATGTGTTCCGCACCCAGCGCGGCGAGATGTCTGTCCGTGCCAAGGAGATCACCCTGCTTTCCAAGTCCCTGCGCCCCCTGCCCGAGAAGTTCCACGGCCTGACCGATAAGGAGATCCGCTACCGTCAGCGCTATGTGGATCTGATCGTCAACCCCGAGTCCAAGCGCAACTTCGAGATCCGCAGCAAGTTCGTCTCCTATCTGCGCCGCTATCTGGACAGCCTGGGCTTCATGGAGGTGGAGACGCCCGTTCTCAGCCCCATCGCCGGCGGCGCCAATGCCCGTCCCTTCATTACCCATCACAATGCACAGGATATCGATATGTACATGCGTATCGCTACCGAGCTGCACCTCAAGCGCCTGATCGTGGGCGGCATGGAGCGCGTGTATGAGGTGGGCCGCATCTTCCGCAACGAGGGCATGGACACCAAGCACAACCCCGAGTTCACCACCTGTGAGCTGTATCAGGCCTTCACCAACCTCGATGGCATGATGGACATCCTCGAGGCCATTCTCTCCGGCGCTGCCATGGAGATTCTGGGCACCTATCAGGTGCAGTGGCTGGGCAACGATATCGATCTGACCCCCGGCTGGAAGCGCGTGACCATGGCTGACGCCGTCAAGGAAGTCACCGGTGCCGACTTTATGGCCATCGAGGGCGACGGCGAGGCCGCTGTGAAGCTGGCCAAGAGCGTGGGCGTGGACATGGACGGCGTGCCCGCCACCTGGGGCAACGCCCTGTACGAGACCTTCGATCAGCGCGTGGAGGAGACGCTGGTGCAGCCCACCTTCGTCACCATGTACCCCGTGGAGGTCAGCCCCCTTGCCAAGCGCAGCCCCTCCGATCCTCACCTGACCGAGCGTTACGAGGCCTTCATCTGCGGCTGCGAGATGGGCAACGCCTTCTCCGAGCTGAACGACCCCATCGACCAGTACGAGCGCTTCAAGGCACAGGCTGAAAAGCGCGCCAACGGCGATGAGGAGGCCGACATGATGGACGACGATTTCGTCATGGCACTGGAATACGGTATGCCTCCCACGGGCGGTCTGGGCTTCGGTATCGACCGCTGCGCCATGATGCTCTGCGGCACCGACTCCATCCGCGATGTCATCCTCTTCCCCACCATGAAGCCTCTGGACTAAAAAGCGTTGCGGCGCAAGAATTTGCGGGTTCTTCTGGAGCGAAAATCAAGCATTTTACCACTTTTGAGAAAATGAAGTAAGGAGACAGCGATATGAACCAGTCACCGAGTAAACCAGATAAAGACTTGTTGAAGTTCGGTGTCATAGCATTAGTTCTTGCTGTGGTGGCATTTATAGGTTCAAGGTTTTTTAATGGCAGTTTTAGCGCAGGAGCTGCTGTTCTCTATACAGTATGTCTCATGGCTGCCATCATTCTTGGATTGATTGCTGTATTCATCATTAGTGCGTACCTCTACTCTTACAGTGATTATGAGCGCTACCAAGAAAACCCCGACGAATACTTCAAACACAAGGAAGAACAACTTGAGAAAGCAGATAAGCAGCGACGCGAAACCCAACGTCAAGAGGAAGAGCGTCTGTCCAAGTTACCTGCCTGTCCCATTTGTGGCAGTAAGAAGAATGTCAAGCGCATCTCTTCTGCGAGCAGAGCTATGTCAGCTACTGCTTGGGGTCTGGGCTCTGTAAAGATTGGTAAGCAGTATGAGTGTACCCACTGCAAGCATTTCTTCTAAACTGAATAATTGACAAATTAGGGAGAGCTTCGGCTCTCCCTCTTTTTTATAGGTTCTATGTCAATAGTTGGGGTAGAGCCAAAATAAGAAACCCAAAGGATCGTGTCGGAGCGAAAGCTCCGGCACGATTTTTATGTATTACAAAAGAGGATACGTTTTTATTATTTTCAAGGAGGAATGAACCATGAAGCCTCTGGACTAATAGAAAATCTTTCACCCCGCGTATCTTGTGATACGCGGGGTTTTCATTTGGGATAGATTGTGCTATCATGGAAAAAAGCGAGGTGCAGATATGGAACGGATGGATGTCTACAAAAGCGAGTTTGTGAAAACAGGGCGCGTGGTGGAGCGGACGGATCTGTGCGGCCCGGGGGAGAATAAGCTGGTGGTGTTCGCCTGCCTCTTCTCCGGCGACGGTAAGCTCCTCATCCAGCAGCGCAGTCCCCGAAAGAGTCTTGGCGGATACTGGGACGTGTCGGCAGGCGGTGCGGTGCAGGCCCATGAGAGCAGCCTCGAGGCCGTGGTGCGGGAGACGGCGGAGGAGCTGGGCATCACACTGCCCCACGAGTCCTTCGTTAAGCTGATGAGCCTGTACTACGAGGGGCATATCCATGATATTTACGCCGCCCGCTGGGACGGTGATACCGCCGCACTGCACCTGCAGGAAGGGGAGGTAGCCGCTGCCAAATGGGTCACGGATCGGGAAGTTTACGCCATGATGGACGCGGGGGAATTCCTGCCTGTACACCGTCAGTTCATGGCGCTGCTGTTCAAAATGCAGACCCGGCAGGGCATTATGTGAGAAGAAGCAAGAAGAGAAGTCCGTGGAAACGGACTTCTTTTTTTCTGGGAATGGTATTGCTTTTTTATAATGTATATGATATGTTGAAATGACTATGGAATGCTATAAGGGGAAATCTGCCCTTTTATTGGCCGGAGGAGGTCCCTATGGAGAGAATCACCGCGCGGAGTAATCCGCTGCTGCAGCACATGAAAAAACTGGGCGCAGACAGTGCCTATCGCCGTGAGACGGGCCTGTTTCTGGGCGACAGCCCCAAACTGCTGGAAGAGGCCATCCGCTGGGGCGCAGACATCGTAGAGGTAGCCTTCAGCGAGGGTGTTGCGCTGCCCGCCATGCCCGTGGCACAGCGCGTGGTGGAGGTTCCCCGGGATGTGATGGCCTCCATCTCTCCTATGAAAACACCTCAGGGTGCCCTCTTCACCTGCCGTATGCCCGATATGACCGTGCCCGGCGTTCTGAAGGGAAAGCGCTATGTAGTGCTCGACGGCGTGCAGGACCCCGGTAATGTGGGTACCATCCTGCGTACGCTGGACGCCTTCGATTTTGATGGACTGCTCCTTCTGGAGGGCTGTGCCGACCCGTGGAGCGTCAAGACCACCCGCGCCTCTATGGGCGCTGTGTTTCGCCGCGATATCTATACCATGACCGCCGAGGCGTGCTTCGAGCTGCTGCGCCGCAGCGACCTGCCCCTGTACGGTACGGCACTGCGGGAGGACACGGTGGATGCCCGCAGCGCCGATCTGCGCCGCTGTGCCATCGCCATTGGCAGCGAGGGCCGCGGTCTGAGTGATGCGGTACTGGAAAATTGCGATAAGACCTTAAAGATCCCCATGTCCGAGCGCTGCGAGTCGCTGAATGCGGCGGTGGCAGCGGCGGTACTGCTGTGGGAGAGCTATCGAAACGACTGAACAGAGGACGGTGAGGAAATTGGCAGCATTGAAATACTGGGTGTGGTTTACCACGGTGCAGGGCCTGAGCGAGGATACGCGGCTGCACATGCTGGAAGAGTTTTCCTCGCCGGAGGATATCTATTACGCCGACCTTGCGGAACTGGCGCTGGTACAGGGCATCCGAAAAGAGGAACTGGCAGCGCTGGAAGTGCGGTCTTTGGACGGTGCCGAGCGGATTTTGGAGCAATGCGGGCGCAAGGGGATCTTCGTGCTGACCTACGCCGACGCCCTGTATCCCCAGCGGCTCAAGAGCATTTACCACCCGCCCCTGCTGCTGTACGGCAAGGGCAAGATGCCGCTGTTCGACGAGGAGGTGGCCGTGGCGGTGGTGGGCACCCGCGAGTGTACGCCCTACGGCATCAACTGCGCCCGTGAACTGGGCTATGAACTGACCCAGCAGGGCGGTATGATCATCTCCGGTATGGCAAAAGGCATCGATGCCGCCGCCATGGAGGGTGCGCTGCGCTTCGGCGGCTTTACCTGCGGCGTATTGGGCGGCGGTGTGGATGTGATCTACCCCCGCGAGAACCGCCGTCTGTACGAAGATGTGGCGGCCACGGGTGTGCTCTTGTCGGAGTATCCGCCCGGTACGGAGCCGAGAGGCTACCATTTCCCCCACAGAAACCGCATTATGAGCGGCCTCAGTGTGGCCTCGGTGGTCATTGAGGCACCGGAGAAGTCGGGCGCACTGATCACGGCGGCTGCGGCACTGGAGCAGGGCCGCGAAGTGTTCGCCGTACCCGGTGCCATCACCTCGGAGAAAAGCACCGGCTGTCATAAGCTGATCCGTGAAGGTGCGGGGCTTGTCACCTGTGCCTGGGACATTCTCAGCGAATATGAGAGCCGCTATCCCCATAAAATACGACCCAAGGTCAAGCCCATGCCGCCGATGCCGGCGGCCTCCGGCGCGCCCAAGGGCGAGGCAACCATCGGTAAGGGCAAAGAAAAGGCTGTGGACGGGGAAAGTCCCGCCCTGCCCGTGCTGCCGCGTGAGAAGTGGCAGACACTGGACGAAGATCAGCGGGCGGTGCTGCAGGCGTTGCGAACGGATGCTTCCCGCCTCAGTGACGATGTGGCGCTGGACGGCGACATTCCGATGCGCCGCGTGCTGGCAGCGCTGACCATGCTGGAGATCGAGGGCCTCGTCGCCGCTACGGGCGGCCGCGGCTTCATCCGCACGGTAGAATTGGAAAAACAAGAAGAAGTTGAGGATACAGAATGAGTAAGAAACATCTGGTGATCGTGGAGTCCCCTGCCAAGGCCAAGACCATTGGCAAGTATCTGGGCAGCGAGTACACGGTGAAGGCCTGTATGGGCCATCTCCGCGATCTGCCCAAGAGCACCATCGGCGTGGACATCGAGAACGATTTCACCCCCGAATATAAGCCTATCCGCGGCAAGGAAGAGATCATCCGCGAACTGAAGAAGGCGGCCAAGGAAGCCGATACCGTATATCTGGCAACCGACCCCGACCGCGAGGGCGAGGCCATCTCCTGGCACCTGCAGACGCTGCTGGAGCTGCCCGAGGACAAGACCCGCCGCGTTACCTTTGACGAGATCACCCGCAAGGTGGTCACCGAGGCCGTGGCCAATCCCCGCAGCCTCAACGAGGATCTGGTGGACGCCCAGCAGGCGCGCCGTATCCTCGACCGCGTGGTGGGCTATCAGATCAGCCCCATTATGTGGAAGAAGATCCGCCCGCAGCTTTCGGCAGGCCGCGTCCAGAGCGTGGCCACCCGCATGGTGGATGACCGCGACCGCGAGATCGCGGAGTTCGTGCCGCAGGAGTACTGGTCCCTCGACGCGCTGCTGCAGAAGGATGTAACCGCGCCCTTTAAGGCCCATTATCACGGCGTGGGCGGCAAGAAGAAGGATCTGAATACCGAGGCCGATGTGCGCGCCATTACCGAGGCTTTGCAGAGCGCGGCCTTTACCGTTACCGCCGTCAAGCGCAGCGACAAGCAGCGCTCCCCCTCACCGCCCTTCACCACCTCCACCCTGCAGCAGGAGGCCAGCCGTAAGGTCAACATGACCCCCCGCCGCACCATGGCCATCGCCCAGCAGCTCTACGAGGGCGTGGATATCACGGGCGTGGGCACGGTGGGTCTGATCACCTACATGCGTACCGACTCTCTGCGTATCTCCGCCGAGGCACAGAGCGCCGCCCGCAGCTTCATCACCGAGCGCTACGGCAAGGCCTACTGCCCCGCCAAGGCACGCCAGTACAAGGCCAAGGGTGCTGCACAGGATGCCCACGAGGCCATCCGCCCCAGCGATGTGACGCTGACCCCCGAGAATATCCGCGGTGATCTGACCGCCGAGCAGTACCAGCTCTATCGCCTGATCTGGAGCCGTTTTCTGGCCAGCCAGATGGAGAACGCCGTGTACGACACCCTCAGTGTGGAGATCGGCGCCGATGTCCACAGCTTCCGCTGCAGCGCCAGCCGCCTGAAGTTCTCCGGCTTTTCCGCCGTGTATGAGGACAGCCGCGACGATGAGGACAAGGAGGAGAAAGAGCCTGCACTGCCCGAACTCAACGAGGGCGATGCCCTCACGCTGAAGGGCTTCGAGCCTGCCCAGCACTTTACCCAGCCTCCGGCACACTACACCGAGGCGACCCTCATCCGTGCGATGGAGGAGAACGGCATCGGCCGTCCCTCTACCTACGCGCCCACCGTGTCCACCATTCTGGACCGCCGCTATGTGAAGAAGGAGGGCAAGCACCTTCTCATCACCAATCTGGGCAAGGCGGTGACGGCGTGGATGAAGAAGTATTTCACCGACATCGCCGATCTGAAGTTCACCGCCCAGATGGAGCAGCATCTGGACGACGTGGCCGAGGGCAATATGCAGTGGAAGCAGGTGCTCCGCAGCTTCTATGAAGGCGGCTTTGCCAACCATCTGGATGAGGCGGCAGCGGGCGAGTATATGCGTCCCGAGCCCACCGTGTCCGAGGAGATCTGCCCTGTGTGCGGCAAGAATCTGGTGGAGCGCGAGGGCCGCTTCGGCCCCTTCCTGGCCTGCCCCGGATTCCCCGATTGCACCTTTACCATGCCTCTGGTGGTGGAGATGCCCGGCCGCTGCCCCAAGTGCGGAGGCCGCCTGTTCAAGCGCACCGGCACCTCCAAGAGCTCCGGCAAGCAGTACAACTACTACTGCTGCGAGTTCACCAACAGCAAGTTCACCGACCGTCACTGCGACTTTATGACCTGGGATGTGCCCACCAAGGAGGATTGTCCCTCCTGCGGCCATACCATGTTCAAGCGCAGTGGACGCGGCAATCCCCGCCCCTTCTGCATCAATGAGACCTGCTCCAACTTCCTGCCCGAGGATAAGCGCGGGTATCTGAAGAAAAAGACGGAGGGCGAGGCCGAGACCGCAGAGAAGAAGAGCGCCGGAAAGAGCGGCACCAAAAAGACGGCAGAGAAGAAAACCACCACGAAGAAGAGCGCTGCGAAAAAAGCGGCGACGAAGAAAGAGACGAAATGAAACATGTAACTGTGATCGGCGCAGGTCTGGCCGGCAGCGAGTGCGCGTGGCAGCTTGCCCAGCGGGGCATCGCTGTGACGCTGCGGGAGATGAAGCCGGAGAAAAAGACCCCCGCCCATGAAACGGAATATTTTGCCGAGCTCTGCTGCTCCAACTCCCTGCGGGGTGCCGGTCTGGAGAACGCGGTGGGCCTCCTCAAAGAGGAGATGCGCCGTCTGGACAGCCTGATCATCCGCTGCGCCGACGCTACGGCCGTGCCTGCCGGCGGCGCGCTGGCGGTGGATCGCCACGGTTTTGCCAAGCTGGTTACGGAGTCTGTTCTGAACCATCCCAACATCACCGTTGAGTACGGCGAGGTGACGGACATCCCCGAGGGGGACGTGGTCATCGCCTCCGGCCCGCTGACCTCCGATGCGCTGGCCGACAAGCTGGCCGCTCTCTTCGGCGAGGCCGATACGCTGCACTTTTTCGATGCTGCGGCCCCTCTGGTGAGCTTTGACAGCGTGGATATGTCCAGCGCCTACTTCGCCTCCCGCTACGATAAGGGGACGCCCGACTACATCAACTGCCCTCTGGATAAAGAGGAGTATACCGCCTTTTGGAAGGCGCTCACCGAGGCTGAGGCCGCCGAGGTACACGGCTTCGAGGACAAGTGCGTCTTTGAGGGCTGTATGCCTGTGGAGGTGATGGCCCGCCGCGGCGAGGATACGCTGCGTTTCGGCCCTCTCAAGCCCCGGGGACTGCCCGACCCCAAGACGGGTCGCGAGCCCTATGCGGTGGTGCAGCTGCGTAAGGATAACGCCGACGGCACCATCTACAATCTGGTGGGTTTCCAGACCCATCTGAAGTGGGGCGAGCAGAAGCGGGTGTTCACCATGATCCCCGCGCTGAAAGACGCCGCCTTCCTCCGCTACGGTGTGATGCACCGCAATACCTATCTCGATTCCCCCCGTCTGCTGGATCGGTACTATCGATTGAAGAGCGACACGCGCATCGCCTTTGCCGGACAGATGACCGGCGTGGAAGGCTATGTGGAATCCGCCGCCAGCGGCTTCCTGGTGGGCGTTGAGCTGGCCCGCCGCCTCCGCGGGATGGAACCGGTCAACTTCCCCCATGAGACGGCCATCGGCGCGCTGGGGCTCTATGTCAGCAACGAGACGGTGGCGCAGTTCCAGCCCATGAACATCAACTTCGGCATCATCCCGCCCCTCGATCATCGCGTCAAGGGTAAGCGCAACAAGAACGCCGAACTGAGCCAGCGCTCTCTGGTGCTGATCGATGCCATGAAAGAAGAGGTTTTGAAATGAAGATCATTATTGACGCCATGGGCGGCGATCACGCCCCCCATGAGATCGTAAAGGGCGCTCTGCAGGGTCAGAAGCGCCTCGGTGTGGAGCTGGTGTTCACCGGTGACGAGGCCGCCATTATGGCCGCTGCCAAGTCCTGCGGCGTGGAGACGCTACCCGAGGGAGTGACCGTCCGCCATACCGCCGAGGAGGTCTCCATGCACGATGACCCCGCCACGGTGTTCCGCAGAAAGAAGGACACCTCTATGGGCGTGGGCCTGACCATGCTGAAAAACGGCGAGGGCGACGCCCTCATCTCCGCCGGCTCCACCGGCGCGCTGCTCACCGGCGCTACCCTGATTACCAAGCGCGTCCGCGGCATTCGCCGCGCCGCCATGGCACCCGTTATCCCCACTACCACGGGTAAGGCCATTCTCATTGACTGCGGTGCCAACGCCGAGTGTACGGCCGAGTATCTGGTGCAGTTTGCCCATCTGGGCAGCTTCTACGCCAAGAGCGTGCTGGGTCTTGAGAATCCCCGCGTGGGTCTTTTGAACATCGGCACCGAAGCGGAGAAGGGTACCGACCTGCAGCGAGAGGCCTACGGTCTGCTGCAGAATGAGAAGGACATCCACTTCATCGGCAACATCGAGGCCAAGGAGGCCATCAAGGGCGGCTGCGATGTCATCGTCACCGACGGCTTTTCCGGCAATGTGCTGTTAAAGACCATGGAGGGCGTGGGCTCCTTCGCCGGCAGCGCCCTGAAGGGGATTTTCAAGAAGAACCTGCTGACCAAGCTGGCGGCGCTGGCGGTGATGCCGGGTCTGAACGCCTTCAAGGCCATGCTGGACCCCAACAAGGTGGGCGGTACGGCCTTCATCGGCGTGTCCAAGCCCGTTATCAAGGCACACGGTTCTTCCAACGCCGAGGCCATCGAGAATGCCATGGTGCAGGCAAAGAACTTTGCCGAGAGCGGCTTCATCCGGCAGATGGAGGACTACGCCGCCTCTCTTAACGGTGCGGAGTAAAAATTTACCCAAAAGGTATTGACACTGTGACGGGATTGCCGTATTATTTTCGAAGATAAAGAAAGCGAAAGGAGAAGATCTATCATGACCAGTGAGAAGATTTTCGCTACTATGCAGGCTCTGATCGCCGAGCAGTTTGCTCTGGATGCCGAGGAGATCACCATGGACAGTTCCTTTGTGGACGATCTGGGTGCCGACTCCGTGGATCTGGTGGAGCTGGTGATGGCGATGGAGGAAGAGTTCGAGATCGGTGAGATCGCGGAGGAGAATCTGCAGAACCTCAAGACTGTGGGTGACTGTGTCCGTTACCTCACCGCCAACATGGACTAATTACGAACAAAAGAGCGAAAACCCCACTTGCCGTGGGGTTTCCTTTTTGACACCACTGAGAAAGGAGGCCGCGTGATATCGATGCTGAAACAATTACAGGAAAAATTGGGCTATACCTTCCGTGACGAGTCGCTGCTGCGCGCTGCCCTCTATCACAGTTCCTACGCCAACGAGCACCGTGCCCAGCATATCCTCAGCAACGAGCGTCTGGAGTTTCTGGGCGATGCGGTGCTGGGCTTTGTCTCGGCGGAGTTCCTCTTCCGTCGGTTCGGCGATGCCCCCGAGGGTGATCTGACCCGTACCCGCGCGGCGCTGGTGCGTGAGGAGAGCCTCTTCGAGGTGGCCCAGTATCTGGGTCTGGGCGAGTGTCTGCAGCTGGGCCGCGGCGAGGAGAGCGGAGGCGGCCGCCACCGCCCCTCCATTCTGGCCGACGCCACCGAGGCGGTCTTTGCCGCCGTATATCTCGATGGCGGCATTGAGTGTGCCCGCGACCTCATCCACCGTGTTCTGCTGGAAAAGGTGGACATTCAGCTGACAGAGAGCCGCCGCCGCGACTATAAGACGGAGCTGCAGGAGTTCATCCAGCGCAAGCCCGGACAGGTGCTGCGCTACGCGCTGACCGACCAGTCGGGCCCCGACCACGCCAAGGTTTTCACCGTGGCGGTGAGCCTTAACGAGGTGTCCGTCGGTACCGGTACGGGCCGCAGCAAGAAGGAGGCCGAGCAGGCCGCCGCCAAAGCCGCACTGGAAAAGCTGACGGCTGAGAAATAAGCAAGAAAAAAGAAGGCCGAATCGGTCTTCTTTTTTGCACTTTTGGCAGATACTTGTGCGCAAATGGTGGACAGCAGAAATTTTTCTGTGGCATTTTTGACGGTATTGTGGTATAGTATTGCTATTAAAGAAGTTTGTGACTATACAAAATGGAATATTTCGACAAAATATAGCGCTTTGTATAGGATTTTCGCGTTGAGGTGACACAATGACATATTTATCCTCTTTCATCATGGGTCTGGTGCAGGGGCTGGCAGAGTTCCTGCCCATCTCCTCCTCGGGCCATCTGGCCATTGCTGAGAACCTGCTGGGCATGGAGACGGCGGTGCCGGAGTTCTTCGATGTGCTGCTGCATCTGGGTACGCTTCTGGCGGTGTTCGTGGCCTACTGGGGCGAGATCTGCGAGATGATCCGTGAGTTTTTCCGCGGCATCGGCGACATCGCCCGCGGGACGACGCCCCGTCAGGTGCCGCCTGCCCGCCGCCTGATCCTGCTCATCGTGGTGGCCACGCTGCCGCTGCTGCTGGTGCTGCCCTTCCATAAGAAGGTGCAGGCATTGAGCGATAGCATGGTGTTCGTGGGTGCGGCGCTGGTGGTAACGGGCTTTTTGCTGTTCGTCTGCGACCTGCTGCGTAAGGGGAAGAAAAGCGAGGGCCGCGCCACGGTGGTGGATGCCCTCGTGGTGGGTGTGGCACAGGCGATTGCCACCATGCCCGGTATTTCCCGCAGCGGTATGACCATCTCCGCCGGCTGCTTCTGCGGCTTTGAGAGAAAATTTGCCGTGCGCTTTTCTTTCCTCATGTCCATCCCCGCCATTCTGGGTGCCAATATCCTCTCCCTTGCCGATGCGGTCAAGGCCGGTATCGTGTGGACGGAGGTTCCTATGTATATGGTGGGCGTTATCACCGCTGCGGTGGTGGGATATGCCTGCATTCGCCTTTTGAAGCTGATTGCCGAGAAGGGACGCTTCGGCGCCTTCTCCTATTACTGCTGGGCAGTGGGTCTTTTGACGCTGCTGCTGTGCGCCATTAAGTGAGGGTTTCTATGGCAACGACACAGAAGAAAACAACCAAATCCGCCCCCAAGAAGTCGGGCGGTGCCAAGAAGGGCACCAAGCGCATGGCGGCGCCTCCGCCTTATAACCACGGCCTGCGTCTGAGCGTGGGTGTGGTGATGCTGCTGCTGGCGCTGTGCGTGCTGGTGAATTACTTTGGCGGGGATGCCACTGTGCTGGCCTTTCTGTCCAAAGTGCTGAAGGGTTTGTTTGGCTACGGCTACTATCTGGTGGCGCTGGCGCTGGGTTACTGCGGCTGGAGCCTCATCGACCACAAGAAAAAGCCCGTCATCCTGCGCTCGTTCTGCATCCTTGTGCTGCCCCTGCTGTTGGGCACGATGCTGCACCTGTTCCTCTGCAAGGGGGAATATGGCTATGAAATGGAGCATCTCAAGGCATTGTGGGCCGAGGGACAGAACCTCACCTGCGGCGGCGCTCTGGGCGGCAGTATTGCCGAGATAGGACGGGAACTGGTGGGCAAGGCGGTGACGGTCATCGTTATGCTGGCACTGATGATCGCCTGTCTCATCGGCGGCCTGCGGATCAAGCCCCGTGAGATGATGGAGCGTGCCCGTGAGCGCCGCGCTGAGCGCGAGGCCGCCTATGCCGAGCTGGAAGAGCAGGAGCGCGTTCTGGCTGAGCAAAAGGCAAAAGAGAAGGAAAAAGCCGATGCTGCCAAGGCTAAGGCTGCGGCCAAAAAATCCGTTCACATCCCCTTGGACAGCGAGGTGGAGGAGAAGCCTCTGTTTGCCGCTGTCGAGACCGGTTTCTTCCCCCGCCGTGCGGGCGATATCAAGACCCCTGCCGAGGTGTGGGACAGTACGGCCGCCGAGGCGCCTGTCGAGGCAGTGCCCGCAGTGGAGGAAGCACCTGCCGTGGCAGAGGAGCAGCCGGCGCCTCGCCGCCGTAAGGTCAGCGCAAAGGAAGAGGTGGACAGCGCTGCCGCCGAGGTCAGCGAAGCCATCGAGAAGGAACTGGCGGAGGAGGAAGAGGCCTACCGCTATCCCCCTATCACCCTGTTGGAGGAGAACAACGCCGACAACTCCATGGCGGCCGGTTTCGAGCTGCGGGACAACGCCCGACGCCTTGCCGACACCATCACCTCCTTCGGCGTGGATGCCAAGCCCGGCGACGTGGTTCGTGGACCCAGCGTCACCCGCTACGAGTTCACCCTCGATCAGGGCGTGAAGCTTAGTAAGCTCACCAATCTCTCCGACGATATCGCGCTGGCGCTGGGTGCCAGCGGTGTCCGTATTGCGCCCATCCCCGGCAAGATCGCCGCCGTGGGCATTGAGGTGCCCAACCGTACCGTCACGGCTGTCCGTATCCGCGACGTGGTGGAGAGCCGCAATTTCGTCACCCACCCCAGCAACGTGGCCTTCGCCGTGGGTAAGGATATCGGCGGCAACGCCATCGTGGGCAATATCGCACGGCTCCCCCATGTGCTGATCGCCGGTACCACCGGCTCGGGTAAGTCGGTGTGCACCAACTCCCTGATCGTCAGCCTGCTCTACAAGTCCACCCCCGAGGAAGTTCGGTTCATCATGGTGGACCCCAAGATGGTGGAGCTGGCACCCTATAACGGGATTCCCCATCTTCTCATCCCCGTGGTCACCGACCCGAAAAAGGCCGCCGGTGCGCTGCAGTGGGCGGTGTTTGAGATGATGAAGCGCTATAAGATGTTCTCCGAGCGCGGCGTCAAGGATCTGGCGGGCTTCAATGCCCTTGCCGAGAGCGACGGGGAGCTGAAGAAGCTGCCCACCGTGGTGGTGGTCATCGACGAGCTGGCCGATTTGATGCTGGTGGCGGCAAAAGAGGTGGAGGAATCCATCTGCCGCGTGGCACAGATGGGCCGTGCCGCCGGTGTGCATCTGGTGATCGCGACCCAGCGTCCTTCCGCCGATGTCATTACGGGCCTTATGAAGGCCAATATCCCCAGCCGCATCGCCTTTGCGGTGGCCTCGGCTATGGAGTCGCGCATCATTCTGGATACCCCCGGTGCAGAGAAGCTGGTGGGTAAGGGTGATATGCTGTACTTCCCCCTGGGCGACAACAAGCCCACCCGTGTACAGGGCTGCTTCATTACGCCCGAGGAGATCGAGCGTGTGGTGAACTTCGTCAAGGAGAGCGGCGAGGCGGATTACTCCAGCGAGGTCATGGAGAAGATCGAGGAGGCCATGAAGCAGAGCGAGAAGGGCGGCAAGGGCGGCTCTTCCGGTGCCGCCTCCGAACCCGAGGCGGGCGAGGGCTGCGACGAGATGCTCGCTGCCGCCGTGGAGGTCATCTTCGAGACGGGACAGGCCTCCGTGTCTATGCTGCAGCGCCGCTTGAAGCTGGGCTATTCCCGCGCCGCACGCCTTGTGGATCAGATGGAGGAGCGGGGCATCGTAGGCCCCTTCGAGGGCAGCAAGCCCCGTCAGGTACTCATTACCCGCCAACAGTGGCAGGAGCTGCAGATGAAGGGCGGCGCCTACGCCCCCGCCGAAGAGCCGGAACTGCCGCCCATTGACCGCTATGGCTCTGTCCGGGATGTCTTTGACAGCCGCGACGCACTGGAATAACCAATCAAAAGGAGTGAGCATCATGTATGAACTGCATCAGATAGGGCCCATGAGCTATTATCTGGAAAGCCCCGCCAAAATCGGTATCTACCGCCCCGAGGGCAGCGACGAGGTCTATCTCATCGACAGCGGCTCGGACAAGGATGCCGGCCGCCGCGTCCGTAAGGAACTGGACGCACAGGGCTGGCGCTGCCGCGGCATTCTGGTGACCCACTCCAACGCCGACCATGTGGGCGGCTGCGCGTATTTGCAGAAGCAGTACGACTGCCCCGTGTTCTGCAGCGGCATCGAGGGTGCCATCACCGCATGGCCGGAGATGGAGCCCGCCTTCCTCTACGGCGGCTATCCCTACAAGGAGCTGCGTCACAAGTTCCTGATGGCCCAGCCCTGCGAGGTAACGCCCATTGCCGACCCCGCCTTCCCCGGCGAGGTGACGGTGCTGTCCCTGCCGGGACACTTCTTCCATCAGGTGGGCTTCCTTCTGCCCGATGGCACGGCGTTTATTGCCGATTGCCTGTCCTCGCAGGAGACGATCGAGAAGTACCGCGTGGGCTTTATCTACGATGTGGCGGCCTATCTCGACACGCTGCGCAAGCTGCCGGAACTGGGTGCGAAGCTGTATGTGCCCAGCCATGCCGCCCCTGCCGAGGATATCGCCCCTCTGGCCAACTTCAACATCGCTGCCACCGAGGAAATTGCCGGGCATATCGTCGCCCTCTGCCGTGAGGGGACGACTTGGGAAGAGCTGCTCTACAAGCTCTTTGCCGACTACGGCCTTGAGATGTCCCACCAGCAGTATGTGCTCATTGGCAGCACCCTGCGCTCCTATCTGAGCTATCTCAAGGAGAGTGGACGCCTCAGCGTAGCCATCGAGGAAAACCGCGTAGTGTGGCGCGCCGTGTAAGAAACGAAAAAACCGCTGACCCGTCGGTCAGCGGTTTTTTGCTGTCTTGACTTATTTCAGATCCTCGTCATCGGGGAAGTGATAGTTCTCCTCGTAGCGGTGCAGGCGCTCGGAGAAGGCGGCAGATTCGTCCAGCTTGCCGGACTTGAGGGCGTGGAGGTACTGGTGGGACTCCAGCTTGCCCTGTGCCACCTGCAGGATCTCCACTGCCACATTGGAGCAGTGGTCGGCGGTGCGCTCGCAGGCGGTCAGGATATCCTCCAGCACGAAGCCGTACTCCACGGTGCACAGTCCGTCGCGGAGGCGGCGGACATGGCGGGACTTGATCTCACGAACCAGCTTGCTGACCACCTGCTGCAGAGGCTCTACCTTGGCGGCCTCGGCGCGGTCGAAGGCGGCATAGGCGCGGATGGTACGCTCCATCACATCTTCCACGGCACGCCACAGCATGCTGAGCTCCTCGCGGCCCTGCTGGGAGAAGGCGATATTCTTCTCGTGGATTTCCTGAGCGGCCATGGCCATATCCTTGGCATGGTCGCCGATGCGCTCGATATCGGCGATGGAGTACAGGAGCGTGTTGAGGGAGCGGTTATCCTCCACGGAGAGGTTGGCGGAGGAGAGTTTTACCAGATAGGTGCCCAGGGCATCCTCCAGACGGTCGGTTTCATCCTCCAATGCGATGACCCTGTCGAAGTGCTTGGTGTCATATTCGTTCACCAGCTTCAGGGCGTAGTGCATGGCATCCACGGCATCGCGGCCCATCTTCACGGCGACGCCGTGAGCCTGCTGAACGGCCACAGCGGGGGTAGCCAGCAGACGCTCATCCAGCAGCACGGGGGATTGATGGACGGGCTCGGCGGGGATGAAGAGGTAGGCCAGCTTCACGAGGAGGCTGTTGAGCGGCATCAAAACTGCCGTTGCGGCCACGTTGAAGAGGGTGTGGATGACGGCGATGTCCCATGCCTTGGCCGTTTCCGTCAGGAATGCCCAGTCGATGAAGAGACCGAGACCGTAGAAGACGACGGAGAAGAGCGCCACACCCACCACGTTGAACAGGAGGTGGACCAATGCGGTGCGGCGGGCGTTGCGGTTGGCACCGATGGCACCCATGATGGCGGTGATGCAGGTACCGATGTTCTGACCGAGAATAATGGGAATGGCCGCGCCGAAGGTCACCGCACCGGTGGAGCACAGGCTCTGCAGAATACCCACAGAGGCGGAAGAGGACTGGATCAGCGCCGTCAGCAGCGCGCCGAAGATGATGCCCAGAATGGGGTTGGAGAAGGAGATCATCAGCTGGGCAAACCAGGGCTCATTCTTCAAAAATGCCATGGCATCGCCCATGATGTCCATACCGGTCATGAGGGCCAGGAAGCCCAGCGCGATGATGCCGATGCCCTTCTTCTTATCACTCTTGGAGAACATGAACAGGGCTGCACCCACGATGCCCACCAGCGGCGCGAGGGTAGAGGGCTTGAAGAAGCTGATGATAAAGCTGTCGCCCTCCAGACCGGAGAGGGAGAGGATCCAGGCGGTGACCGTGGTACCGATGTTGGAACCCATGATGACACCCACAGCCTGCTTCAGCGTCATAATACCGGAGTTGACGAAGCCCACCACCATGACGGTGGTAGCAGAGGAGGACTGGATGACGGCAGTGACTGCCATACCCAGCGCAAAGCCCTTGAACACATTGGAGCTCATCTTGGCAAGGATCGTCTGCAGCTTACCGCCGGCCTGACGCTCCAGTGCCTTGCCCATGGTGTCCATACCGAAGAGGAACAGGGCCAGACCGCCCAAAAGGGCGACGATGTTGAAAAAATATGTTGTCATGTATCATTACCTTTCTCAATATAGGATGGTCGCAAATCACAAGTTTATTATAAAATTTTCTTCGTCGAATTGCAATAAAAACTTTGTAAAAAATTGGTTAAAAAGACAACAAAGCATCCGTGCCGCTGTGGGCACGGATGCTTTGTCCTTCAGTGTGTCTGTTTGGTCATGTGGTAGTGCTGCCATGTGCTGCTGCGGCGGCGCAGGCGGTGCATACCGACGGTGAAGCAGACCAGATGCGCCAGGAATGTCACCGTCCATGTAAGGGGGTAGGTGAAGTAGATCAGGGCGGGTGTGTGGAAGGCGGGGAGCCGGAACACCGTGGCGATCATGAGGATTCGCAGGCCGCAGGCGCCCAGCAGTGTGACCACCGTGGGCAGCACCGAGTAGCCGATGCCGCGGACAGAGCCCACCAGCGAGTCCATCAGTGCACCCAGCACATAGGGGAGGCAGATGTATGCGATGCGGAGCATACCGGCGGCAATGACCGCGTCGGAGTGGGTGTAGATGCTCAGCAGCGGCCGGCCAAAGACGAAGGCACCGCCGCCGAGAAGCAGGGCGGTGATGGCCGAGCAGCCCACACAGCGCACCGCAATGGGGCGGATGCGCTCCCAGCGGCCGGCACCGTAGTTCTGGCTGGTGAAGGCCACATTGGCCTGATAAAAGGCGTTGAAGGCGGCAAAGACGAAGCTGTCGATATTAGCTGCGGCGGTGTTGCCGGAGATGACGGTCTCGCCAAAGCCGTTGATGGAGGACTGTATGATGACGTTGGACAGGGCGAAGGCCACGTTTTGCAGACCCGAGGGGATGCCGATGGCGGCGATCTGCTTCAGACGCAGCGTGTCGATCCGCAATGCCTTCAGCTCCAGGCGGATGTCGCCCTCCTCGCGGCAGAGACAGCGGACCACCAGTGCGGCGGAGAGCACCTGAGAGATGACGGTGGCCAGGGCGACGCCCGCCACGCTCATGGAGAAAACGATGACGAAAATAAGGTTGAGGCCCACATTTACCACGCCGGAGAGGAACAGGAACAGCAGCGGGCGGCGGGTATCACCGATGGAACGGAGCAGAGCCGCACCGAAGTTATAGAGCATGGTGGCGGGCATGCCCAAAAAGTAGATTTTCAAATACAGGGTGGAAAGGGGCAGAATGGAGGGCGGGACCTGCATCAGCTGCAGCAGAGGTGCTGCGGCGAAGAAGCCCACCACTGCCAGAAATACGCCGCTGAGCAGCGCCAGCAGCATGGAGGTGTGGACGGTGGAACGGACGGCCGCCGTATTCTGTGCGCCTACGAAGCGGGCACAGAGGATGTTGGTGCCCACGCTGAGGCCGATGAAGAGGTTGATGAGCAAATTGATGAGGGAAGCGTTGGAGCCCACGGCGGCGAGGGCGTTGTCGCCGGCCCAGCGGCCCACCACCACGATATCGGCGGCGTTGAACAGCAGCTGCAATACGCTGGAGGTGGCCAGCGGCAGGGCAAAGGCCAGTATCTTTTTCAGCAGCGGGCCGGAGCACATATCGATTTCGTGGCTGCGGCGCTTTTGAAGCTGCGCCATAGAGCGGCACCTCCTTTCGGCATGTCGCCCACATTATAACAGAGGGGATTACCGGTTGCAAGAGAGGAAGGGATATGGTAAGATGAAAAAAACAGAGCATCCTCAGGATGCTCTGTTTTATCGTATTCGGATGTGTTAAAGCAGGAACTGCAGTGCAAGGAAAGCGGCATAGATACACAGCAGCACGATGCCCTGCCAGCGGGAGAGCTTCTGACGGATCAGGGTGGGAATGGTGAGCAGCAGCATCACCAGCAGCGCCACGGGGATATCCAGCACCAGCGAGGAGTTGATACCGCCGATCAGGCCGGAGACGGGCAGTGTAAAGGGGTTGATGGTGATTGCCACGCCGCTGACCAGCACCAGATTGAACAGGTTCGCGCCGATGATGTTGCCCAGCGACAGAGAACCGTGCCCCTTCGCCAGGGCGGTGATGGCGGTGACCAGCTCAGGCAGGGAGGTACCCAGCGCCACGATGGTAAGGCCGATGACCTTCTCCGACATACCCAGCGCCGAGGCCACCACGATGGCGTTGTTCACCAGCAGATTGGCGCCCAATGCGATGAGAGCAGCGCCGACGATCAGCAGCAGGATGTCCTTCCACAGCTTGTCCTGTGTGCCCTTCGCTTCCGACTCCACGGTATAGTCCTCGCCGCTGGCCGCTTCCAGCGCCGATTCGGTGACGGGAGGGGGAATATCAGGGGCGGTGCGTTTCATCCGCAGTACGGTGGAGACCATATAGACGGCGAACAGCGCCAGCAGCACGATACCTACGGTGCGGGAGAAGTCCTCCAGCACATAGGCGGAAAAGCCGTAGACCACAGCGGCGATGAAGAAGAACAGCACCGGCATCGACAGACTCTTGCGGGCGGCATCGCCGGGTTTGATGGCGATGGTCAGCGCGGCGATCAGTGCGGTGTTGCAGATGATGGAGCCCAGAGCGTTGCCGTAGGCGATGGAGCCGCTGCCCATTATCGCCGCCTCGGCCGAGACCATTACCTCGGGGAGGGTGGTGCCGATGGAGACCACCGTGGCACCGATGAGGATCTCGGGGAGGTAGAAGCGGCGGGCGATGCCGGTGGCGCCGTCGACAAACCAGTCGCCGCCCTTGATGAGCAGGGCAAAGCCCACGAGAAGCAATAGGATGGGAATAAACATAGGCAAAATCTCCTTTACAGAAGGTGCGTTTATATGCAGTATATCCTAAAAGGGAATAAAAAGAAATGACATTTGCAACAAAAAAGAAATAGAAGACACGGGAGACGAACAGGATAGAACAAAAAAGAGAACGCCACCTGACGGTGCGTCCTCTTTTTGGCGCAGAAGGAGGGATTTGAACCCTCGCGCGGCTTTTGACCGCCTACTCCCTTAGCAGGGGAGCCCCTTCGGCCACTTGGGTACTTCTGCATACAATATAAATAATGGCGGAGAGAGTGGGATTCGAACCCACGGATGCTTTCACACCGCCGGTTTTCAAGACCGGTGCTTTCGACCACTCAGCCATCTCTCCGTATGTGAAAACGCCGTTTTCATCTCAAACGCAGGATATAGAATACCATATCCATCCACAGTTGTCAAGGTGAAAGAAAGGAGTGCTGAAAAAATTTTTTAAATTTTTTGAAATTAGGGCTTGCAAAATGGAAAAAGGTGTGGTAATATAACAAAGCTGTCTGACAGCGAAGTGAATATCCGGGTGTGGCGAAGTTTGGTATCGCGCTTGAATGGGGTTCAAGAGGCCTTGAGTTCGAATCTCAACACTCGG
>JAFYVA010000057.1 GCA_017549325.1 Oscillospiraceae bacterium
GGAGGATAAGGAACCCGTCTTTGACGCCATCGACACCGTGAAGATGTGCCTGCCCGTGTTCGCCGCCATGATCGACACCATGAACGTCAAGCCCGAGAATATGCGTAAATCCGCTATGGACGGCTGCTTCATCAACGCCACCGACTGCGCCGACTATCTGGTGAAGAAGGGCCTGCCCTTCCGCGAGGCCTACATGGTGGTGGGCAAGCTGGTCCACATCTGCATCGAAAAGGGCGAGAAGCTGGATACCCTCACGCTGGAGGAGTTCCAGGAGGTTTCCGATTACTTCCACGAGGATA
This sequence comes from Oscillospiraceae bacterium, assembly GCA_017549325.1. Next base: position 300 of record JAFYVA010000057.1, read on the forward strand.
TCTATCAGGCTCTGTATATGAACAACTGCGTCAACGGCCGTAAGGCCATCGGCGGCCCCGCAAAGGTTGAGGTGGAGCGTCAGATCGCCGCCATCGAGGCCTTCGTGGCAGAGCGGGAGGCTTAAGCCGCCTGCGCAAAACGCACCCAGCGAGAAAGGGGAGGTTCCCGATGAAACCCAAAGTATATATCGACGGCAAGGACGGCACCACCGGTCTGCAGATCTACGACCGGCTCTCTGCCCGGGAAGATATTGAGCTGCTGCTCATCGACGAGTCCAAACGAAAGGATCCCGCCGAGCGCAAGCGATTGATGGACATGGCGGACATCGTGTTCCTGTGCCTGCCCGACGCCGCCGCCATCGAGGCCGTGAGCCTGATCGAAAATCCCGCTACCCGGGTCATCGATGCTTCCACCGCCCACCGGACGAATCCGGACTGGGACTACGGCTTCCCCGAACTCTCCCCGGAGCGCCGGGAAGTCATCAAGGCTTCCAGACGCGTGGCAAACCCCGGCTGCCACGCCACCGGCTTCATCTCCATCGTCTATCCCATGACCGCCATGGGCATCCTGCCCAAGGACGCCGCCCTCTCCTGCTTCTCCCTCACCGGCTACTCTGGCGGCGGCAAGAAGATGATCGCCCAGTACGAGGCGGCAGAGCGGGAAGAGGCTCTCTCCGCACCCTGCCCCTACGGCATGGGTCAGGGCCACAAGCACCTGCCGGAGATGAAAGCCATCTGCGGTCTTGAAAAGAAACCTGTGTTCGTCCCCATCGTGGACGATTACTACAAGGGTATGGCCACCACCGTCCCCTTCCACATGGAGAGCCTGACAGGCGTTTCCACCGTGGCAGAGGTGCGGGAGAAGCTGGCCGCCTATTATGCCGGCGGCGCCATGGTCACCGTGGCAGAGGGTACCGATACCGCAAAGCTGTATGCCAATGCCGTGGCGGGGAAGGACACCCTGACCCTCATCGTGGCCGGTAACGACGAGCAGTTCACCGTGACCGCTCTGTTCGACAATCTGGGCAAGGGTGCCTCCGGCGCCGCCGTCCAGAATATGAATCTCATGCTGGGACTGGAGGAAACGACAGGCCTGGCTCTCTGATAGGAGGAACGACTATGAAGTTTATCGAAGGCGGCGTCTGCGCCGCACAGGGCTTCAAAGCCGCCGGTATCCATATGGGCGTCAAGACCCGCGCCACGTGGAAGAAGGATGTGGCTCTCATCGTGTCTGATGTGGACTGCGCCGCATCCGCTGTGTTTACCAAAAACGTGGTGAAGGCCGCCCCCATCCACGTGGATAAAAAGCATCTGGAAAACGGCCGCGCCCGTGCCATCGTGGCCAACAGCGGCAACGCCAATGCCTGCGCCCCCAAGGGCGAGGAGAACGCCATCCGCATGTGTCAGGCCGCGGCCAAGGCCATCGGCTGCGATCCCACCGATGTGCTGGTGTCCTCCACCGGCGTCATCGGACAGACCATCAATGTGGGCGTCATCGAAGAGGGTATGCCCGCCCTGTACGAGCTGCTGGAAGCCTCTGTCGAGGCCAGCGACGCCGCCGCCCACGCCATCATGACCACCGACACCACCAAGAAGGAAACCGCCGTGGAGACCACCATCGGCGGAAAGACCGTCCGTATGGGCGGCATTGCCAAGGGCAGCGGCATGATCCATCCCAACATGGGCACCATGCTCTGCTTCCTCACCACCGACTGCGCCATCTCTCCCGAGATGATCCGCACCGCCCTGCTGGAGACGGTGAACGTCAGTTTCAACCGCATCAGCGTGGACGGCGACACCTCTACCAACGACAGCTGCATCGTGCTGGCCAACGGCCTTGCCGGCAACGCTGAGATCACCGAAAAGGGCGCGGACTATGAGGCCTTCCTGGAGGCGCTCAACGCCCTGTGCATGGATCTGGCCAAGAAGATGGCCGCGGACGGCGAGGGTGCCAAGCACCTCATCACCTGCACCGTGAAGGGCGCCGCCGACGAGCAGCAGGCCGAGACCGTTGCCAAGAGCGTCATCGGCTCCAACCTCACCAAGTGCGCCGTCTTCGGCGCCGACGCCAACTGGGGCCGCGTGCTCTGCGCCATGGGTTATTCCGGCGCTCAGTTCGACCCCGAAAAGGTGGACATTCACTTTGCCTCCGCCGCCGGCGATGTGGCCGTGTGCCAGCAGGGCAGAGGCCTCCCCTTTGACGAGGATCTGGCCAAGAAGATCCTTACCGAGCATGACATCGAGATCAACATCACCATGGGCGAGGGCGAAGCCACCTGCACCTGCTGGGGCTGCGACATGACCTATGACTATGTGAAAATCAACGGCGACTATCGTACTTGATACGCTGTATCCCGCATAAGGAGGAAAGACGTATGTCTTCTCACACTCAGCAGGCCCAGACGCTGGTCGAGGCTCTGCCTTACATTCAGAAATTCACCGGCAAGACCATCGTGGTGAAATACGGCGGCAACGCCATGATCTCCGACGAGCTGCGTCAGGCCGTGATGAAGGATATGATCCTGCTGCATCTGGTGGGTATCCGTGTGGTCATGGTCCACGGCGGCGGCCCCGAGATCAACGACATGCTGAAGAAGATCGGCCACGAGTCGAAGTTTGTGGACGGCCTGCGCTATACCGACGAGACCACCATGGACATCGTCCAGTCCGTCCTCTGCGGCAAGGTCAACAAGAATCTGGTGGCCCAGCTGAACCGTCTGGGCGGCAGCGCCATCGGCCTGTGCGGCATGGACGGCCAGCTCTTTCAGGCGGAGTGCCTGAACGAGAAGTACGGCCTTGTGGGTGAGATCACCGCTGTGAACCCAGAGCCGGTGGAAACGGCTCTGGAGAACGGCTACATCCCCGTGGTGTCCACCGTGGCACAGGGCGTGGACGCCGACACCGCCTACAACATCAACGCCGA
>JAFYVA010000058.1 GCA_017549325.1 Oscillospiraceae bacterium
CCTGCGGGTCACGCACCAGGAACGCCGCCTTGGTAATGGGCATGGCGATACCGGTGGAGTCCACCTCCTGAAAGGCATCGCGGCCCAGCAGATTCTCGCCCACGTTGCAGGTGATGAACACCACGGGAGAGGAATCGAGGTAGGCGGTGGCGATACCGGTGGTAAGATTGGTAGCACCGGGGCCGGAGGTGGCAAAGCACACGCCCACCTTGCCGGTAGAACGAGCATAGCCGTCGGCGGCGTGGGCTGCGCCCTGCTCATGGGCGGTCAGCACATGGGTGATCTTGTCCTGATAGCGATACAGCTCATCGTACACATTCAGGATCGTACCGCCGGGGTAGCCGAAGATGGTGTCCACTTCCTGTTCCAGCAGACATTCCATGATGGCCTGTGTTGCACGGATCTTCAAAGTATATGCCTCCTTGTACGCCTGTTCCGCAGAAACAGGCAATAATCGAAAATTTTTTCAACAAAAAACGCCGCGGCCCGGCTTCGGGTCACGGCGGTGAAATCGAACTTGCGTCAGTGTGGGTTCTCTTCTTTGTCGTTGGTGAGAAGGAGCGAGCGTCAAGTGTCTGCGGGCATGACCAAAAGCATTATTCCGTTTACAGCGCAATCATCACTGCGCTAATGAGAATAATGCTGATAATCATATTGTTCTGCAGAGTCATCGTGTGCATAAGAAGCCTCCGGATGCCAATATGACGGGCTTTAGCGCCATTCCTATTATAATAGGAATGTTCGCTGCCCGTATTATACTCCCCTCTTTTCCGCAACGCAACAGAAAAATGCGGAAATTCGGCGTTTATGGCGACTTATACGAATTTTCCTCCACACCCTCCGTGCAATATAGATAATTCGCCCGAAGTGCACCAATAAACGGCTGCTTCTCCGCTGCAGTGTCTGTCGTTTGACAGTGCCGCCCTTCTATGATATGGTTATGGCAGAAATTTGATCGGAGGGCCTCACCATGACTGAACTGGAACGCCTGTTAAAAGCCAAGATCCCCTGTCCGGAGACGGGCATTGAGATCCGCCACACCATCTGCGATATCTGCACCCCCGGCCCTCAGTGCGGCATTGACGCCTACATCAAGGACGGCAAGGTCATCAAGATCGAGGGTACCGACGGATTCCCCACCAACAACGGCGTACTGTGTACCAAGGGTGCGGCCAACCGCCAGTACATCTACCGCGAGGATCGCCTCAAAACCCCCATGAAGCGTGTGGGCAAGCGGGGCGAGGGCAAGTTCGAACCCATCAGCTGGGACGAGGCCATGTCCATCTGCGCCCGGGAACTGAATAAGGTAAAAGCCGCCTACGGCCCCGAGGCCGTCACCTTCCTGTGCGGCTACTCCAAGTGGTTCCGCCCGTGGCTGCACCGCTTGGCCTATTCCTTCGGCTCGCCCAACTACGTGACCGAGTCCAGCACCTGCCACACCGCTGAGGTGATGAGCTACACCTCCCTCTTCGGCGCCTTCTCCCTGCCCGACCTGCGCAACACCAAGATGGTGATGAGCTGGGGCTCCAACGGCCTTATCAACTCCTTCCCCATGGGCCGCGCCGTACTGGGCATGAAGGCCAACGGCGGCAAGCTGGTGGTCATCGACCCGCGGCGCACCCATCTGGCCGACAAGTACGCCGACCTCTATCTCCAGCCCAAAATTGGCTCCGACGCTGCCATCGCCCACGCCATGGCCAAGATCATGATCGAGGAGGGCCGCTACGACAAGGCCTTCGTGGACAAGTACTGCTACGGCTTTGAAAAGTACGCCGACTATGTCAAGCAGTTCACGCTGGCCAAGGCCGAGGACATCTCCTCCGTCCCCGCGGCCGACATCCGCCGCGCACTGGATCTGTTTTTGGAGTCCGACCCCTCCACCATCATTCCCGGCAACGGCCTGACCCACCGCACCAACGGCTACAATGTCCACCGCGCCATTTTGAGCCTCATGGCCATCTCCGGCCGCTATGACCGAAGCGGTACCATGATGCCCTGCCGCGACACCCTCTGCGACAGCGACGGCGGCTTTGAGTCCCTGGAGCACGAGTTCTATATGTCCCGCTGGCCCGAGGGCACGAAACCCCGCATCGGCAGCGAGCGCTTCCCCCTGTGGGCCCGCCTGCTGAGCGACAAGCAGGGTCAGGGTATGGACTTGGTGCGCCACATGGAGGAGGGCACCCCCTATCCCCTCAAGGCCATGGTGATGTTCGGTGTCAACGACCGGATGTACCCCGAGTCCCCCCGCTTCCTGGAGGCACTGAAGAAGATGGACTTCGTCATGGCCACCGACGTCTTCCACACCGATGTCATCGACCACGCCGACATCGTGCTGCCCGCCTCCACCTCCTTTGAGCGCGGCGAGGTGAAGTGCTACATGGGCCAGTTCGTCCACTATACCCGTCCCGTTATCGAGCCTGTCCACGACAACAAGGATGATGTGGAGATCATGACCATGCTGGCCAACGCCCTGGATCTGGACGACGATCTCCTCCGCGCAGGCTACGACAAGTCCATCCAGCACATCCTCTCCCCCGGCGGCTTCACCGACTGGGAGGCCGTGAAGGACTCCCCCCTGCCCGTCCGCTCCCCCAACGCCACGCGCTATGTACCCGGCACCACACTGCAGAAGGGTCTGCCCACTCCCACCGGCAAGATCGAGCTGAGCTGCTCCATTCTCGAGGAGATGGGCCGTCCCGACCTCGATCCCCTGCCCATTCACAAGAGCAGCGACGACGATGCCGATCCTAACGAGTTCCCCTTCACGCTGATGAGCGGCGCCCGCATCCCCAACGCCGTCCACTCCCGCACCCACAACGTCCCGTGGCTGCGCTCCCTGCGCCCCGAGCCCAGCGCCGACATCAACCCCATTGACGCCCAGCGTCTCGGCATCCGTCAGGGCGACACCATCCGCATCGTCTCCCAGATCGCCAGCATCACCGTCAAGGCCAACATCTCCAGCATCTCCAACGTGGGCGATGTGAATATGTTCCACGGCTACCGCGAGGCCAACGTCAACAGCCTCATCCCCGTGGATCATCTCGACCCCTATACCGGTTTCCCCGGCTATAAGCAGCTGCGCTGCCGCATTGAGAAAGTGGAGGACTGAGCCATGAACTATATCTTTGTACTGGACGAGTCCAAGTGCGTGGCCTGCGGCGCCTGCGCCGTGGCCTGCATGGATCAGAACGATATCGACGTCGCCGCCGGCGACACCCCCTTCCGCACCGTCTATATGGGCGAAAAGGGCAGCATGAGCGCCCCTAAGTTCTCCTTCCTCTCCATCGCCTGTATGCACTGTGCCGACGCACCCTGCATCACCGGCTGCCCCACCGGCTGCCTGAAAAAAGACCCCGACACGGGCTTCACCGTCTACGACAACACCAACTGCATCGGCTGCCACAGCTGCGCCATGGCCTGCCCCTTTGCCCAGCCCAGCTTCAACGGCGAGGGCGGCAAGATGACCAAGTGCGACGGCTGCAACCAGCGCGTCAAGCACGGCTTAAAGCCCGCCTGCGTCAAGGTCTGCCCCTTCGGCGCACTGCAGCTGATGACGGAGGAGGAGTTTGAGACCACCATGCGTGAAAACGCCGCCAAGAAGATCTCCTTCCGCATCCTCGGCAAATAACACTTTAAGAAGAAAAGAGCTGACCCCGTGGGGTCAGCTCTTTTTTGCTCTTTTACAGGCTTTGGGGGCGGAAGGCGCCGTCGATATACTGCCACACCTCGGTAAAACCGCAGTCGAGGGCGATATCGCGCAGCTGCGCTATGCCGCCGTACACCGACTGGGGGCTGTGGGCATCGGAGGAGAGGATGATCCTGCCGCCCAGCTCACGGAGCTGACGGAGCAGCTCCACGGAGGGGTACGGCTCGGTGCGGTAGCCGCGGTTCATGGCCCCGGCGTTGATCTCGAAGATCTTCCCCGCCGCCACCAGACGCTCCATGGCCCGCCGCGCCGCGGCGCGGTAGCGGGGCGAGGCGGTGTCGAAGAGGGGTTTTTGCTCGTTGAACTTGGTGATGAGGTCGAAATGTCCCACGATGTCGATGGCCTCGTTGTCGGCGAAATCGCCCACCGTTTCGAAGTAGGCCTCGGCCACGGCGTCGGCGTCGCCGAAGGCGGCCACCGCCTGCTCCGAGATGGCCAGCGTCTCGTCGATGGAGAGAGGGACACCGTCCTTGACCACATAGTGGGCCGAACCGATGACATAGTCGAAGAGGCTGTAGTCGATGGTGCACAGGGCATCGTACTCGATGCCCATGATGACCTCGATGCGCCCCTTCATCGCCTCGATGACGGCGGGAACTTCCCGCAGGTACTCCCGATAGCCCTCCTCCGTCATGGTCCAGTCGTTTTCAAAGGGCATGGGGGTATGGCCCGACAGGCCGATGGACACCAGCCCCTTCTCCGCGGCGGCCTCGGCCACCTCCCGCAGCGTACCGCGGCCGTCATCGTAGTCGGAGTGGGTGTGGAGATCCTGCTTGATCATTTCATCTTCTCCTGCTTGACCTTGTGATCGATGACGTGGCGCGAGGCCATCTCACGGCGGATATCCTCCAGCGTGATGCCCTGATCGATCATCAGCACCATGGTGTGATAGATGAGATCGCCGATCTCATAGATGGTGTTGGCCTTGTCGCCGTCCTTGGCGGAGATGATGACCTCGGTGCACTCCTCGCCCACCTTCTTCAAAATCTTGTCGGTGCCCTTTTCAAAGAGATAGGTGGTGTAGGAGCCCTCTTTGGGGGTTTCCTTGCGGCCCACGAGCATCTCCATCAGCGCCTCGTAGGTAAAGGCGGGGGCTTCCTCCCCCTCATAGACGAGGTTGGTAAAGCAGGAGTCGGTGCCCAGATGGCAGGCGGGACCCTCCTTCTTCACCTCCACCACCAGCGCATCGCCGTCGCAGTCGGCGGTGATGGAGACGATGTGCTGATAGTTTCCGCTGGTCTCGCCCTTGAGCCACAGTTCCTGACGGCTGCGGCTCCAGAAGCAGGTGAGACCCTTCTCCATGGAGATGCGCAGGCTCTCGGCGTTCATATAGGCAAGAGTCAGCACCTTCTTCGTCTCAGTGTCCACCACGATGGCGGGGATGAGACCCTTGTCGTCAAATTTCAGTTTTGCAATATCCAGCATGGTGTTATCTCCTTACGTTGATCCCGTTGGCAGAAAGCTCTGCCTTCAAATCGGCGATGGTCACCTGACCGAAGTGGAAAATGGAGGCGGCGAGGCCGGCATCCACCTTGGGCAGCGTCTTGAACAGGGTGATGAAATCCTCGATGCCGCCGGCGCCGCCGGAGGCGATGACGGGCACGTTGACCACCTGACACACGGCGTCCAGCATCTCCAGATCGAAGCCCTTCTTCACGCCGTCGGTATCGATGGAGTTGAGGACGATCTCACCGGCGCCGCTGTCCACGCCGCGGCGGATCCACTCGATGGCGTCCATGCCCGTGTCCTCGCGGCCACCCTTGGCAAAGACGCGGTAGTGGCCGTCCACGCGCTTGGCATCCACCGACAGCACCACGCACTGATCGCCGTAGAGCTTGGCGGCCTGCGAAATGAGGTCGGGGTTGCGGATCGCGCCGGAGTTGACGCTGACCTTGTCGGCGCCGCACTTTAAGACCCGGTCGAAATCCTCCACGGTGTTGATGCCGCCGCCCACCGTCAGGGGAATGAAGATCTGGGAGGCCACCTCACGGAGGGCGTCGGTAAAGAGGGCGCGGCCCTCAGCCGAGGCGGTGATGTCGTAGAACACCAGCTCGTCGGCACCGGAGGAGGAATAGAGCTTGGCCAGCTCCAGAGGGCTGGACACATCGGAAAGGCCCAGGAAATTGACGCCCTTTACCACGCGGCCGTTCCGCACGTCGAGGCAGGGAATAATGCGTTTCGTAATCATCTTGCTTTCTCCAATGCTTCTTCCAGTTTGATAGCGCCGGTGTAGTAGGCCTTGCCCACGATGGCACCGTACATACCCATCTCCCGCAGCGCCGCGATATCCTCCAGGTCGGTGACGCCGCCGGAGGCGATGATGTTCAGATCAAAGGTGGCGTTGAGGGTCTTATACAGTTCCCGATTGGTGCCGCTCATGGCGCCGTCCTTGGAGATGTCGGTGCAGATGACGGTCTTGACGCCCATGTCCTGCAATTTCCGGCAGAACTCGGCGCAGGTGACGGCGCTCAGTTCCGTCCAGCCCTTGATGGCCACGAAGCCGTCGCGGCAATCCACGCCCACGGCGATCCTCTCGCCGTACCGCTCCACCATATCCCGCAAGAAGGCCTCGTCCGTCAGGGCGGCAGTGCCCAGAATCACGCGCTCCACACCGGCATCGAGATAGGTTTTCACCGTCTCGGCGGTGCGGATGCCGCCGCCGATCTCCACCTTGAGGCCGCTGTGCTTGACGATGTCCACCACGATGTCCAGATTGGGGGTGGTGCCGTCACGGGCACCCTCCAAGTCCACCATGTGGATATACTCCGCGCCTGCGGCACGGAAGGCGGCGGCGACCTCGGCGGGGCGGTCACTGTAGACGGTCATGTTGGCGTAGTCGCCCTTGTACAGGCGCACCGCCTTGCCGTCATATAGGTCGATGGCAGGTAAAATATACATAGGCAGTTCTCACATTTCACAGAAGGCTTTGAGGATGTTGAGGCCCACTTCGCCGCTCTTTTCCGGATGGAACTGACAGCCCATCACGTTGCCCTGCGCCACGGCCGCAGTCAGCTCGCGGCCGTACTCGGCGGTGGCGATGACGCTCTCGGCACAGTCGGTGCCGTAGAAGCTGTGGACGAAATAGACGAAGTCGCCGTTCTTAATGTACTTCCACAGGGGATGTTCGCCCACGAGATGCAGGGCGTTCCAGCCGATGTGGGGAATTTTCAGCTCAGGGGGGATGGTGCCCTCCATGCCGATGATGCTGCCGCGGATCAAACCCAGACCCTCGTGCTGGCCGTACTCATAGCTCTTGTCGAACAGCAGCTGCATACCGAGACAGATGCCCAACAGGGGCTTGCCGGCGGCGGCCTCGCGGATGACGGCCTTGTCCATGCCGCCGGCGCGGAGCTTGGCGGCGGCATCACCGAAGGCGCCCACACCGGGGAGGATGATGCGGTCGGCGGCGGCCATCACTGCCGCCTCACCCGTCACCACCGCCTCGGCGCCGATCATCTTCAGCGAACTTTGCAGGGAAAACAGGTTTCCCACGCCGTAATCTACAATGGCGATCATTTACAGCACTCCTTTTGTGGACAGGACTCGACCCTCCAGCGCGGCATTTTTTGCCGTGGCCTTGGCAAGGGTGTGGGCGAAGGCCTTGAAGATGCCCTCGGCGATGTGGTGGGAATTCTCACCGTCCAGTTTCTTGATGTGGAGGGTGATCTCCGCCTTACGGACGAAACCGAGGAAGAACTCCTTCACCAGCTCCGTGTCGAAAGAACCGATCTTCTCGGTGGGCATATCGGCATCGAAACGCAGGCAGGCGCGGCCGGAGATATCCACGGCGCACAGGATCAGCGTCTCATCCATAGGGAGCATCATGTCGCCGTAGCGGCAGATGCCGCCCTTGTCGCCCAGCGCCTCGGAAAAGGCCTGGCCCAGCACGATGCCGATGTCCTCCACGCTGTGGTGGTCGTCCACATAGGTGTCGCCCTCGCAGACAACCGTCAGATCATACCCTGCGTGGCGGGCAAAGAGGGTCAGCATGTGGTCTAAAAAGCCCACACCGGTGTTGATCTCGCTCTTGCCGGTACCGTCAAGGTTCAGGCTCAAGGCGATCTTCGTCTCGGCGGTGGCGCGATTTACGGTAGCTTGTCTCATAGTTCAGCATCCTTTCTCTTTCAGGATCAGTTTCGTTTTCTCCAGCAGGATGTCCATCTGCTCACGGGTGCCGATGGTGATGCGGCAGAAGTTGGCAATGGCGGGCTTGGTAAAGTGCCGCACCAGCACGCCCATGGCCTTGAGCTTTTCGTAGTACTCCCCGCCGGAGATGGCCTCGGAGGTGACGAAAATGAAGTTGGCCTTGCTGGGCAGGGCGGTGAAGCCCAACTGCGCCAGCTTTTCCACCGTATAGGCGCGGTTTTCGGCGATGGTGCGGCAGTTGGCCATGTAGTAGTCGTTGCTCTGCACCGCCGCGATGCCTGCCCGCTGGGACATACGGTTGACATTATAGGGGTTGATGGAGTATTTCAGTGTGTTCATATCCCGGATGATGCCCTCGGAGGCAAGGGCCACGCCCAGGCGGGCACCGGCCATGGAGCGGGACTTGGAGAAGGTCTGGCACACCAGGAGGTTATCGTACTTCTTGATGAGTTCGACGCAGCTCTCGGCGCCGAAGTCCACATAGGCCTCGTCGATGAGCACCACATTGTCGGGGTTGGACTTGACGATCTCCTCGATCTCCCACAGCGACAGCGTCATGCCCGTGGGGGCGTTGGGGTTGGCGATGACCACCATCTCGTTCAGGCCGCAGTAGCCACGGTAGTCGATGGAGAAGTCCTCCTGCAGCTCGATCACATGGGAGGGCAGGTGGTGGACATCGGCATAGACGGGATAGAACCCGTAGCTGATGTTGGGATAGGCCACGGGGGTATTCTCATCGGCAAAGGCGGCAAAGGCCAGATACAGCGCCTCGTCCGAGCCGTTGACCGGCAGGATGTTCTCCGCTTTCAGGCCGTAGAGGGCGGCCAGCTCGGCGCGCAGTGCCTTGCACTCGGGGTCGCAGTAGAGGTTCAGCTTGCCCGCCTCCTCCGCCACCGCCGAGAGCACCTCAGGGGAGGGCGGGAAGGGGGATTCGTTGGTGTTGAGCTTGACATACTGCATATCCTGGGGCTGTTCGCCGGGGGTATAGGCCTCCAGGGAGGCGTATTTTTGGCTCATGAAACTCCGCATGGCTCATTCTCCTTCATAGCGCTTGAGGGCGGCCCGGGCGTGGGCCTCCAGACCCTCGCTGCGGGCGAAGAGGGCGATGTCGTCCTTCACCGCCGCCAGTGCCTCTCTGGGATAGTAGATGCACTGTGTCTTTTTGATGAAATCATCCACCGACAGGGGGCTGGAAAACCGGGCCGGACCACTGGTAGGCAGGGTGTGGTTGGGGCCTGCCAAATAGTCGCCCAGCGACTCAGGGCAGTATTTGCCCAAGAACACCGAGCCTGCGTTCTTCACCAGGTCGAGGTACTGCATGGGCTCGTCCACACACAGTTCCAGATGCTCGGGCGCCAGCTCGTTGGCGGCCTCGATGGCCTCGGTCAAACTCTCGGTGACGATGATGCGGCCGTTGTTCTCGATGGAGACGCGGGCGATGTCCTGTCTCGGCAGGGCGCAGAGCTGGCGCTCCACCTCCTCGCTGACCGCCTCGGCAAGCGCCATGCTGTCGGTGACCAGTACGGCGGAGGCCATCTTATCGTGCTCGGCCTGGGACAGGAGGTCGGCCGCCACGAACACGGGGTCGGCGGTGGCATCGGCCACCACCAGAATCTCGCTGGGCCCTGCGATCATGTCGATGCTGACGCGGCCGAACACCTGACGCTTGGCCTCGGCCACAAAGGCGTTGCCGGGGCCAACGATTTTGTCCACCTTGGGGACGGTCTCGGTGCCGTAGGCCAGTGCCGCCACCGCCTGCGCGCCGCCCACCTTGAACACGCGGTCTACACCGGCGATAACAGCCGCCGCCAGAATGGGTGCGGCGATGGTGCCGCCGCGGGAGGGAGGCGAGACCATGACGATCTCACGGCAGCCGGCGATCTTGGCGGGGATGGCGTTCATCAGCACCGTGGAGGGATAGCTGGCGGTGCCGCCGGGAATATACAGGCCCACCTTCTCAATGGGGGTGATCCGCTGGGACAATATAGCGCCGTTATCGCGCTGATAGGTAAAGCCCTCGCGCACCTGCTTGGAGTGAAACTCACGGATATTCTCCGATGCCGAGCGGAGCACACGCAGCAGTTGGGGGTCAACGGCGGCCATGGCCGCATCCAGTTCCTCCTGCGTCACCTCGATGGCGCTCAGTTCCGCGCCGTCGAAGGTTCTGGCATAGGCGCGCAGGGCATCGTCGCCTCTGGCGGCCACTTCACGGATGATGTCCGAGACCTTCTCGGCCACATTGGCCGTCTCGGCACAGCGCATCAGCAGGGGCTCGGCGCCCAAATCACAAAATTTTACGATCTTCACGGTATCAGTCCTTCTTTTCGATCACGCACCGTACCTGTTGGCACAGTTTCCGGATATCCTCGCCCTTGAACTTGAAGATGGCCTTGTTGGCCACCAAGCGGGCGCTGATGTCCACAATATCCTCCAGAGGGGCAAGGCCGTTTTCACGGAGGGTGCTGCCCGTCTCCACAATGTCCACGATCACATCGGACAGACCCAGAATGGGGGCCAGTTCAATGGAACCGTGGAGCTTGATGATATCGATCTCGCGGCTCATGGCGCTGTAGTAGGTCTTGGCGATGTTGGGGAACTTGGTGGCCACCTTCAGCGTGCGCACGGGGTCGTCGCGGAACTCCTTGGGCCCTGCCACGCACATACGGCACTTGCCCATGCCCAGATCCAGCAGCTCATACACATCGGGGCCGTATTCCAGCAGGATGTCCTTGCCCGCCACGCCGATGTCGGCGGCGCCGCGCTCCACATAGATGGCCACATCCGAGGGCTTGACCCAGAAGTAGCGCACGCCCAGCGCCTCGTTTTCAAAGGTGAGGCGGCGGTTGGGCTCGCGGATGGAGGGGCAGGCGTAGCCCGCCGCTTCGAAGATATCATATACTTTTTCGCCGAGTCGTCCCTTCGGCAGTGCAATGTTGATCATGTTCTCAGACCTCTTTCATTTCCTTCCCGTCGGCAAACAGCGTCACACGGCTGCGGATGCCGTCGCCGCTGTGGCGCTGGATGCGCACGCTGCGGCCTTCATCCCGCAGCGCCTTGGCCTTGGCCATCACCGCGTCGGTGTCACTGCCGGTATCGTAGAGGATCAGCGTGTCCACATCGTAGTCCCGCTGCTCCGTCATAAAGCGCTCCAGCTGGTCAAGATACACGGCAAAGCCGATGGCGCCGCTGTTCTTGCCCATCTTAGCCATCAAATTATCGTAGCGGCCGCCGGAGAGGACGCCGGTAGGCACACCCTCCACAAAGCCCTTAAAGACGATGCCGCTGTAGTAGTCCATATCGTTGACCACAGAGAAGTCGATGGTAACGGGATAGTCGCCGCAGGCCTTCACATCGCGGCTCAGCTGCAGCAGCTCCTCCAGCGCCGCCTTGCTCTGGGCAGGCAGGTCGAAGGCGGCTAGCTCCCTAGCCACCGTCTCGGCCTCGCCGCTGAGGGTGATGAGAGCCTTGAGCAGCGCCTTGCCGTTTTCGCTGACACCGCTGCGGTCACAGGCCAATTCGCAGGCATGGAGATTCTTGTTGCTGACGGCATCCAGCACATCCGCTGCGGCGCTGCCGCGCAAGCCCTCGGCCTCCAGTACGCCGGAGACGATGCCCACATGGGACAGATCCAGCACAAAGCGCTCCGAGATGGTCTTAAGACTCTCGGCGGCCAGCATCAGCACCTCGGCGGTGGCAAGGCTGTCCACTTCACCGATGCACTCCAGACCCGTCTGCAAAATCTCCTTGAACCCGTAGGCGTTCTTGGGCACGCGGTAGACATGCTCAGAGTAGAACAGCTTCTTGGTGCCGCCCTCGTCCTTGGTGTTCTTGATGATGGACAAGGTAATATCGGGCTTGAGGGCCATCAGCTTACCGTTGGTATCGCTGAAGGTGAGGATCTGCTCACTGGCCAGGAAGTTCTTATTCTGCATATAGAGATCATACTCTTCAAACTTGCCCACCCGGTACTGGACATAGCCCCAGTCACGGTAGAGCTCACGAAGCTTGAAGGTAATCCTCTCATCGGTTCTCAGTACACTGTGTTTCATGTCATTCCCTCTTCCTGCATTCTACGGGTAAATTATTACCATCTAATGATAACGCATTAGCGTGCTAAAGTCAACAGGTTTTCCATCTTTCATTTCCGCACCGATGCCAGCAGCTTTCCGAACTCCTCGGCGCCCCAGATGACGGGGACGGGATAGAGGGGATTGGCCTCGCGGATGGCCCACGAGATCATCTGCTCCACATCCTCGTCGCGGATCATATCGAACCCGTCCGGCAATGACATGGCGGCGTTGGCCTCCTCCATCCAGCGGATAAAGCCGTCGGCCTTCTCCGCGTCGGTAGCGCCGCCGATGCCGCACACATCGGCCAGTTGGGCAAGGCGGCGGTGGGCCGAGGCGCCGTAGGCGCGCATCACCTTGGGCAGCAGCACCGCCATGGCAAGGCCGTGGGCAACGCCGTAGAGTCCGCCCAGCGTGTGGCCGATGGCGTGGACATAGCCCACACAGCCGCGGGTAAAGGCGCGGCCGGCATAGAATGCGCCACGCTGCATATTCTGCCGCGCCGCTAAGTCGGAGCCGTCCGTATAGGCTGCCAGCAGGTTGTCGTGGATCAGCTTCACCGCCTCTTTGGCAAGACGATCTTCCAAAGCCGTGTTATAGGTGTGGTTGGTATAGGCCTCCACCGCGTGGGCCAGCGCGTCCATGCCGGTGGTGGCCGTAGTCTCGGGCGGCAGGCCCACCGTCAGCTCCGGGTCGAGGACGGCGTATCGGGGAATGAGGAACGGGTCGTTGATGGCGGCCTTGCGGTGGGTTTTGGAATCGGTAATCACCGCCGCCACGGTGGTCTCTGAGCCTGCGCCCGCCGTGGTGGGGATGGCCACAAAGGGCGGGATCGGGCGGTGGACTTTCAGCAGGCCCTGCATCTGCGCCACCGCCTTGTTCGGATGCACCGCCTTGGCGGCGATGCCCTTGGCGCAGTCGATGCGGCTGCCGCCGCCGATGGCCACGATGGCACGGCATCCGTTGGCCCTGTAGGTCTGATAGCCTGCCTCCACATCGTCGGTGGTGGGGTCGGGGGCGGTATAGGTCTGGACGGTATAGCGGATACCGCAGGCATCAAAGCCATCCAGCATGGGCTGCACCTGACCGCGGCGCATCATGCCCGCGCCGGTGACCACCAGCACATCGTTGATGCCCTTGTCCCGCAGGAATGCGCCCAGCTCCCGAATCTTACCGGCGCCCTCCAGATAGTGGGGCATCCGATAGCCCATGAAATAATTGCCCACTTTCAGCACCGCCTGAAACGTGCGGCACCACAAACGCTCGAAAACAGATGCCATGACCATGTCCTCCTTGTCAACGGATTCTTTATTGCCGTACAGTATACTACATTTTTCACCGCCTGCAAAGATGTAAAGGGATTTCTTGCACTTTCCCCTTGCAATCGGGAAACAGTGCCGTTATGATAGGCAGAGAATGATACCGTAAAGTTGAGGAATTTCTATGATACACGCCGAAAATCTGTCCTTTGGATATACCAGCAACGATCTGTTCCGCAACATCTCCTTCACCTTGGAGGAGAACTGTCACTGCGCCCTCATCGGCAGCAACGGCAGCGGCAAGACCACATTGAGCAGCCTGATCCGCGACAGCGAGGCCTATACCTTCGAGGGCAAGCTGACGATGGAAGGCACGGGACGCGTGGGCTTCGTGAGCCAGTTCGCCATCCGGGAGGGCGACCAGAGCATCTCCGTCTACGACTACCTTTATCAGGACTTTCTGGCTCTGGAACAGGCCATCGCCGCGGTGTGCGCCGAGATGGCCGAGACGGAGGATATGGACGCCGTCATGGAGCGCTATCAGGCGCTGCTGGACGAGAGCGACGCCGTGGATGCGGACAACTGCCAGTTCAACATCCGCCGTCAGCTGCAGCTGGCAGAACTGGAGGGCAAGGAGGAGCTGGCGCTTTCCGCCCTCAGCGGCGGCGAGCTGAAGCTGGTGCAGATCATCCGCCAGATGCTGCGCCGCCCCGGCCTCCTCATCATGGACGAGCCCGATGTGTTCCTGGACTTCGAAAATCTCAACGGTCTGCGGGACCTCATCAACGAATACCGCGGCACGCTGCTGGTCATCACCCACAGCCGCTATCTCCTCAACCACTGCTTCGACCGCATCTGGCATCTGGAAAACGGCGACTTGCAGGAGTTCGAGGGCAACTACAACCAGTATAGCTGCTCGCGGCTGCAAAAGAAGATCGACATGAAGATCGCCGCTCTGGCCGACGAGGAGGAGATCCAGCGGGTCACCGAGTTGGTGGAGCGCCTCCGCGACGAGGCCAGCGAGGTGGCCGAGGCCCAGCGCGGCCGCACCCTCAAGGGGAAGGTCAGCTACTTAAACCGCCTCCTGAGCCGCCGGATCAAGGCGCCCTTCGTGGAGATCCGCCAGCCCCGCATCACGCTCCCGGAGGTGGAAGTACCCACCGAGCCTGCAGAGCTGCTGCGCGTGGAGAACTATTCCCTGTCCTTTGAGGACACCCTCCTTGAGCATGTCTCCTTCTCTGTCCACTCCGGCGAGAAGGTGGCGCTGGTGGGCGCCAACGGCACGGGTAAGACCTCCATGCTCCGTGAGATCTGGCGCAATCAGCACGAGGCCATCCGCTTCGCCGCCGATGCCGTCCCCGCCTTTTTCTCCCAGCTCCACGCCGAGATCCTCACCGAGAGCAACACCGTCTACGAGGAGCTCTTCTCCATCGGCTTCGAGACGCGGGCACAGGTGGAGGCGTATCTGCAGAACTACTGCTTCGACGGCGACAGCCTCGGCCGCAAGGTGGGTCAGCTCTCCGGCGGCGAGAAAAATCTCCTGCAGCTGGCCAAACTGGCCGCATCGCAGGCCAATCTCCTGCTGCTGGACGAGCCCTCCAGCCATCTGGACACCTTCGCCCAGCTGGCGCTGGAAGAGGCCATCGCCGATTACAAAGGCGCCGTGTTTATGGTCAGCCACGATTTCTACACCATCGTCAACTGCGCCGACACCATTTTGCTGGTGGAGGACGGCACCGTCCGTCCCATGAGCGGCCGCGCCTTCCGCAAGATGATCTACAAAAAGCACTTCCCCCTCGCGTATCTGGAACTGGAGGTGCAGAAGAAGGATCTGGAAAAGCGCATCGCCGTGGCGCTGGAATCCGACGACTGCGTGGAGGCGCAGCGCCTGTGCGACAAGCTCTGCGCCGTGGTGGAGCAGATGCAGCAGGCATAACCCCCGCAAAGCCGCATCTTTTCCCCCGTCAGCCCCGACAACCGCATAAAAAAAGAGAGCCGTTACGGCTCTCTTTTTTTGCTGTGTTCCATTAGTCCTCTTTCTTCTTCAGCAGCACGGCAGAGCCGGTGACGGAGAGGACGCTCATGCTGACGGCCAGGAAAATACCGGCATCAGCAGTCTTGGGGGAGGTGACGGTCTGGCTGTCGAAGGCCACCAGTGCGTAGGTGGAGAACTTGGAGGAGTCGAAGGTGAACTTCGTCATCTCTGCGTTCAGCGTACCCTCGATGAAGGTGACCTTGCCGTCGTGGGCGCGGGCCACATAGATGGTCTTGCCCTCCTTGGCGGCCTTCTGCATCTCGGCGCTCAGATCCACCGTGATGCTCAGATCCATAATGGTGTCGTCCACCTCGGCCACGATCACGTCGTTCATGGTGCGGAGCGTAACGTCGATCTCAAGGAACTGCACCAGAGCGGCCTTGCCCTTGTCCTGTGCGGCCTTGTCGATGAGCGCCTTCTCGGCGGGATCGTAGCTGTCCTTCTTCTCCACCACCAGCTTCAGGGCCTTGTCCTTCTGCATCTGGGCGATGGACTCCTTGGTGTAGCCAGCCACGGGGTTGATGTCAGCCTTGCCGCTCTTCACGGCAGCGCCCACGGCCTTGGCGGCATCGGAGAGGGTATCGTCATGGATATCCACATCCACAGAGGGAATCACAGGCGTGGGATCAATGGTGGGATAATAGCTGGGAGGCGTGGTGGGAGTGTCGGGGGTGCTGCTGCCGTAAGTTGCCGTAACGGTTACATCATTTGCAGGCATAACAAAGGAAGTAGTGGTTGCGGTAGCATCTGCAAAAGTAACGCCATTGCTCTGGGTGGTCCATCTAAATTCTTCGCCCTCTGTAGGAGCTTCAGCGGTAATAACGACCATTCTACCTGCAGCATAGCTGCCGCTGCCGCTACCGTTGTTAACGGTTACGGTGTACATCACGGGAGGATCGCCGATATCACCGATGGTCTTAGTAATGCCGCCAACCGACAAAGTAATCTGATTATCGTTCTGTGCAGGGTTGACCTGAGCTTCGGTAATTGTAACAAAACCTGCGCCCACGCTGACGAGTGCGCCGTCTACATTAATGGTAACATCGATGTCATCGAGGGTAACGGTTGCTGCGCCGCTGGGTTTTTTGCCTTCTTTGTAGGAAGCGGAGATGTCGTCTGCATCGTATTCACCTTCGTGGTAGGTGTAAGCATAGAACGGACCGACATAATAAACGCCGCCATAGTTACAGCCGTAATACCATGCTTTACCGTCGTAAGTGTCAGGGAAGGAGCCGCTGTTGGTACATTTCGTTCCTTCAAAGTCGAAATAAGCAATAGTACCGTAATTGCAACCGTCAAAACCGGGACCTGCCTGCATAACGGAGACATAACCGTCGCGAACAGTCTGACGACAGGAACTAAAGCTTACTGATCCGCTGGATTGTGGGAACTGGGCTGTTTCAAGATCGACACCGGCATACCCCAGAATCGCAGAGCCGTTAGGCAAACCGGTAACGACCGAATTTACATCGTATTCTTCAGAAAAGAAGATATAATTTCCACCGATCTCCATCTGGCTGACAGAGATGACCTCCTCAAATCCCCAGAAAATCTGCTGTGTCTGCCCTGCCGCCATTGCGGTCACCGGCAGCAGAGACAGCACCATGGTGAGTGCCAGTACCAGTGCCAAAACTTTCTTCTTCATCATCATACTCCTTTCAAATAAACAATTTGCTTATACATACATTTTTTCAGTGTATTGCTCTCCTCTGCGCGTATGCAACAGAACTCCTATTTGTAGGTACAAATAGGAAAACCCCCGGGGGTTTTGGAAAGCGCTTTTTTGCTGTGTCTCAAATATGCATTTTGATGTAGCGGGTTGTTCCTTCTCGTGATTTCTTCTTGCCCAGCTTGTCCAAGCCGAAGAACAGGAATCCCACGGCGACGAAGGCGACACCAAGAATGCCGATCCACATCAGCACACCGCCCACGCCCTGCGTTTCAAGGTTCACAAAGAAGTAAGGATAGATCAGCGGCGTGGTGCCCGTCGGGATCAGGATGGAGGAATCGAAGCGCAGGATGACCGCATGGATCAGCAGGTATACGGCATACGCAAGGGGGAAGGCAACGGCAGCGATGGGATAATACCACTTGCACTTCTTGCGCTCGTAGAACAAGAACCAATCGGCGATGTAGAGAACAGGCAGCACCACATGGAAAATAAGGCTGCCCACGCGCCAGTTCGCCTGCGGGTCGCGGCCTTCTGCTCCGGCCAGCATGATGTTGAACACGAGGAAGGTCAGCAGGATGCCCAGCATACCGATAAACTTCAGCGCCGGGGCTGCGGAAACGAAGCTGTCCTCCCTCTTATTCGCCGTTTGTACCAGTGCAGCCAGCATCACGCCGATGCACAGGAAATTGCTGATGTTGGTGAAGTACACGTAGAAATCCCAGCGGATGACCCGAATGTCATCGAAGATTCCGAGGCAGGCAATACACCCGACAAGGCCCAGCGTACAGTACACCGTCTGAAACAGCAGTTGCGCGGTGCGGTTTTTGATCATGGAAAGCCCCCCTTTGCTCACGGGAAACAGAATATGCTCTGCATTATAAAACACAAAAGGGTGCAAAAAGGGGCCAATTTTTGGAGCTTCACAAAAAAACAGGAGGCAGATGCCCTCTGCCTCCCGTGTTTCATCCCTTCGGATGCGGTATTTACGCGATTTAATTGATGTAGCCCAGAAGATTGCCGTAGCAGATAAAGAACAGCGCGAAGGACAGCAGCAGGTCGGCAAGACCCAGGAACTGGATGATAAAGCTCGCCTTGCGCTTCCCCTTTTTCCGCAGGATGATGGACAGGCCGAGGCCAACGGCGCAAAACAGCGGCGCCAGAGGAATGAACAGGGTGATGATCCAGCCAAGAAGTCTCAAAAAGCCGTCTGCATAACCGGGGAAGCAGAAAACACCGATTCCCATGCAGGACAGGGACAGCGCCGCATAAATGGGGACCAGCACGATGTTGGTAATGCGTCCGGCCTTGTCCAGCCCGGCGTAGACCACATCCTGCGCTCTCTTACTGCAAACGGCCATCACGATACCGACGACCACGGCCACGATGGCCACAACGATGATGTACGTAAACAAACGAATGCCCTCCCCTTTCCTATCACGCGGGGCTCAGGAGCAGGCACTCCGCAGCGAAGCTGGCAGCACAGATCACTGCCGCAACCAGCAGGAGGATGGCCCACTTTCTCTTCTCGCGCCAGTAGATCACGGCCTCACACACCGTAAACAGCGCAATGGCGAGAGGGGCGGCATCGACGCCCAGCAGATTCGGCTTGATCTCGAAAATCAGCCATGCCACCGCGGCCAGAGCGGCAACGACGGCGGCGATCTTATGGATCGGGGACATATTTTTCCACTTCATACTCTTTTTTCCTTTCCTGTTTCCAAGCTGTGGGGCAAATAAAGGCCACACCGTATATACCCCCAAAAGGGCGTTTTGGTTTCAAACTTTTTGAAATTGCCGCTCCAATCTGCCCGGCCGCCCGCCGAAGGTGACACAGGCGGGCGCGGTATTCCCCGCCGTTACACGCCGTCGCGGTAGTAGCGCCTGAGGTGGTCGATAAATTCCTGCACCAGGGGGTTTTCGTTGGTTTTCAGGTAGAGGCAGCTCAGCTCCGATTCGGCATCCAGCGGGATATTATAGAGCCCCTCGGACTCGTGGAGGTAGCCAAATCGGGCATCGGAGACAACGGTACAGGGCACCGTTCGGATGCAGGCCACCACGGAGCGGAAATTTTGCATGGAAAAATAGGTGTGGGGCGAAACGCCCAAAACGGCGTTCATGCGGTGCGAGATCTCACTCCAGCCCTGCGAACTCCAGTCGCCGTAAGGGGTATTGATATGGGGATGGGACAAAAAGATCTC
This sequence comes from Oscillospiraceae bacterium, assembly GCA_017549325.1. The sequence continues at coordinate 19,084 of JAFYVA010000058.1, forward strand.
CTGCATTTTGGGGTCATCGGCCTGCATTCCCTCCGGCAATTCCTCACGCCCGGAAATATAGAGCCGCAGATCCTCTTTTGCCACGGGTTCGATGCCAAGATCGGCCTGCGGCACGATCTGACTGCCGCACACCAGCGCCACATCGATCTCGCCGGAAAAAATTCCGGACAGCAGCATCTGGTTATCCTGCTGGATGCAGCGAAGTTCACTGCTGCTGTTATCCTGCGAAAACGAAGCGATACCGCCGCTGATCGCGCCCAGCGGATCGATATAGTCGGAAAGTCCCACCGTGAAATGCAGCGGTAGATTTTCGTAATCCTCTCGGATCGACTGAAGGGTGTGGTTATATAAACCGATCCAACGAATGGCAAAGTCGTAAAACTCCTGCCCCTGCTCCGTCAGCGCCGCACTGGTTCTCCCGCGGGAGAACAACCGCACCGTCAATTCCTTCTCCAGCTGGGAGATATGCTGGCTCACCACCTGCGGGGTGAGGAACAACGCTTTGGCGGCGGCGGCAATGTTGCCGTGCTGCAGCACTGCCAGAAAGCAATCCACTTGTACCGGCGTCATCGTGCCACCTCCATTCGCTCCAGCAGGAATTCCTCAAACAGTGCCGCCTCTTTTCGCTTCTGTCGCAGCGGACGGCACAGCACCACAGACGCCTCCTGCCCCGTGGGATGGCACACGAACTCCTCAGCACGGACAACCGCCGGTCCCGCCACGCCCAGCGCCAGACCGCCCTGTACCAGCACATTGAGGCAAACCGAGCCCATATTCGGACAGATCTCGATATTCCGCGGACGGATGGCAGCGCGTTCGCACTCTTTCTGTGCGCGGCGCAGCACCGCCTGCCGATTGCTCTCACCGGCAGAAGCGGCAAAATAAGGATAGGCAGAGCAATCCGAGAAATCGTAGTTGACGCGGCGGCTTCCCAGCAGCACCAGCTTCTCGTGGCCCACTTTCGTGGCGTTCCACAGCACCGGCAAATACGCCGCGGCATAGGCCGTCGTCAGCAGCAGATCGACCTCCTCGTTCTGTAATGCATCGCGCATCTCCTCCGCGTTGAGATCGGAGGCCGTGATACGAATCTGGGGATAGGCCTCACCAAAATCACGGATCGCCTGACGAAACCACTCCGGCGCGCCCAACCACTGTGACCAGGCGATCCGCAGCGGCGGCGCGGCATGATAGGAGCGAAAATGCTCCATCACATCGCTCAGCAGCTGCTCGCGCTCTTCACAGTAGCGCAGCATCTTCTCTCCCGCCCGCGTCAGATGTACCGTCTGGGTGTTGCGGAAGAACAGCGGATAGCCGAGTTCTTCCTCCAGCGAACGGATGTGACGGCTCACCGCCTGCTGCGTGATATGCAGTTCACGGGCGGACGCAGAAAAGCTTTTTGTTCGCGCTGCCGAAACAAAGCACAGAATACTGAGTCGATTCATGTTTCCTCCTATTTTTGTTGTACCCATACAACAAACAAGCACCATAACTGCGTATTCCAACAAAGAAATACCGTGTATTTTCATAGTGACACATAGATTTTACCGCAAACCCATTGATGAAATCAAGAGGAAGCGGCAACTTTTCTCTGCAATCTGCACAAAAAAGCGGAAAGTTTTTTGCCTTTGTATGATGTGGGCATCCAACGGAATATGTGTTTTGCAAACGGGAGGAAAACTGGTATAGTGTAAATAGTCGAAAAGTAGGCGGATTGGCGCCCTTCGCCCTTCCACCCTACGACAAAATGAAAACAACTCTATAAAACGAAAAGAGAGGATTCATTATGAGCAAAGTAACCGGTAAAAACGTGCAGCGTCCCGCCAGACGGAAGGCTGACTACGTTCGTTCTGTGGCACAGGTCATCGCTGCTGCCAACAGCCTCGCTCCCGGCCCCGACTTCGATTGGTTCGCTCCCAATCCCGAGGCTAAGGCCGCTGTCCACATCAAGGACGGCAGCTATGCACCCGATCTGTCCGCCAAGTCCGCTTTCCTGGGCGGCTGCATCGAGGACGGCAAGTCCTCCTCTGTCCGTGTGGAAGCCGGCGACGGCAAGACCGGCGGTGTGTTCGTGCAGGGCAAGGGCAGCTGGGAGCTGGACGGCGCATGGATCAGCCTCAGCGGCGATTGCGACGGTATCGGCGGCCCCGCCACCGGTGCTGCTGTCTGCGACGGCGGTGAGCTGGTGATCCGCGATGCCGTGATCAGCGCTTCCGGCCTGACCCACTATGCTACCGTTGCCGAGCGCGGCAGCGTGCTGAAGGTCTACAACAGCACCCTCAGCTCTCACGGCGCCCCCTTCGCCAACGGCGAGCCCCAGCCCAACAAGCCCATGCAGACGCCTCCTCCCCCCCTGATGATCGCAGGTAACAGCCGTACTCACTGCACCATGACCAATTCTGAGAGCTATTTCTACAATAGCACCATCGTTGGTGACGGTTGGGCAGCGCTCTCCACCGAGGCGGCTGAGGGTTACGTGCTCATCGAGGCCAACGACTGCACCGTGGTCACCGTCCGTCGCGGTTATGCCGCCTATGTCGACCCCGGCTGCCATGTCCGCCTCAACCGCTGCAAGATCGACTCTGCCGATATGTCTGCCATCATCGGCGGCGAGGGCGAGTACACGCAGGTGGATTGCGATGTCCGCTGCGGCGCCAACTTCCTCTTGATGCACTCCGTCTTCGGTGAGCCCGAGGAGGTCAGCGAGGTCACCATCCGCGGCGGTAAGATCCGCTCCGTCGGCGACTCCATGCTGGTCAAGTCCCGCAACATCGAGCTGGTGCTGGACAACACCGACATCAAGGCCGAGACCGGCGTGCTGATCCGCTCCATCCACAACGAGGACTTCCTGGCCACTCCCGTGGGCGAAGATCCCTACGGTGTCAGCGTTCTGTTGAAGGATATGACCGCCACCGGCGACATCATCCACTCCGACAACGAGCGCGAGATGTGGCTCAAGGTCCAGAACGCCACCGTCAACGGCGCGATCGTGGGCGCCCATCTGGAGATGGATGCCGCCAGCCGTTGGTATGCCACCGGCAACAGCGAAGTGACGCTGATGGGCACTGTGGATGTGGCTCAGATCGATGCTCCCGCCGGTGTCACCGTCGTGGCACACGCCGGCGATAAGGGTACCTTTGCACTGGCATCCGGCGGTACGCTGGAACTGGTGGACTAAATAATACAGGAGGATTTCAACGATGAAAGCTGCAGTCTTTTACGGCATCGGCGATCTCCGCGTGGAAGAGCGCCCCATGCCCAAGGCAGGCCCCGGTCAGATGGTCGTGAAAATCGACTACTGCGGCGTCTGCGGTACTGATGTGGAAGCCTATCATCACGGCATCGTCAAGCCCGTGATCGTGCTGGGTCACGAGAACGTGGGCACCGTGTACGAGGTGGGCGAGGGCGTCACCAAGTTCAAGGTGGGCGACAAGGTCCTGTGCGGTCCTCCCTCCTATTGCGCTGAGGGTTGCTTCGCCTGCAAGAGCGGCAGACCCCAGATCTGCACCTACGGTTTCTCCCGCACCAACGGTATCGGCGGCCCCGACGGCGGTTTTGCCGAGTATATGCTGGTGGGCGACGTGGACCACACCATGATCATCCCCGTCCCCGAGGGAGTGGATGAGAAGGACGCCGTTCTGTTCGACGTCATCTGCGTCTCTCTGCACGCACTGCGTAAGTCCAACTTCAAGTTCGGCGACACCGTGGCTGTCTCCGGCACCGGCCCCATCGGCCTGGCTGCCATCCAGATCGCCAAGGCTGCCGGCGCCCGCCGCGTGGTTGCCATCGGCACCAGCGAGGGTAAGGAGTCCATCTGCAAGGCCTACGGCGCCGATTCCTACATCAACGCCAAGACCTGCGAGAACCTGGCTGCCGCCGTCCGTGAGGCCCTCGGCAATCCCGACGGCGCTGACGTGACGCTGGAGTGCGCCGGCAATCAGCCCTCTCTCCTCAACTGCGTGATGCAGATCGCCAAGAACGGTTCTCAGGTCGTGCTGGTGGGCATCGTTGGTCCTCCTCTGGATCAGCTGTCTCTGGCTCCTGTGATCCCCCGCGAGATCGATCTGATCTCCTCCTTCGTCTACACTCCCGAAGAGATCCATATGTATCTGGATATGCTCTCCGCCGGTAAGCTTCAGTTCCCCGGCATGGTCACCGACATCATCGCTCTGGACGATGTGGTGGAGAAGGGTGTGGACCGTAAGGATCGTACGGGCCAGCTGAAGATCCTGCTGGATCCGTCCAAATAATCGCTTTTCTTTCTCTCGAGAGAGAATCTCCTCAATAACCCCGAGGGCTGCGGCTTTTGCTGTAGCCCTCGGAATTTTTTTCTTGCCGTCCGTTAAAGCCCCCGCAGTTTGTGATCTTCCCAACAAAGCAAAAAACTACCGCCCGGAAACCGTTTGGTTTCCGGGCGGTAGTTTTAATCAGCGTTAGATTGTCACTCCCACTCAATCGTACCGATGGGCTTCGGGGTCAGGTCGAGGCAGACGCGGTTGATGCCCTCCACCTCATGGGTGATACGCTCGGTGATCTTGTGCAGCACGGCGTAAGGCACTTCCTCAATGGTGGCCGTCATGGCATCGACGGTGTTGACGGCGCGGATGATGGCGGGCCAACCCTCGTAGCGCTTGCCGTCGCGGACGCCCACGCTCTTGAAGTCGGGGACAGCCACGAAATACTGCCAGACATGGTTCAGACCGTTGTTGTCAAACTCCTCGCGGAGGATGGCGTCGGCCTCACGCAGGGCGTGGAGACGGTCGCGGGTGATGGCGCCCAGGCAGCGCACGCCCAGACCGGGGCCGGGGAAGGGCTGACGGTAGACCATGCTGTGGGGCAGACCCAGCGCCTCGCCCACCACACGGACCTCGTCCTTATACAGCAGCTTCACGGGCTCCACCAGCTCCATGGTCATCCATGCGGGCAGGCCGCCCACGTTGTGGTGGGCCTTGACGGAATCCTTGGACTCGAGAATGTCGGGATAGATGGTACCCTGACCGAGGAAGGCGATGTCCTCCAGCTTGTCGGCCTCTTCGCCGAAGATCTTGATGAACTCCTCGCCGATGATCTTACGCTTGCGCTCGGGCTCGGCAACACCTGCCAGCAGGTCGAGGTAGCGGTCGGTGGCGTCGATGTAGATGAGGTTGGCATCCATGGCCTCGCCAAAGACGCGGATAACGGCCTCGGACTCATCCTTACGCATGAGGCCGTGGTTGACATGGACGCAGACCAGCTGCTTGCCGATGGCCTTGATCAGCAGGGCGGCCACCACAGAGGAGTCCACACCGCCGCTGAGAGCCAGCAGCACCTTCTTGTCGCCTACCTGTGCGCGGATGGCCTCCACCTGCTCGGCAATGAACTGGTTGGCAAGCTCGATGGTAGTGATACGCTCCATGGACTCGGGGCGCACATTGTTCTTGTAATCGTACATACTTATTCCTCCCCACGGAACACGATTCCGTTCTCGTCAGCCTTTTCAATGACGGCCAGTGCGTAATAGGGCACATCTGCCATAGCGCGGAACTTGTCGCCGCCGCCCTGGAAGCCCTTCTCCACTGCCACGCCGATACCCTCGAGGGTCGCACCGCACTTATTCACGATGTCCACCAGACCGCCCATGGCATAACCGTTGGCCATGAAGTCGTCAATGATCAGCACATGATCCTCGGGCTTGAGCCACTCCTGAGACACCAGCAGCGTCACCTTCTTCTTATAGGTATAGGAGAAGATCTCGCTCTGGATCAGGCCGCTCTCGATGTTGTCGCTCTTGGCCTTCTTGGCAAAGAGCATGGGTACGCCGTACTTCTGGGCGCAGGCGGTAGCCAGTGCGATACCGCTGGCCTCAGCCGTCAGCACCACGGTGATCTTGCTGGTATCGAAGTGCTTGGCGAACTCGTCGGCGATGTCGCTCAGCAGCTTGGTATCCACGCGGTGGTTGAGGAAGCCGTCGATCTTGATGATGTTGCCGGGCAGGACTTTGCCTTCGCGGCGGATGCGTTCTTTCAGCAGTTCCATTCTCTCTTCTCCCTTATTATTAAAGTGTTTCTCTTTTCAAAACGAAAAATCCATACCACGCTAATGGTACACCACCAACGGCAAAAATGCAACTGCAAATCTCGTATTTCTGCCATCAGCAGAACTTATTTTTTCACTTAAAAACCGAAGGCGATGCCCACCGCAGCAGACAGGACGATAAACACGATGGGGTGGAAGTTCTTCACCTTGGGCACGAAGCGGGTCAGCACCAGAATCGCCGCCGCCAGTGCCAGTTCCTTCCAGCGAAAGACGGCAAGTCCCGCGGCACCCAGATCCAGCAGCGCCATCGCCGCCACGCCCAGACCGGCCGAGGCCACCATGGCCACCGAGGCGGGGCGCAGGCCGTAGAAGGCCGCCTCCACATAGCGGTTGGTGCGGAACTTCTCCAGCACCTTCACCACCAGCAGGATGATGATCAGCGAGGGCAGCACAAGGCCGAAGGTGGCGCAGAGGGCGCCCGGGATGCCCGCCGTCTCAAAGCCCACGTAGGTGGCCATGTTGACGCCGATGGGGCCGGGGGTCGACTCGCTGACAGCCAGCATATCCGCCAGCTGCGCGGAGGTGAACCATCCTTTCCGCTGAGAGATGTCCTCCAAAAACGGCAGCGTGGCCAGACCGCCGCCCACGGCGAAGAGGCCCGCTTTGAAAAACTCGTAAAACAGCTGCAGATAGATCATCGTTTCGCACCTCCCACCGCTTTGATGAGGATGCCCGCCACGGCGGAAGCCACCACCGGCACCACGGGCGTGATGTCCGTCAGCAGCGACAGTGCCAGCACCGCCGCGAAGATCAGCACCGCCTTGCAGTCCTTTACGGCGTTCTTCCACAGCTTGAGGACCGCATTGAAGATCAGCACGCACACGCACACGCGGATGCCCGCAAAGGCGTGCTGCACCGCCGCCACATGGGAGAATTCCCCGATAATGCCCGCCAGGATCATCATAATGATCAGCGAGGGCAGCACGATGCCAAAGGTCGCCGCCACCGCGCCGATCAAACCGCTCTGCTTATGACCGATAAAGGTGGCGGTGTTGACGGCGATGATGCCGGGGGTACACTGGCCGATGGCGAAGTAGTCCGTCAATTCCTCCTCCGTGGCCCAACCGCGGTTTTCCACCACTTCCCGCTGCAAAATGGGCAGCATGGCCATACCGCCGCCGAAGGTCATCACGCCCACCTTGGCAAAGGTGAGCAGCAATTTTCCGATTTGTTTCACCGTTTTCGCTCCTATCTTACACATATCCGTACAGACCGCGCACCGACACCTCGCCGCTGCGGACCGTCTCCCGTTTTCCTTCCCGCTCCACCACAAGACCGTAGCGTCCGTCGATATCAATGGCTTCTGCTGTCTCCTCTCCGGGCAGCAATCGGCAGGTCTTGCCGACGGTGACGCAGCGGCGGCGGTACTCGTCCAAATAGGTCTCGGGGGCGCACAGGTGCCGCAGCGTCTGCTGCAGCGCTTCCACCACCGCCGATTCCAGCGCCGCATCGTCAACGGTGCAACCCTTTTCCGCCTCCAGCGACGAGGCGATGGCCGCCACCTCGGGAGAGAAGTCCGACGCCTTGTGGTGCACATTCAAGCCAAGACCCAGCACCACGAAATCCACGCTGCCGTCACTTGCCAGCGCCGATTCTGTCAAAAGTCCTGCGATTTTCTTTCCGTTCAACACCAGATCGTTGGGCCATTTGATGCCCACTTCCCTGCCTGCAACGGTCTCGATGGCCATCGCCGCCGAGGCCGCCGCCATAGCGCTCAGGGGCAGCAAGTCCTCCGCGCTGCACAAGGGGCGCCACAGCACCGAGACATAGAGCCCCAATCCCGCGGGCGACTCGAAACTGCGGCCCAATCTTCCCCGTCCCGCGCTCTGGCTGCGGGCGATGATGACCGCCTCCGTCTCCCCCTCGCGGGCGAGGGCTTTGGCCACGTCGTTGGTGGAGGTGACCTCCTCATAGCGATAGAACTGCAGCACGAACGGCCACCTCCTTAACACATAGTATGTTCATTTTACCATTTTTACTCGCCGCCGTAAAGGGGGAAAGCGCCCGCCCTTGACAAACCGCTCCGCGCCCTGTATGGTGAGGGTATCCCATGAAAGGAGGGCGGCAAGTTGAAAGCAAGAGAACTGACCTTCGCGGCACTTTTTGCCGCCCTGACGGCGGCTGCCGCCTTTCTCCGCATTCCCCTTGGCCCCGTGGCGGTGACGCCGCAATTTCTCATTACCGCCATGGCGGGCGTCATACTGGGTGCAAAATGGGGCGCCGTATCACAGGGGCTCTATGTGGCGCTGGGCCTTGTCGGCCTGCCCCTTTTTACCATGGGCGGCGGCTTTGGCTATGTGCTGCAGCCCACCTTCGGCTTTCTGCTGGGACTCATCGCCGCCGCAGCCGTCATCGGCGGCATCGCCAAGGGCCGCGCCGCCCCGCGCCGTATTCTCCTCGCCGCGCTGGCAGGCTTGGCCGTTCTCTATCTTATCGGCCTGCCCTACATGGCGCTGATTTACAGGAGCTATCTCCATCAGGATATCCCCCTCGGGAAGCTTCTGATGATGGGGTGTATCCCCTTCCTCCCCTTCGACGCGGTGAAGATTCTCCTCACCGCCGTCCTCTGCCCCATCCTGCAAAAAGGACTGAGAAGATAAAACAAGCACCGCTCACAGAGCGGTGCTTTTTGCTTATTCCAATGCCTCCAACAGACCCTGACAGCCGGCGAGCACATCGTCCCATGTGGCGTCGAAGTCGCCCGTGTACCAGGGGTCAGCCACATCGCCGCTGCGTCCTGCGTAGTCCAGGAGCATCCGCATCTTGCCCTCGGGGTCGCCGCCGCAGATGGCGTGCATTCTGCGCATATTGGAGCCGTCCATGCAGATGAGCAGGTCGTAGTATTCATAGTCCTGCACCGTCATCTGCCGTGCGGCATGGCCTGCACAGCCGATGCCGTGCTGAGCCAGCTTGCGTCGGGCAGGGGGATAGACGCCGTTGCCGATCTCCTCGCGGCTCACCGCCGCCGATGCGATGCAGAACTCATGCTCCCGCCCCGCCTTTTTCACCAGATCCTTCATCACAAACTCGGCCATAGGGCTGCGACAGATATTGCCGTGGCAAACGAAAAGTATCTTGTGCATATCCGTTCCTCCGTGGTTTTTTCAGTAGTATAGCACGAAACCACCCTTTCGCCAAGGAATTTTCGCACCGCACCTCCCCCTCAAGAAAAAAATCTCAAAAATTTGAAAATTTTTGTTGACATTGGGCCATTGCATGAGTATAATAACTCATGTCGCTTGACGCGGCAGAATCGGGAGCATAGCTCAGCTGGTTAGAGCACCTGCCTTACAAGCAGGGGGTCACTGGTTCGAGTCCAGTTGTTCCCACCAAAAAATGGCCAAGTAGTTCAGTTGGTTAGAACGCCAGCCTGTCACGCTGGAGGTCGAGGGTTCGAGCCCCTTCTTGGTCGCCATTTGCCTCTGTAGCTCAGTTGGTAGAGCAGCGGACTGAAAATCCGCGTGTCG
>JAFYVA010000059.1 GCA_017549325.1 Oscillospiraceae bacterium
CGGCCAGGACGGTAAGTCCCAGTCCCTCGCCGACGCTGATCCTCTGGCCGACGCCGTCGTCACAGGCGGTAACGCCAACCAGGTCATCGTCCTGCCCAAGATGGACAAGGTCATCGGCATGCTGGACTATGTGGACGTCATCGCCGGCGGTCATGCCGGCTCCCTGCGTGAGGACGGTTCCATCGAGGCCGAGCTGCAGGTTATCACCGGCGCTACCAACGAGATGGGCTTTAACTGCCTGAGCGCCCGATAAACACTTCGGAAAGGAGGAAACACAACTATGAGTTTTAAGGTTGTACACTATATCAACCAGTTCTTCGCCCAGATCGGCGGCGAGGAAATGGCTCACGTGGCTCCTGAGCTGCGCGAAGGCTTCGTCGGCCCCGGTATGGCGCTGAACACCGCCTGGAAGGGCGAGGCTGAGATCGTCAAGACTGTGGTCTGCGGCGACTCCTACTTCGCTGAGCATGAGAAGGAAGCCAAGGAGCAGATTCTGGCTTGGGTCAAGGCTGAAAAGCCCGACCTGTTCATCGCAGGCCCCGCCTTTAACGCCGGCCGTTACGGCTATGCCTGCGCCACCATCTGCGCTGCTGTTCAGGAGGAGGGTATCCCCGTCCTGACCGGTATGTACGAAGAGAACCCCGGCGCCGACCTGAAGAACAAGGTTCTGATGGTTGCCACCACCAACAGCGCCGCCGGTATGCGTAAGGCTGCCCCCACCATGGCTGCTCTGGCCATGAAGATCATGAAGGGCGAGAAGCTGGGCGCCTCCATCGAGGATGGCTATATGCCCAACGGCATCCGCGTCAACTTCTTCGAGAAGGAGCGCGGCGCCAAGCGTGCCGTCGATATGCTGGTCAAGAAGCTGAACGGCAAGCCCTTCGTCACCGAGTATCCCATGCCCTCTTTTGACCGTGTTGCTCCCAACCCCGCCGTCAAGGATCTGTCCAAGGCCCGCATCGCCCTGTGCACCTCCGGCGGTATCGTCCCCAAGGGCAACCCCGATCACATCGAGTCTTCCTCTGCTTCTCACTACGGTGAGTACAACATCGACGGCGTCATGGATCTGACTGCTGAGACCTATGAGACCGCTCACGGCGGTTATGACCCCGTCTATGCCAACGCCGACGCCGACCGCGTTCTGCCTGTGGACATCCTGCGTGAGTTCGAGGCCGAGGGTAAGATCGGCAAGCTGCACGAGTTCTTCTACACCACGGTTGGTAACGGTACTGCTGTCGCTTCCGCCAAGGGCTTTGCTGCTGAGTACGCTCAGAAGCTGCTGGCCGCCGGCGTCGACGCCGTTATCATGACCTCCACTTGAGGTACCTGTACTCGTTGCGGTGCAACGATGGTTAAGGAGATCGAGCGCGCTGGCATCCCCGTGGTGCATATGTGTACCGTTACTCCCATTTCTATGACCGTTGGTGCGAACAGAATCGTTCCCACCATCGCCATTCCTCACCCCCTGGGCAATCCCGCTCTGACTCTGGAAGAGGAAAAGACCATCCGCCGGAAGCTGGTAAGCCGTGCCCTGGAGGCTCTGACCACCGAGGTGGAAGACCAGACCATCTTCGAGGTCTGATCATCCAAAATCCCTTCAAAATACACTCCCTTCTACCGCCCTGCTCCGGAGGCTTTTGCCTCCGGGGGCGGTGGGGCGGAACCGCTCCGACCACAACGGGGCGGAGGGAAGTTTGTCCGGGGCAGTGCTCGGGCACTTCCTGAAAAACTATATGCAGGAGAGCGAAAAAGATGAGCAAAATTTACGATGTCATCATTCTGGGTGCCGGCCCTGCCGGTCTGACTGCCGGTCTTTATGCCGGTCGCGCCCGTCTGTCCACTCTGATCATTGAAAAGGGTCAGGACGGCGGCCAGATCGCTATCACGGATGAAATTGAAAACTATCCCGGCCAGATGGTCGAGGGCGAAAGCGGCCCCAGCCTGATCGCCCGTATGACCGAACAGGCCAAGAAATTCGGCGCTGAGCGCTGCTCCGACGTGATCAAGAGCGTGGAGCTGCAGGGCGATGTGAAGAAACTGGTGGGCAATAAGGGTGAATACCTGGCCAAGACCGTGATCCTCGCCACCGGCGCTTTCCCCAAGCCCATCGGCTGTAAAAACGAGGGCAAGTTTGTCGGCAAGGGCATTTCCTTCTGTGCCACCTGCGATGCCTCCTTCTTTGAAGATTTTGAGGTGTACGTGGTTGGCGGCGGCGACTCTGCCGTGGAAGAGGCCATGTACCTGTCTAAGTTTGCCCGTAAGGTCACCATTATCCACCGCCGTAATGAGCTGCGTGCAGCCAAGTCCATTCAGGAAAAGGCCTTTGCCAATCCCAAGATCGCCTTCCTGTGGGACACCGTGGTGGAAGAGGTCTGCGGCGACGAGCTGATGGACAGCATGATCGTCAAGAATGTCAAGACCGGCGAGCTGACCAAAATCGAAGCTGATCCCGACGACGGCATTTTCGGTCTGTTTGGCTTCATCGGCTACAATCCCAACTCTGCCCTGTTTGAGGGTCAGGTGGAACTGGACCGCGGCTACATCGTCACCGATGCCGATATGCACACCAACATTCCCGGCGTCTTTGCTGCCGGCGATATCCGTGTGAAGTCTCTGCGTCAGGTGGTCACCGCCGCCGCTGACGGTGCCATCGCCGCCATGCAGTGCGAAAAGTTCATTGCCGAGGCCGAATAAGCCCGATTCTGTATTAGAAAAATCACTTATTTATCAATAAAGGAGATACTACCATGCTGGAACTGGATAAGAATACGTTTGAAGCTGAAGTGCTGCAGGCCGAAGGCAAGATCCTGGTCGACTTCTACGGCGACGGCTGCGTGCCCTGCGCCGCTCTGATGCCCCACGTTCACGCTTTTGCCGAAACCTACGGCGATAAGATCAAGTTCTGCGCGCTGAACACCACCAAGGCTCGCCGTCTGGCCATCTCTCAGAAGGTCATGGGTCTGCCCGTCATCGCCATCTACGAGGGCGGCGCTATGATCGACAGCCTGGTCAAGGATGACGCCACTCCCGAAAACGTGGAGGCTATGATCAAGAAGTATTGCTAAAGGCAATACACCTATATTGATCTGCCACGGGCGTCATCCTGTCCGCCGCCTTAGCGGCGTCCGATTTCCGATGATTCATTCATCGGAAATCTAATAAAAACGGGGCCCCCGGCGTGCTTGCACGCAGGGGAATTGACGCTACTCCCGAAAACGTGGAGGCCATGATCAAGAAGTATTGCTAAAGGCAATACACCCCAAATCCCTAATTTTCATATAGAAGGCTAAGGCCTTGCTATAAATCTTGAAAGAAGGAGGATAAGACATGAGCATCTTAAATGGCAAGAAGGTCATCATCATCGGTGACCGTGACGGCATCCCCGGCCCCGCTATCGCAGCGTGTGCTGAGTCTGCCGGTGCCGAAGTTGTTTTCTCCTCGACGGAGTGCTTCGTCTGAACGGCCGCAGGTGCAATGGATCTGGAAAACCAGAAGCGTGTTAAGGAATTCACCGAACAGTATGGCGCAGAGAACATCGTTGTTCTGCTGGGCGCATCTGAGGGTGAGGCTTCCGGCCTCGCTGCTGAAACGGTTACCAATGGTGACCCCACTTTTGCCGGTCCGTTGACTGGAGTCTCGTTGGGACTCAAGGTTTATCACGTTTGTGAAGAAGAAGTCAAGGCAGAGTTTGATGAAGCTGTCTATGACGAGCAGGTCAGCATGATGGAGATGGTTCTGGATGTCGACGATATCGCCGGCGAAATGAGCTCTATCCGCGAGCAGTTCTGCAAATATTAAAGGAATCTCTGAAGAAATACGTCTGCGGCAGCTTGCAGCCCTTTTGCGCTGGCAATGCGTTGTAATTTCTTGAGATCCACAGAGGATCCCTGCGAAATTACGCCTTTTTCCACCGCAAAATGGCAAGCAATCTGCTCTTGACGATTCCATCAGATCTTCCTTAGCCACAGACGCACAGTATAGGGGCGGCGGCATTTGCCGTCGCCCCTTTGTCCGTCATAAAACGAAAAAATCGATCATTTGCCGCTTTTGATCGCTGTATCGGCGGTTACATTGCATCCGTCAGGCATTTTCTGCCTTTTCCGGGCGAAAATATCATTGGGTGCGGCGATCCATGGCGGTAAATACCCGTCATTTGCTGTTTTGCAATCAAATAAAATAAATTTTGAAAGGTCGTGGACGAAATGAAAAGTGTTATCAAAGGCGCGAGCTACATTCTGGCCCATACCCCCGACATGGTGCTGCACAATGGCACTACCCAGACTACCGAGCGCATCGTCAACCCCGAAAGTGAATATCTGAAGGAGCTGCCCAACCATCTGCGCAGCTTTGACCAGGCTCTGGCCTATTGGCCCAACCAGGTCTATATCGGCAACAAGACCCCCGATGAGCTGGCCGAAGTTCCTCAGCCCTGGTACGACAAGGCGTGCGACATCAACGCCCGTTACGGTAAGTTCGGTCAGATGATGCCCCAGGAAGAGTTCCTGCTGCTGATGCAGGCCTGCGACGTGTTTGATCTGGTCAAGCTGGACAAGGATTTTGTCGCCGCCAACAAGCCCGCTCTGGAGCAGAACGAGATCATGGACGATGCCATCCTGTCCCGTATTACCGAGGGCGTGGAGAAGTCTGTGGTGGAGCATTTCGTCAATGACGAGCACGCCGAGCCCCTGTATCACAACAATGTTCTGGTGGGCTGCGTTGTCCGCGCTCACGACATCGACGTGAACCTGTCCGCCCACGTCATGCATGAGAACCTGGTCTCCAAGGCCTCTTCCGTGCTGGCTCTGCTGTACGCCGTCAAGAACGCCGGCATTGAAAAGGGCGATGTGGAATATGTTATCGACTGTGCCGAAGAGGCCTGCGGTGATATGAACCAGCGCGGCGGCGGCAACTTTGCCAAGGCTGCTGCTGAGATCGCCGGCCTGCCCAATGCCACCGGCTCCGACAGCCGCGGCTTCTGCGCCGGTCCCGCTCACGCCATCGTGGAGGCTGCCGCTCTGGTTGCCGCCGGTGCTTATAAGTGCGTTGTGGTCACCGCCGGTGGCTGTACCGCCAAGCTGGGCATGAACGGCAAGGACCACGTGAAGAAGGGTCTGCCCGCTCTGGAAGACATGATCGGCGGCTTTGCCGTGGTCATCACCGAGGATGACGGCGTCAGCCCCGAGTTCAACCTGAAGATTCTGGGCCGCCACACCGTGGGCACCGGTTCCGCTCCTCAGGCCGTTATCGGCGCTCTGGTCACCGATCCTCTGGATCGCGTTGGCCTGAAGGTCACCGATATCGACAAGTTCTCTCCCGAGATGCAGAACCCCGACATCACCAAGCCCGCCGGCGCCGGTGACGTCCCCCTGTCCAACTACAAGATGATCGCCGCTCTGGCCGTCAAGAAGGGCGACCTGCAGAAGGCCGATCTGGCCACCTTCCCCGTGAAGTACGGCCTCACCGGCTGGGCTCCCACCCAGGGTCACATTCCCTCCGGCGTTCCCTACATGGGCTTCGCCCGTGAGGACATCCTGGCCGGCAAGGTCAACCGCGCCATGATCATCGGTAAGGGCTCTCTGTTCCTGGGCCGTATGACCAACCTGTTTGACGGCGTTTCCTTCGTCGTCCAGGCCAACACCGGCGCCGAGAAGGCTCCCGAGGCCGGCGTTTCCGAAGAGCAGGTCAAGGGCCTCATCGCCAAGGCCATGAAGGAGTTTGCCGCC
>JAFYVA010000060.1 GCA_017549325.1 Oscillospiraceae bacterium
CCACAGGTGGGAATATCCCTCCAAACCGCGCACGGCGTCCCTGCTGCGAAATTCCGGCTCAAAGACGATCTTCCCCTGCAGCTCCGGGATCAGACAGCCCTGACGGGGCAGTCCGAATTTTTCCGGCAGATCCGTGCGGATCCGGGCGATCACTTTCGTCTGGTAGACTTCCATGTTCAGCGCTGACGGCGGCCGGTGTCGGTCAGGTGTGCCCGAATATCTTTTGGCAGGTGCAGAAGGCGCAGGCCCTGTCCCACGATCACCAGCACGAAATACAGCAGGAAAATCCAAATTTTCTGGAATTGAGATCCAGCATAGAACATCGCAAACAGCGCCAGCAGCAACAGCGTATTGATGCGCTTGTTGTCCGCCTCAATATTCTGCAGCTCCTCGCTTTTCACATAAATCTTCTTTTCAAAGGTGAACTCCGTGGTGGCTGCCGCGTCGTGATACAGTGTTTTGATGAAATACGACCAGCGGGTCAGCGGCTTTTCGTACTTTTTTTTCTTGGTCTTACTCATGGTTCTCCTCCGTCTGCTCCTTCTCGGCCCGGGCCACGCTGGTCACGCGCACGCCGTCCTTCAGCCGCATCACGCGCACGCCCTGTGCCACACGGCCGTAGATGTTGATGTCCGCAGTAGGCATACGGATAATGGTGCCGTCATCGGAGATCATCAGGATATCTTCCTCACCGGTAACTACTTTGGCGGCCACCACCTTGCCGGTCTTTTCCGTGATGTTGTAGTTCTTCATACCGCTGCCGCCGCGCTTCTGGGGCTCGCCGCCCTCACCGCGGAGATACTCCTCGATCTCCGTGCGCTTGCCAAAACCGTTCTCGGTGATGGTCAGCAGCGTCTGACCCTCGTGGGCTCTGGCGCCGGCCACCACATAGTCGCCCTCTTTCAGGCGGATACCGCGCACGCCCACGGCGTCACGGCCCATGCAGCGGATGTCGCTCTCCCGGAAGCAGATGGCCATACCCTCATGGGTCACCAACAGGATGTTCTGCTCACCGTCGGTGCGGCGCACTTCAATGAGCTCGTCACCCTCATCCAGACTCAAGGCGCGGATACCGGCCTTGCGGGCGGTGTTCAGCGCGCTCAGCTCCACACGCTTCACCGTACCCATCCGGGTGATCATCACTAAGAAGCTGTCATCAAATTCACGCACAGCCAGTCCGGCGGTGACATACTCACCCGCTTCCAGCGGCAGAACATTGACAATGTTGGTTCCCTTGGCAGCACGGCCCGCCTCGGGAATGAGATAACCCTTCTTGCGGTGTACCTTGCCGGTGTTGGTAAAGAACAGAATGTAGTCGTGCGTAGATGCCGTAAACACGGCCTCCACCACGTCTTCATCCCTGGTGGTCATGGCCTTCACGCCCTTGCCGCCGCGCTTCTGCGCCGAATACTCACTGGCAGGGGTACGCTTGATATAGCCGTTCTGAGTCAGGGTAAAGACGCACTCTTCCTCCTCAATGAGGTCCTCGATGTCGATCTCATCCTCCACGTCTTGGATCTCCGTCTTTCGCTCGTCACCGTAGCGCTCCCGGATATCGGTCAGTTCATCTTTCAATACGCCCCGCAGCATTTCCTCGCTGCCCAGCAGCTCCACATAATAGGCGATCCGCTTTTCCAGCTCCTCATACTCGTTTTGCAGCTTTTCGCGGTTGAGACCCTGCAGAGAAATCAGACGCATATCGCAGATGGCCTGCGCCTGCACTTCGGACAGGCCAAAGCGCTCCATCAAGTTATCCTTGGCGTTGTCGTAGCTGGTGCGGATGATACGGATGACTTCGTCGATGTTGTCCTGGGCGATGAGGAGGCCCTGCAGCAGATGCTCACGCTCTCGCGCCTTCTTCAGGTCGTACTGGGTGCGGCGGGTGATGATCTCCAGCTGGAAGGCCAGATATTCGTCGATAATATGGCGCAGCGACAAAATCTTGGGCTGCTTCTGGTTATCCACCAGGGCCAGCATGTTGATAGCAAAGCTGGTCTGCATCTGTGTCTGGGCAAACAGGCGGTTGAGCACCACCTGGGGATTGGCGTCACGCTTAAGGTCGATGACGATCCGCATACCGTTACGGTCGGTCTGGTCGGTGATATTGCTGATACCCTCCAGACGCTTGTCGTTGACCTGATCGGCCATGTTCTTAATGAGCATCCGCTTGTTGACCTGATAGGGAAGCTCGGTCACGATAATGCGGGTGCGTCCCTGCACCTCTTCAAACTCGGTGCGGGCACGCAGGATCACCTTGCCCCGGCCGGTAGCGTAGGCGGCGCGGATACCGCTGCGTCCCATAATGATGCCCTTCGTGGGGAAATCAGGACCCGTCACATGCTGCATCAGGTCGTAGAGGGTGGCGTCCGGATTCTCCAGCACGCAGATGCAGGCGTTGATGACCTCCGTCAGGTTATGGGGCGGGATGTTGGTGGCCATACCCACGGCGATACCGGACGAGCCGTTCACCAGCAGATTGGGGAAACGGGCGGGCAGCACGCGGGGCTCCTTGCGCGTCTCGTCAAAGTTGGGATCCCACTCCACCGTCTCTTTTTCGATGTCCCGCAGCATTTCGCCGGCCATCTTGGCCATACGGGCCTCGGTGTAACGGTAAGCGGCAGGGGGGTCGCCGTCCACCGTACCGAAGTTGCCGTGTCCGTCGATGAGGGGATAGCGCATGGAGAAGCTCTGTGCCAAACGCACCAGAGCGTCGTACACGCTGGCGTCACCGTGGGGGTGATAGCGGCCCAGCACGTCACCGACGGCGGTAACGCTCTTGCGGAAGGCCTTGTCGTAGGTCAAGCCGTCCTCATGCATGGTGTAGAGGATACGGCGGTGTACCGGCTTAAGGCCGTCACGCACGTCGGGCAATGCACGGCCCACGATCACGGACATGGCGTACTCAATATAGGAGGTCTCCATCTCCCTGACCAGTTCGCTCTGTACGATCTTTTGTTCGGGGTAACGCAAAGATTCGGGATCGTAGTCCACATTCTTATGTGCCATTTCAGGTGACCTCCTTTCTTAAATATCCAGATTCACGGCGTATTTCGCCTTTTCTTCAATGAATGCCTTGCGGGGCTCCACCTTCTCGCCCATCAGCACCGTGAACACTTCGTCGGCGCGGATGGCGTCCTCCAGCGTGATCTGCTTGAGGGTACGGGTGGTGGGATCCATGGTGGTCTCCCACAGCTCCGAGGGATCCATCTCACCAAGGCCCTTGAAGCGGGTAATGTCCACCTTGGCGTTGGGATTATCGCCGCGCATTTCGGCGCTGACAGCGTCGCGCTCCTCATCAGAGAAGGCCACGCGGGTGGTCTTGCCGCGGGTCAGCTTATAAAGAGGCGGCACGGCGGCGTAAACGTAACCCTGTTCCAGCAAAGGCCGCATGTAACGGAAGAAGAAGGTCAAAAGCAGCGTGCGGATGTGGCTTCCGTCTACATCGGCATCGGCCATGATAATGACCTTGTGATAGCGCAGCTTGGCCGGGTCAAACTCCTCACCAATACCGGCGCCCAGGGCGGTGATCACCGGCTGGAGCTTGTCGTTGCCATAAATTTTGTCGGCCCGCACGCGCTCCACGTTCAGCATCTTGCCCCACAGAGGCAAAATCGCCTGGAAGCGGGAGTCGCGTCCGTCCGTGGCACTGCCGCCTGCGGAGTCGCCCTCCACGATATAGATCTCCGTCAGTTCCGGGTTATTCTCGTTGCAGTCGCGCAGCTTGTCGGGCATGGCGGCGCCGCCCAGCGCCGTCTTGCGGCGGATAGACTCGCGGGCCTTGCGGGCAGCCTCCCGGGCACGGTTGGCCGTCAGCGCCTTATCAAGGATCGTCCGGGCCACCATGGGGTGCTCTTCCAGATA
>JAFYVA010000061.1 GCA_017549325.1 Oscillospiraceae bacterium
CCAACAAAAAAGAGCCCTCCGGGGCTCTTTTTTTCTTGCCTCCCCCTTGGGGGGAGGTGGATTTTGCCGAAGGCAAAAGACGGAGAGGGCTTTACGGGCTTCCACAGCCCTCTCAGTCAGCCTTGCGGCTGACAGCTCCCCCAAAGGGGGAGCCAAGAGCCAACAAGGGGGCCTTTATTGCGGTGCATCTCAAAACATCCACTTCACGCACCATGCGGCGGCGAGGAAACCGGCTATGTCGGCAATGAGCGCCGCGGGAAGGGTGTGGCGCAGCTTTTTGATACCCGCCGCGCCAAAATAGACGGCGACGGTATAGAAGGTGGTCTCGCTGCTGCCCAGCATGACGGCCGCCGTGCGTCCCACGGTGCTGTCGGGGCCGTAGGTGCTGATGAGATCACTGCCGATGGCGAGACCGCCGCTGCCGCTCAGAGGCCGCAGCAGCACCAGCGGTGCCGTCTCCGGCGGGATGCCCAGCCACTCCAGCACAGGCCGCAGCCAGCGGGTCAGCACCTCCAGCGCGCCGCTGGCGCGGAACATGGACACCGCCGTCAGCAGGACCAGCAGGTGGGGGAAGATCCGCAGCAGCACCCGCAGCCCCTCTGCTGCACCGTCGCTCAGGGCTTCATAGACATTGATCTTTTCCCGCAGCGCCCAGAGGGAAACGAGGGCGAGTAGCAGGGGGATCACAAGGGAGGTCACATCCATATTACCGCACCGCCTTCTCCAGCAGCCATGCAGCGCCCAGCCCTGCCGTCACAGAGAAGAGGGAGGCCAGCCACACGGCGGGGAGGATATCCAGCGGTGCGGCACAGCCTGCGGCGCTGCGGAGCGCTGCCACGGTGGTGGGCAGCAGCTGCACCGATGCGGTGTTCAGAACCACAAGGCGGCACAGCTCGTTGCTGGCCCTGCCGCTGCAGTGGGCCGCCATTCGCGTGGCGGCGCGGATGCCCATGGGGGTAGCGGCGTTGCCCAATCCCAGCAGATTGGCCGAGAGGTTGCCGCTCAGTGCGGTGAGGGTTTCCTCATCCCTGCCCGCCTGCGGAAAGATGCGGCGCAGTAAAAGGCGCAGTGCGCGCCCCAGGTGTAATCCCAGTGAGCTGCGCTCCAAAACCGTCATAACGCCGTTCCAGAGACACAGGGCACCTGCCATGGAGAAACACAATTCCAGGGCCGATTGTGCGCCGCTCATAGCCGCAGCGGAAACGGCATCCAGTGTTCCGTGTAATGCGCCGAATACAAATGAAACAACAAACAAACCGACAGTGACAAAAGCCATGGTCATTCCCTTCACCTCTTTGCACTATATGCACAGAAATGGCGTCGAAATTTGGGAAATTATAGACAAAATATCGAACTTCGATTGACAAGTCAAAAAAATGATGGCATAATGATGACAGACAAGCGTTTTGTAAAGGCTGAGCAGAGGAGAAGAAAGTCTGTGAAATCGACTGGAATCGTAAGGAAGGTAGACGAGTTGGGCCGCATTGTGCTGCCCATCGAGTTGCGCCGTACGCTAGACATTGCCGAGCGAGAAGCACTGGAGATCTATGTGGACGGAAATGCCATCGTGCTGAAAAAGTACCGTCCCTGCTGTATCTTCTGTGACAGCGCCAAGGACATCGTGGTGTTCCGCGGGAAGAACATCTGTCCGAAATGTCTGAAGGAACTCAAAACTGTATAAGCAAAAAAGGAAAACCCCTGCCATGGATAGAGGCAGGGGTTTTTCGTGTTGTTTGACCGTGTTACTGCTTCAATGCAGCCTCATACAGGGCGTTGCGGGGCAGACCCGTGTCGTCGGCCACGGAGCGGACGGCCTCTTTGAGCTTCATGCCGCCGTTCTTGCGCTGCAGCACGAGGGCAACGCCCTCTTCCAGCGTCAGCGCTGTCTTTTCCTGCGTTCTGCCGCCCACCACCAGCACATATTCGCCGCGGGGCTCGTTGCTCTCGTAGTGCGCCACGGCGCCGAAGAGAGTCGTGCGCAGCGTCTCCTCGTGGAGCTTGGTGATCTCGCGGCACAGGGCAATGGGGCGGTCGCCCAGTACCTGCGCCATGTCGGAGAGGGTGGCGCGGAGACGGTGGGGTGCTTCGTGGAAGATCATGGTGCGCCCCTCGCCGCTGAGCTCACCCAACGCCTGCAGGCGCTCAGACTTGCCGGCGGGCAGGAACCCCTCAAAGGTGAAGCGGCCCGTAGGCAGACCCGATACCGCCAGCGCGTTGACGGCGGCGCAGCAGCCGGGGATGGCGTAGACATCCACGCCGTTTGCCGCGCAGAGCTTCACCAGATCTTCGCCGGGATCGGAGATGGCGGGAGTGCCGGCATCGGTGACGAGGGCGCAGCTCTCGCCGCTGAGCAGACGATGCAGGATCTCCTCGCCGGCGGCGGCGCGGTTGTGCTCATGGTAGCTGACCATGGGCTTTTTGATCTCGAAGTGATTCAAGAGCTTTAAGGACACCCGCTTGTCCTCGGCGGCGATGAAGTCCACCGTCGAGAGGGTCTCCACGGCGCGGGGAGAGAAGTCTCCCAGATTGCCGATGGGTGTGGCCACCAGATAGAGTGTTCCGCTCATAGTTTGTCTTCCTTTTCTCTGAAATAGGCCGCCTGTACATAGGGGCTCTCGCTGCCGTCGGGCAGCTTTATGAGGAGGGGCGGCTCCGCAGTAAGACCGTGGGCACCGCCTTTTTTACAGATAAGCAGCGCCATGGAGGGCGCTGCGTCCACCGTGCTGTGTACCAGACGCAGGCGCTTGGGTGTCAGATGGCGGTTGGAGGCCTCCTGCATCAGTTGGGCGAGGCGGTCGGTGCGGTAGACGATGCACAGCTCGCCGCCGTAGCGGAGCAGGGTGTCTGCTGCGTCCAGAATATCCGTCAGGGAGGCAGTGGACTCGGTGCGTGCCTCGCCCCGTATCCCCTCGGCCACGGCACCGCTGTTGGGGGCAAAATAGGGGGGATTGGTGATGACCAGATCGAAGCTCTGGCGCGGCAGCACCTCGTGGCAGGTACGCAGGTCGCACTGTAGCGCCTGCATGGGGAAGCCGTTCTCCTCTGCGTTGCGGCGCAGATATTCGCAGGCGTGGGCATCCCGCTCGACAGCCGTGAGCGTCATGTCGCTCCGGCGGCTCAGGAGAAGCACGCCCAGAAGTCCGGCACCGGCACCCAGATCGCACACCTTCATGCTGCGGCGCAGACGGGGGTATGCGGCGAGGAGAAACGAGTCGGTAGAGGGCGGAAAGCAACCGCTATCCCAGTAAAACTTCGGCCCGTTGGGCCAGAGCTGTTCGCAGCGTTCCATAGTCAGGCTCCTCAGGTAAAAAAAGAAGCCGGACACACGGTCCGGCGTCTTTTTCTAAGTAGATTACTCAGCGGGGTTGATAGCGCCGTTGGGGCAGGTGTCTGCGCAAGAACCGCAGTCCAGGCAAGCGCCGGCATCGATCACATACTGGGAATCACCCTGAGAGATCGCACCAACGGGGCAAGCGTCGGCGCAAGCGCCGCAGCTGACACAAGCGGAATTGATAGCGTATGCCATAATGAGCACCTCCATAAAAATTTATCACCCTCATTGTAACACGAAATTTCTAAATTGCAAGAGCTTTCTTGCGGGAAAATCGGGGGAATACACCGAAAATTGACAGTCGTGTCTGTCCGTGGTACAATCACAGTAATCATGCGAGGAGGGACAGCTATGGACTATACCTATGAATATTTTTGCAAAAGTGCCGATTTTGTACGGGAAAAGATCGGCTTTACGCCTGAGATCGGCATTGTGCTGGGCTCTGCGCTGGGTCCCTTTGCCGCCCGTGTGGAAAATCCCATCGTGATCCCCTATGAGGATATCCCCAATTTTCTCCGCTCCACCGTGGCCACCCACGCCGGAGAGCTGATCTGCGGCACTATCGCGGGAAAGAACGTGGTGTGTATGTCCGGCCGCTTCCACTCCTACGAGGGCTACGATTTCGATCAGCTCACCGTCCCGGTGCGCCTGTTCAAGCTGCTGGGCTGCCGTGCGATCATCCTCACCAATGCCGCCGGCGGCGTCAATGAAGCGTTCAAGCCCGGTGACATCATGGTCATCAATGACCAGATGATGTTCTGCGGCTTCTCCCCCCTGCGGGGCAGGAATATCCCCGAGTTCGGTCCTCGGTTCTTCGATGTGCAGCAGATGTATACGCCCGCCTTGCGGCAACTGGCGTTGGACTGTGCCAAGGATAGCCCCCTCACGTTCCACGAGGGCTGTTACTTCTTCATGCAGGGGCCTCAGTTTGAAACGCCTGCCGAGATCCGCGCCATTCGTATGCTGGGCGGCGATGCGGTGGGTATGTCCACCGTCACCGAAGCGCTGACGGCGGCTCACTGCGGTATGCCCTGCCTCGCCTTCTCCGTCATTACCAACATGGCGGCGGGTATGCTGTCCCAGCCCCTCACCGATGAGGAGGTCAACGAGGTGGGCCGCAAGGTGGGCGATGACTTCAGCGCCTATTTGATGCGTGTACTGGAGAAGATGTGAGATGAAACTGCTTTTTAAGAATGCGGATATCTATACCCCCGACGGCGTACTCCGCGATGCCTTTCTGGCGGTGGAAAATGATACGATCGCCTATATCGGCACTGCCCGTCCGGACGGCGTGTTCGACACGGAGAAGGATATGGTGCACCGTCTGCTGCTGCCGGGATTTGTCAACTGCCACACCCACACGGCCATGACGCTGCTGCGGGGCGTGGGTACCGACCTGCCTTTGCAGCGCTGGCTCTTCGAGGCCATCTTCCCCCTTGAGGACAAGATGACGGCGCAGGACATCCGCGTCGGCTCTGCCCTTGCACTGCTGGAGATGCTTGCGTGCGGTACCACCTCTTTTTCCGATATGTACTTTCATCCCGGGGAGATGGCCGCACTGGTGGAACAAAGCGGCATCAAGGCCAACCTCAACTACCCCGTGCAGGCATTCGATCCCGCCGACACCTACGAGAACAATATCAGCGCCCGTCAGCTGGAAGAACTTTACCGCTGCTGGAACGGCAAGGGGAACGGCCGCATCCGCATCGACGGCTGCCTCCACGCCGAGTATACCTGCAACGCCCATGTGGCGGCGGGCACGGCGGCATGGTGCAAGAGCGTGGGCGGCAGAATGCACATCCACCTGTCGGAAACGAAGCATGAGCATGAGGGATGCTTGGAGCGGTACGGCATGACCCCTGCGGAGTGGATGAACCGCGCGGGGGTATTCGATGTGCCCTGTCAGGCGGCGCACTGCGTATGGGTCAGCGAAAGTGACCGCAGATTGATGAAAGAAAAGGGCGTGGCGGTGGTCCACAATCCCAGCAGCAACATGAAGCTGGGAAGCGGCTTTGCCCCCATTCCGCAGATGGTGGCTGAGGGCATTTCCGTGGCGCTGGGTACCGACGGTGCCGCCAGCAACAACACCCTGAACATGGTCAAGGAGCTGCATCTGGCCTCCATCATCCACAACGGCCGCCACGGGGATGCAACGCTCCTTCCCGCCGCCGAGGTGATTACCATGGCCACCCGCAACGGTGCTCTGGCACAGGGGCGCGGCGACACGGGCGAACTGTCTGTGGGTAGGAAGGCCGACATCATCGCCGTTGCGCTGGACAGACCTCACCTGACGCCCTGCATCGACACGGCGGGTCTGGTGGCCTACAGTATGCAGGGCAGTGATGTGGTGATGACCATGGTGGATGGCCGCATCCTCTATGAAAACGGCGAGTATCTGACGCTGGATAAAGAGAAGATCATCTACGAGGCCAATGCCGCCGTTGCGCGGCTGTTGGGCTGATAAAAGGAGAGAACATCATGGAACGAGCAGACCGCGGCCTTGCCTTTATGCTGCAATATGAGAACGTGGCGTGGTACGACAGCGGCGAGGTGCGCATCCTCGACCGCCGCGTGTATCCCCGTAAGGTGGAGTTCGTTACCTGCCGCACATACGAAGAAGTGGTGCAGGCGCTGCGTGACATGGTGACCCAGTCCACGGGCCCCTTCACCGCCGCCGCTATGGCCATGGCGCTGGCTGCGTACCAGTGCCGCGATAAAAATGCCGCGGAGCAGCTGGCATACTTGGCGCACGCCGCCGATGTGATCGCCCATGCCCGCCCCACCACCGTGGGCCGCATGGCGCGCATTACGGGCGGCTGCATGGAGGCGGCCCGCATGGCCATTGCACAGGGCGTTGCCGATGTGGCTGCCTATATCCGCGACTTCACCGTGGAGACCAATAACCGCCGCTATTCCCGCGTGGGTCAGATGGGCAAGCATCTGGCCGACCTTATCCCCGACGGCGGCGCCGTCATGACCCAGTGCTTTGCCGAGACCATCGTGGGCATGATGCTGCGGGAGTGCCGTCAGCAGGGCAAAGATGTGCGTATCTTCTGCCCCGAGACACGGCCGTTCTTTCAGGGCGCACGGCTCACCGCCACCGTCTGCCGCGACATGGGCTTTGATGTGACGGTCATTACCGACAATATGCCCGCCTATGTGATGCAGCGTGAGGGCATTGACCTGTTCACCTGCGCCGCCGACGCCATCTGCTGCGACGGTCACGTGGTCAATAAGGTGGGCACCTTCCAGATCGCCATCGCGGCCAACCATCTGGGTGTGCCGGTGTATGTCAGCGGTGTGCCCGATCAGGGGCATCCCACGGTGGACGGTGTCCACATCGAACTGAGAAACCCCGCCGAGACGCTGGAGGCCATGGGCGTCAAGACCGCTGCCGACGGCGTGAAGGGCTACTATCCCGCCTTCGACATCACGCCCCCTCAGCTCATCACGGGCATCGTCACCGACTTGGGCGTGTACTCCCCGCTGGAGCTGGATAAGTACCTCGCCGTCAGCGAGATCGGCCCCTACGAGATGGTGATCTAAACGACAGAAAAAAACGACCTGCCCATGGCAGGTCGTTTTCTGTTCGGTTTATCCCAATCCCGTCACGGCGGCGAAGATGCCCAGAACTTCGCGGCAGGCGTAACCGGCAGAGAGGTAGAAGGGGCTCACGCAGCCTGCGGAACGGGGCTGCAGGCCCACCTTGCGGGCAAAGATCTGTCCCCGCAGCTGGTGGAAGTTGTCGCTGGCGATGGCCACATGGGTGTCCAGACCGTGCTCGGCGATGATCTCGGCGGCGAAGAGGAGATTCTCCCGCGTGTCGAAGGACAGCTCCTCGGCGTACACGCGGTCGGGGTCGATGCCCATGGCGATCAGCTCCCGTGCGGCACACCCGCCCTCGGTGACGGGCTCGGTCTTGCTGTCGAGACCGCCTGTGGTAATGACCACCGCCTCGGGATGTGCGGTGAGATAATCGTAGGCGGCGTTGATGCGGTTTTGCAGCATCAGACTGGGTTTCCCGTCATAGACGCGGCAGCCCAGCAAAATGACGGTGTCGGGCGCATCCTCGCCCTGTACGGGTCTGTCGGCGGCGGCCACGGACATCAGCACCAGCATCGTCAGCACGGTGGCAAAGCCCAGCGCAAAAACGGTGATGGCGGTGACTTTGAGGCGGCGGGGGAACCGCTTCCATAATGAGGGGAAGAAGCACAGCACCGCAAGGATCAGCAGCACGGCGGCGGGCCAGAACATACCGATATGACACACGCCGATACCGAGGGGCAGCAGGAAGAACACCGCGCCCAGAAGGCACAGTGCGCCGAGGATAGGTACGATCATACTTGATTCTCCGCAATATGATTGGCGATGCGCTGGATGATCATGTCCAGCGCCACCACATTTTCTCCGCCCTCCAGAACGACGATATCGGCAAATTTGCGGGAGGGCTCTACAAACTGCTCGTGCATGGGCTTGACGGTGGAGAGATACTGGTTCACCACGGAACTAAGGGAGCGGCCCCGCTCCTCCACATCGCGCTGGGCGCGGCGCAGGATGCGCACATCGGCATCGGTCTCCACGAAGATCTTGATATCCAGCAAGTCACGCAATGCCTTATCCTGAAACAGCAGGATACCCTCCACGATCACCACGGGAGCGGGGGAGACGGCGACGGTATCGTCGGTGCGGTTGTGGATGGTGTAGTCGTACACGGGGCAGTGGATGGTCTGGCCATCTTTAAGGCGCTTTAAATCCTCCACCATCCGCTCCGTCTCAAAGGCGTCGGGATGATCGTAGTTTTGTAAGCACCGCTCCTCGAAGGGGCGATCCTGCCGCTTATAGTAATTATCGTGGTGCACCACGCTGATCTCGTCGCCAAAACGGTGTGCCAGATGCTCTGTGAGCGTGGTCTTGCCCGAGCCGGTACCGCCGGCGATCCCGATAAAAATGGTGTTCATAGAGAGATGCCTCCCATACAGTATTCCCTCATATTATAGAAAGAAGACTGGTGAAAAGCAAGAAAGAGTGTAAAAAAAGCGTGGATTTCCAAGATTTTTCAGTTGACGGCAACCTTGATTTTAGGTATTATGTAAAGGTACTATGCCATCGTATGTCCATTGGAGGTCAATTCATGAGTTTGTTGAAATGCAGAAAGTGCGGAGAGATGTTCTCCGATAGCTATAAGTCCTGTCCCTTCTGTGCCGAGGATGAGGAGTATTATAACGGGAAAGTCAAAAAGCGCAATCACCGCCGTATGGAGAAGAAGCACAAGGCACCCAGCATCGTGGGTCCCCTGCTGGTGCTGGTGATCGTCCTGATCGTTGCCGTGGCCGTTTGGGCCTTCTTTGGCGATACGGTGAAGGGCTGGTTCGACGGCCGTCCCGGCTCCGAGCAGGTAACGCCTCAGCCCGGTACCGACGACCAGCAGCAGAGCGGTCAGAATGATCCCGCTCCCGTGAAGAAGCTGACGCTGAACAAGACGGTGCTGATGCTGGCTCCCGGCGGCAGCGAGCAGCTGAGCGTCACCGGCGGTACGGAGGGTGAAGAGTATGTCTGGCAGAACAGCGATCCTGCCGTGCTGACCGTCAGTGAGGACGGTACCGTTACCGCCGTGGCCGAGGGCAGCGCTGTGGTTACCGTCACCTGCGGTGATGAGAGCGCCGTGTGCGCCGTAACGGTAAAGGAGCACGTGGAGAGCGATGATCCCGTGGAGAGCGACGATCCCAAGCCCCCCGTCAGCAGCAAGGTTGATCTCAGCAAGATCAACATCACGGTGCCGCTGTATGGCACCAGCCTTTCCAAGATCGAGGACGGTAAGTTCGATGTGAGTCTTTCCAAGGGCGAGAGCTTCGGCCTGGAAATCACCGGCACCGATGTCAAGCCCGCCTGGTCCGTGGCCAACAGCTCCATCGCCACCGTGGCCAGCGACGGCACCATCAAGGGTATTACCTCCGGCGAGACCACCATCACCGCCAAGCTGGGCGATGCGAAGGTGGAGATCGTGGTGCGTGTGAAGTAAACTACATAGTCAGACCCTTTCGCAGCGGCATTTGTAAAAATGCCGCTGCGTTTTCTCTCCTCTGCGCTTGTAAAGGAAACGGGGCTGTGCTATACTGAATCGTCAGAAACCAAGCACAAAGAGGTGAGGACAATGGAGAAGAAGCAAAAGAGCGTCATGGCCCGCTTTGTATCCTATTTCAGGCCGCACTGGAAGCTCTTTACACTGGATATGATCTGCGCGGTGCTGATTGCCATGGTGGATATCATTTTCCCCATCGTCTCCCGTGAGGCTATGAACCGCTGGCTGCCGCAGCAGGAGTACCGCGTGTTTTTTATCGTCATGGGCATCATGACGCTGGCCTTTTTGCTGCGCGCGGGTCTGTACTATATCGTCAGCTTCTGGGGTCACACCTTCGGCATCCGCGTGGAGGCCGACATTCGCCGCGACCTGTACCACCATATGCAGACGCTGGGCTTTGATTTCTACGATCGCAACCGCACGGGACAGCTGATGAGCCGATTGACCACGGATCTGTTCGAGGTGACGGAGCTGGCACACCACGGCCCGGAGGACCTTCTCATCTCCTTCGTCACCATCATCGGCGCACTGGCGGTGATGTTCACCATCGAGTGGCGTATGTCTCTCATCGTGCTGATTATCATCCCCCTGTTCGTTCTTTTGCTGATCCTGCGGCGCAACGGTATGTCCCGCGCCTCTCACATCGCCAAGCAGCGCACCGGCACCATCAACGCCGAGATCGAGTCGGGCCTCAGCGGCATCCGCACCACCAAGGCCTTTGCCAACGAGTCTATTCAGCAGGCCCGCTTCGACGGGGCCAACGAGCAGTTCAAGACCGCCAAGCGCGGCTTCCATCGGGAGATGGGCCGCTTTACCGCCACTATGGAGCTGTTTGTCACCATCCTCAACGTGGCAGTCATCGCCGGAGGTGGCCTCTTCATCATGCAGGGCACCATGGACTATGTGGATC
Source organism: Oscillospiraceae bacterium (assembly GCA_017549325.1). The sequence continues at coordinate 10,321 of JAFYVA010000061.1, forward strand.
TGGTGACCTTCGCCCTCTATATCACCACCTTTATTGCACCGGTGCGAAAGCTGGCCAACTTTGCCGAGCTGTTCTCCAGCGGCGCGGCGGGTCTGCAGCGCTTCTGTGAGCTGATGGACACCGCCCCCACCGTCACCGACGCGCCCCATGCCGCACCGCTGCGGGATGTGCGCGGTGAGATCGGCGTGGAGAATGTCCACTTTACCTACGACGGCACCGCCGATGTCCTCCGCGGCGTGGATATCCGCGTGGCAGCAGGGGAGACGGTGGCGATCGTCGGCTCCTCCGGCGGCGGAAAGTCTACCCTGTGCCAGCTGCTGCCCCGTTTTTACGACGTGCAGTCCGGCCGCATCACGGTGGACGGGCTCGATGTGCGGGACGTCACGGTGGAGTCGCTGCGCCGCGCCATCGGCATCGTGCAGCAGGATGTGTTCCTCTTCGCCGACACGGTGCGGGAGAACATCCGCTACGGCCGCCCCGAGGCCTCCGATGAAGAGGTGGAGGCAGCGGCGAAGAAGGCGGAGATCTATGCCGACATTATGGATATGACCCAGGGCTTCGACACCTATGTCGGCGAGCGCGGCACGCTCCTCTCGGGTGGACAGAAGCAGCGCGTGGCCATTGCCCGCATCTTCCTGAAAAATCCCCCCATCCTCATTCTCGACGAGGCAACCTCGGCGCTGGACAGCGTCACCGAGTCCAAGATCCAGCACGCGCTGGACACGCTGGCCGAGGGCCGTACCACGCTGATCATCGCCCACCGCCTCAGCACCATCCGCAGCGCCAGCCGTATTCTGGTGGTGGAGGACGGCCTCATTGCCGAGATGGGCAGCCACGAAGAACTGATGAATTTGGGCGGCGTGTACGCCACCTTGTATAACACGCAGAATTTGGGAGAAACACTATGAATCAGAAAAAGCTTGACCGCATCAATGAACTGGCCCGCAAGGCCAAGGCCGAGGGTCTCACCGACGAGGAGATCCGCGAGCGCGATGTGCTGCGCCGTGAGTATATCAACTCCGTGGTGGGCAACCTCCGCGACACCCTTGAGCACACCTATGTGGTGGACGAGCACGGCAACAAGCGCAAGCTGGAGGGAAAGGGCGGAATCAAGTCATGAGCTACCGCTACGAACCCGGGAAGGGTTTCGACCGGAAGAAGCCCGATAACGACATCGGCTCGTGGGTGTTCATCGGCATCATGTTCATGGTGTTCTGGCCCGTGGGTCTGTTTCTCCTCATTTCCAAGCTGACGGACGAGAAGAAGCCCACCCGGACTGCCCGCACCGACAGCGCCGAGGCATCTGCCGCGGGACAAAAGGCGGAGCAGACCGCCCCCAAGGGGGAAGTCGGGTCTGCCCCCAAGGCCAAAGCGGCACCGAAAAAGAAGAAGGTCACTGCCACGCCCCAGTACGGACAGCGGGGCACCCGCATCATGTCCATCGTGGGCATTGTGCTGACGGTGCTGGGCGCACTGGTCGGCTTGGGCGTACTCAGTGATCTGAGTTTCTATTTCGGCGAGTATGGCGATCTGATGTGGTTTTTGGAGGATCTCTCCCCCTGCCTCGGCCTGCTCTCCGGCGGTATCGCCCTGCTGCTGGGCGGCCGCAGCATGAAGCGCCGTGCCCGCCGCTTCGCCAAGTACCGCACGGTGACAGGTACGCGCAAGGCCGTGTCCATCGCCGAGCTGGCCTCCGCCGCCGATGTGCGTATGGCCAAGGCTGAACGGGATCTGGAACTGATGGTGGAGCGCGGCCTGTGGGGCCCTCAGGCCTATGTGGACAACGGGCAGGATATGCTCTTCCTCACCGCCGAGGCGGCGCGGGAATACCACGAGATGCGCCACGTCCGCGCCAAACCCCCGCAGGAGACGAAAGCCGCACCCGAGACGGAGAGCGACAACGCCTTCCGCATCAGCGCCATTCGCCGCGCCAACGACCGCATTGACGATGCCGCCCTCAGCGCCAAGATCGACCGCCTTGAGCAGGTGACGGGCCGCATCTTCCGCTTTATTGAGGCCAACCCCGCCGCGGCGGATAAGGCCAACACCTTCCTGAACTACTATCTCCCCACCACCCAGAAGCTGCTGGACAGCTACGCCGACTTTGAGGAGGCGGGCATCAGCGGCGAGAATCTGGACAAGGCCAAGGAGCGCATCGAGCAGACCATGGACAGCATTATCTCCGGCTTTGAGCATCAGTTGGATGAGCTGTACCGCGATGCGGCGCTGGACATCGACAGCGACATCCGCGTCATGGAGACGATGCTCCGCCGCGACACCGCCTCGGTGGCCGACGACTTCGGTCTCGACGGCGGCACGGCGGTGCAGCGGGAGTGAAAAATTACCAAACGGTAACAGGAATGGTTACAAATGGTTACAGTTCCGTCAATTACCTTGACGGATGCAATATTTTGGGTATAATCACATTTGCAAGCGCGCGATTGCACGACTCTTTTAGATCTGCTTCGTTTTAGAACGAAAGATCAAAAAAGGAGGTGCATTCGGTGGAAAAAAGCCAATGGGTTCTCTGCCCCGTGTGCGGCAACAAAACGAGAACGATGGTGCGCGCCGATACGGTGCTGCAAAACTTTCCGCTGTACTGCCCAAAGTGCAAACAGGAAACCCTTGTGAACGTTCAAAAATTGAATACCTCTGTTATCACAGAGCCTGACGCATAGACGTAGAGCCGATAACTTGTAAGATCAAAATCTTGCAGTTATCGGCTTTTTGTTGTCTGTGCGTCTTTTTTTGTGATGGCGGGAGGTGTTCTCTCTTTTGACTCGTCCATACGGGCCACTGTTTCACAAATAAAACAAAAATTTTTTTGGAGGAAAAAACAATGAAGAAGATTGTTGCTCTGGTCCTGGCCCTCGTTATGGTCATGGGTCTGGCCACCGTTGCTTCCGCTGCTGGCGTGAGCAAGAGCACCACCAATGTTGACGTCGAGGGCTGGAAGGTCGTCGACCTGACCACCGGTGATGCCTATGAGTTCGATGAGGACGCTGAGATGACCAAGTGGGTCTACTCCAACGTCACCGAGACCGTCAATGATGAGACCACCGTGTACTACGGCGCTACCTTCTATGGTCCCGTTGCTGACATCGTGGAGACCACTGCTTTTGATGATGGTTACTTTGTCGTCGTCGCTAAGGACTACGCCAATGTCCAGATCGAGACCGGCAAGGCCGTTGTCTATGCTCGTTATCTGGATCCTATCGCTGATGCCGCTGTGATCGCTGACCTGGATGGCTATGCTTACACCGATATCGTCGTCGAGGCTTTCATCGACGAGGCTGATGACACCACCAAGTGCGGCGCCGCTCTGGCTGACTACGCCGTTGTCGATGGCGACTTCTACGCTGCTGAGGGCACCACTCTGGCCGTCTACAAGAACGAGATGGTTCTGATCGGTGATACCGAGATCCCTGCTTACGCTGCTTTCGTTGGTCACGCTTTCTTCGGTGACTCTGCTGGCGACGCTGCTTGCAAGTGGAATGTGAAGGACAACAAGCTCACTTCCGTGAAGTGCCTGTGCGGTGAGACCTTCGAGGTCGTTCAGAAGATCGCTGGCCTGGCTTCCGGTACCTATGCTCCCGTTGACATGACTGTTGAGGGTGAGTCCAACTGGGTCGTTCTGGCTCCCACCGCTTCCGCTCCCGCCGCTGGTGAGAAGGTTGAGTCCGCTCAGACCTTCGACGCTGGTATCGCTATGTACGTCGGTATGTCCGTCATGGCCGCTGCCGGTTCCGCTGTCGTCCTGAAGAAGAAGGACTAATTTAGTCTGACTGATTCTGACAAACGATTGACCGAAGTTCTTTGAACTTCTGTTGATACCATAGAGCAGGTCCTACATTTCTCCAAAAGAGATTTGTGATGAACGCGGTTGTTTATGCCTGCTCAACAAAAAAGAGCCCTTCGGGGCTCTTTTTTTCTTGCCTCCCCCTTTGGGGGAGGTGTCATTTGCGAAGCAAATGACGGAGAGGGCGTTACGAGGTTTCCACAGCCCTCTCAGTCAGCCTTGCGGCTGACAGCTCCCCCGAAGGGGGAGCCAAGAGCCAACAAGGGGGCCTTTGGCTTGTGTGCTGCAAGAACTGCGGAAAACCCCTCTTGCCCCCCCCTTTTTGAGGGAGGTGTCATTTGCAAGGCAAAAGACGGAGAGGGCTGTTTCTAACGCCATCCAAAATAAAACTTTTCGTAAGTCCTATTTTTACTGGAATTTTTTGGAAGCACGAGATACAATACCGATGAGCAGGGCATCTTGGGTCCTCTTCTGTTTACACTCCTAGTAAATACCATTGTCAAATCCGTTACCTGCTCGAAAAAATAAGCCCCCACCTGGGGGTTTTATTTTTTTGCCCTCGCAATACCCTCCGTGACAAAAGCAACACTGTGTTGCATTTGCGCGAAGGATGTGGTATACTGGACTACGATTGAAAACTATAGAAACAAGAGGAAAACGCTATGGAAATCACCCAGGGTGTGCCCTTTGAGCGCTTCGGCCTGTCCGAGGCCACCATGCGGGCCGTCCGTAATAAGGGATATACTGTTTCTACGCCGGTGCAGGCCGGCTGCATCCCCCCCATGCTGGAGGGGAAGGATGTGATCGCCAAGGCTCCTACCGGTACCGGCAAGACCATGGCCTTCGGCATCCCCATTATCGAGGCCATCGACCGCGACAGTGAGAAGGTGCAGGCCGTCATTCTGGCACCTACCCGTGAGCTGGCCATCCAGATCACCGATGAGATGCGCGAGGTGGCGGTGTGCCACGAGGGTGTGCGCATCGTCTGCCTCTACGGAGGACAGCCCATCAACCGCCAGATCGAGGCGCTCAAGCGCCGTCCCCAGATCGTGGTGGCGACCCCCGGTCGTCTCAGCGACCACATGAAGCGCCGCACCGTGGTGGTGAAGGATGTCAAAACGGTGGTGCTGGACGAGGCAGACCGTATGCTGGACATGGGCTTTATCCACGATGTGACCCGTATTCTGGACAAGATCCCCAACCGAAAGAATCTGGGTATGTTCTCGGCCACCATCTCCCGCGAGGTGATGGATATCTCATGGGTCTATCAGCGCGATCCCGAGGAGATCACCGTCCGTCCCACCGAGGAGAACAAGCCCGATATCCTGCAGTACCGTCTGGAGGTGCCCTCCGACGGCAAGGTGGACGCCATCGCCAGAATTTTGGAAAAAGAGAACTATGACCGCGTGATGTGCTTCTGCAATACCAAGGGCAGCACCGAGCGCCTGACCAAGTTTTTGCAGCTTCGCGGCGTGGACGCCAAGTGCATCCACGGCGACATCCCCCAGAGCAAGCGCGAGGCGGTGATGAAGCAGTTCCGCGAGGGTAAGCTCCGCGTGTTTGTGGCCACCGATGTGGCGGCCCGCGGCATCGATGTGGACGATGTGGACGCGGTGTTCAACTTCGAGGTGCCCGATGAGAACGAGCACTATATCCACCGCATCGGCCGTACGGGCCGCGCCAAGCGCCACGGTGTGGCCTATACCCTCATCAGCGATTTCCCCAGCCGTATGCGCCTCGATGAGATCGTGCGCAATACCGGCGCGCCGGTGGTGAACGGACAGCTTGGCGAGGACGGCACCGTCACGGCACAGTGAATGACTCCCCGATAAAGGAGAACCTTATGAAACGAGTAAAACGGTTACTGGCGCTGGCGCTGGCGGCGATGATGCTGCTGTGTGCCGGCTGCGGCAATCAGGTGGAGGAGAAGGGGCTGGAGATCCGCGCCTCCTTTGTGGAAACACCGGCGACCCTTGACCCCGCCTATGCCACTACCGATGAAGAGCGCACCATCGTGGTGCACCTGTTTGAAAATCTGATGAAATTCACCGCCGCCGGTCTTGTAAACGGTCAGGCCGCGAGCTATGAGGTGACGGTGAACGAGGACGGCACGGAGACATATAGCTTTACGCTCCGCAACGACATCCGTTGGTCCGATGGCAAGGCCGTCACGGCAGAGGACTTCGTCCATGCATGGCAGCGCCTTGTTTCTCCTCGTGTGGACTCTCCCAACCGGGAGATCCTGAAAATGGTGGCCGGCTATGAAGGAGCCGTCAACGGAGACCTGACATCGTTGCAGGTGTCTGCGCCCGACAGCCGCACCTTCGTGGTGACGCTCAGTGGGCACTGCCCCTATTTCCTGCCGGTGGTCTGCACCGACTCGGCCACTATGCCCGTCCGCGCCGATGTGGTGCAGCCGTGGATGTCCGTGGAGGAGAGCGATGATGACGGGGAAGAGGACACCGCAGCTGCAGTGCCCGACTGGACCATGAAGAAGGCCACACTCATTGCCAACGGCGCTTACGCTGTGCGGAACTTCAATGCCGGACACCTGACGGTGGTGGAGGCCGAGGGGTACTATGACAGCCGCCGTCTCGGCCCCAAGGAGATCGACTTTTTCTTCGCCGAGAGCATCGAGCGGGCCATCAGCAGCTATGATAAGGATGAGTCGGCATTCATTTTGAAATGCGGCGACCTCGAGGGCAGTGTTACGGCACAGCAGCCCGAGGTGATGGTGCTGGTGGTGAACCAGATGTCCTCCCTCAGTGAGAGCGTGCGTCAGGCGATGACGCTGTCTTTGGACCGCAACCTTGTCGCTGCGGCGGCGGGAGCGACCTTCTGCGGCGCCGAGGGACTGGTTCCCCAGGGTGTTGCCACCACCAGCGGTGCCATGTTCCGCCAGGTGAATGGCCCCGTGACCCTCTGCGATGAGGCGAGCGTGGAGAAAAACCGCGCCTCGGCCCGTGAGCTGATGACCTCTTTCTACCGCGGCGGTGCGTTCGCTGTGGAGCATCTGGGCGTGGTGTCGCTGATCTACGAGTCCGGCGCCGTCAATGCCCGCATCGTTCAGCAGGTAAAGCAGCAGTGGCAGGAGGTACTGGGAATTACTGTGGAGCTGGTCGCAGTGGAGAGCGAGGAGATGCAAAAGGCGCTGGAGAGCGGCGCATTTTCCATCGCGCTGATGTCGGTGTCCGATGCCACCAATACCGCCTCCGGATATCTGGAGGACTATGTGGGCGGCAGCCGCGACAACTACGGACAGCACTATTCCAATGCCTATGATATTCTGCTCCGCGCAGCCGACAACTCCGACAGCGTGGAGGCGCGCGACGCCTATCTGGCAGATGCCGAGCGCCTGCTGCTGGAGAGCGGCTATGTGATCCCGCTGTGCAACAGCACCTATCAATATCTCTTCCGTCCTACGCTGACGGGACTGCTGCAGCAGGATATGGGTGTGTATAATTTCTCCGCCGTGACGGAAATTCCGGTGGCATAAGGGAGGAACGACGATGATGACAACTGTGACTACGCCGCTGCTGGCCGGTGTCTCTGCTGAGGAATGCTCTCTGATGGAGCAGTGCTTCGGTGTGTTCAGCCAGTGCTATGATGCCGATGACACCATCTACGATTTCGGCGACGGACGCAACATGGTGGGTGTGATCACCGCGGGAACGGCAGAGGTGGAGCGCATCGACGAACGGGGCGGCCGCACCATTCTGGAGCATCTGGAGGTTGGCAGCGTCTTCGGTGAGCTGTTGATGTTTGAACGGGCCAATGATGACAGTATCACGGTGGTCTGCACCCGTCCCTGCTGTGTCAGCTTTGTGCCTGCGGCATCGCTTCTCAAGCGCTGTGAGAAGGCCTGCGCCCACCATACCCGTGTGGTGGAGAATATGTTCCGCCTCGTCACCGACAAGGCCTCGGCTCTGTCGGAGCGGGTGGAGGTGCTCTCCCGCCGCAGTATCCGGGAGAAGCTGCTGCGCTACTTCACGCTGCAGAGCGCCAAGCGCGGTGAGGACAGCTTTGAACTGCCCTTTAGCCTCAGTGCGCTGGCCGATTACATCTCCACCGACCGCAGTGCCATGATGCGGGAACTGAAGAAAATGCGCGATGATGAACTGGTGGCCGTCAACGGTCGCATCGTTACCATCCAGCACCGCATCTGACAGGCGACAAATATGGAATTGGCACAAAAGGAGCATTGACGCTCCAATATGATTGTGATAAAGTAGACAATATAGAAACCTGCCGTTGCCGCTGTGGCACGGAATGCAAAAATAAGGAAACGAGGGTGTAAGTATATGTATCGCATTGTGACAAAAGAAGCTCTGAAACCCACCGTGATCCTCTATGAAATCGAGGCTCCCATGGTGGCGAAAAAGGCACAGCCCGGTCAGTTTATCATCCTGCGTGTGGATGAGAACGGCGAGCGTATCCCCATTACCATCCATGATTATGACCGCGTCAAGGGCACGGTGACCATCATCGTGCAGACCATCGGCGCTACCACCGAGAAGCTCAGCCACAAGCAGCAGGGCGACTTCCTGCAGGACTTCGTCGGCCCTCTGGGTGTCCCCACCCATACCGAGGGTAAGAAGAAGGTCTGCGTCGTCGGCGGCGGCGTGGGCTGCGCCATTGCCTATCCCGTGCTGAAGAAGTTCTACGACTGCGGCGCCGAGGTGCACGCCGTTGTGGGCTTTAAGAGCAAGGATGTGGTCATCCTCGAGGACAAGTTCAAGGCCGTCTCCTCCGTGCTGAAGGTCTGCACCGACGATGGCAGCTACGGCCAGAAGGGTCTCGTCACCGAGGCGCTGAAGGAGCTGCTGGACGAGGGCAACCAGTACGACGAGATCTTCGCCATCGGCCCCATGGTCATGATGAAGTTCGTCTCCAAGACCACCGAGCCC
>JAFYVA010000062.1 GCA_017549325.1 Oscillospiraceae bacterium
GGAGTCGGCATCGGCGTGGGTCTTGTAGGACATATACACGGGAGCCTTGGGATCGAGATCGTCCCGAAGGAGATCCTCGCGGATGATGACCACGGCCATACCGGCGGGGCCCACGTTCTTCTGCACACCTGCCCAGATGAGGCCGTACTTGCTCACGTCGCAGGGGCGGGAGAGGAACATGGAGGACTGGTCGGATACCAGAATGTGGCCCTTGGTGTTGGGCAGGGTGTTCCAGGTGGTGCCGTTGATGGTCTCGTTCTCGCAGATGTAGACGTAGTCGCAGTCCTCGGGGATGTCCAGATCGCTGCAATCGGGGATGTAGGAGAAGTTCTTATCGGCGGAGGAGGCCACGATCTTCACCTCGCCGTACTTCTTGGCCTCGGCGATGGCCTTCTTGGACCATGCGCCCGTCTCCACGTAGCAGGCCTTGCCGTTCTTCATCAGGTTGATGGGCACCATGGAGAACTGGACCGTACCGCCGCCCTGCACGAACAGCACCTTGTAATTGTCGGGGATCCCCATCAGCTTGCGCAGGTCGGCCTCAGCCTCCTCGGCGATCTGGATGAAGGCCTTGGAGCGGTGGCTCATCTCCATGACGCAGGTGCCGGTGCCGCGGTAGTTCATCATCTCATCGCGGATCTCCTCCAGCACGGGCTCGGGCATCATGGCAGGGCCTGCGGAAAAGTTAAAAGAACGATCGTACTTCATAGAATAATCCTCCTAAAAATGTTTCGTAGTAAATGTTCTGTCTCTCAGTTGTGCTAATGGCTGATGTTTGTTCTACTTATGGCATTAGTATACGGCAAAGTTTCACAATAATCAACCACTAAAACAAAAATTTTTTAAGAAAATCAAAAAATTTTTTAGTGCCGCACACAGGCGCGCTTTTTTTGTCCGTCCCCGGCGTCACTCTTGACCGGGGCGGGGGAGAGGAGTATACTGACGATGTATGGGGAGAAAACGCGAAGGATACCCTTCGCTTACGGGAGAGAAAACGACAATGAGCTTTTTCGAGCATATCAAAGAGCGCACCCTCCACATGGGTGAATATGTTGCCGTGCTGGTCAAATGGGTGGCCATCGGCTTCGTGGTGGGTGTCATCGGCGGCGGCGTCGGCGCGGCCTTCCACATCGGTGTGGAGCGGGCCACGGAGCTGCGCCATGAAAATCCGCAGATCCTGTGGTTCCTGCCTGTGGCAGGTGTGGCCATTATTCTGCTCTACCGCGCGCTGCGGCTGGAGGGGAAGGGCACCAACCAGATCATCGAGTCGGTGCATTTCGGCAAGGATGTGCCCCTCCTGCTGGTGCCGCTGATCTTCGTTGCCACCGTGATCACCCATCTGGTGGGCGGCTCTTCCGGCCGTGAGGGCGCCGCCCTGCAGATCGGCGGCGGCATCGGCTACCATACGGGCCGGCTGATGCACCTGACGGACAAGGAGCTGCCCCTGGCGACCCAGTGCGGCATGGCGGCCCTCTTTGCCGCCCTCTTCGGCACACCGCTCACCGCCGCTATCTTCGCGCTGGAGGTCATCTCCGTGGGCGTGATCTACTACGCCGGACTGATCCCCTGTATCACCGCCGCCGCCGTGGGCTTCGGCGTTTCCACCATCATGGGCGTAGAGCCCACCCACTACGGTGTGGGCGTTCCCGTGGCCGATATCCAGATGCTGGTGCGTGTGGGCGTTCTGGCGGTGGCTTGCGCCATCGTGTCCATCATCTTCGTCCGCGGTATGCACTGGATCGAGCACGGTGCGAAGAAAATCTCCCCCAACAGCTATCGCCGTGCCGCCATCGGCGGCCTGCTGATCCTGATCCTCTCCCACGCCTTCGGCGCAGACTATAACGGCGCGGAGATGGACGTCATCGCCCGCGCCCTCAGCGGCGAGGCACAGCAGTGGGCGTGGATCATCAAGATCCTCTTCACCGCCATCACCATCGGCTTCGGCTTCAAGGGCGGCGAGGTGTTGCCCTCCTTCTTCGTCGGTGCCACCTTCGGCTGTGTCGTTGCGCCGCTGCTGGCCGTCCCGGCGCCTTTCGGCGCGGCCATCGGCTTCATCTCGGTGTTCTGCGGTGCGGTGAACTGCCCCGTCGCCTCCATCCTGCTGGGCATCGAGCTCTTCGGCGGCGATGGCCTGCTCTTCTATGCCGTAGCCTGCGCCGTCAGCTATCTCATGTCCGGCTACAGCGGCCTGTATACCAGTCAGACCATTCTGTATTCCAAGCAGAAGGCACAGTATATCAACGTGCACACAAAAGAATAAGTGAAAAAACAGAAAACAACTCTTGACAAGCGCCACTTGGTATAGTATAATAACCCTCGGACTTCAGGTTCGGTGACATAGCCAAGTGGTAAGGCAAGGGTCTGCAAAACCCTCATTCCCCGGTTCAAATCCGGGTGTCACCTCCAACGAAACAGCGACACGCTCCTGCGTGCCGCTGTTCTTTTTTTGCAAAGTCAAGCCCCGGGCGGTTTTACCGTCCGGGGCTTTTGTGCTGTTTTTTGGCCCTTTAGCGGTAGGAGCGCTCGTAGATCCCCACGCAGTCCTCGTCGGTGAGGGGACTGGGGTCGAGATCGAACTGAGAGCCCATCGTGGCCCGCGCATCGTGTGCCATGCGGGGGAACTCGTCGGGTGTGATGCCGTAATCACTCATCTTCAGCTGATCCACACCGCAGGCCTTCTGGAGTTTCACCAACTCGTCCACGAAGTCCATGGCCTCGCCTGCGTCGGTCTTACCCAACGCTTTGGCCATGGCGATGAACCGCTCGTCGCAGGAATGGCGCCGGACGAAAACCGTGTACCACTCGCGGGAGATCATAATCAGACCCGCGCCGTGGGCCAGCTGGGGGTGGAAGGCGCTGAGGGAGTGCTCCAGCGGATGCTTGGAGCAGGTGGCGCTGAGCATCATGGCGTAACCCGAGAGCATATTGGCAAAGGCCATGCCCTCCCGTGCCTCCATGTCGCTGCCGTCGCGGCAGGCGCGGGCCAAATACTTGCCCACATTCTCGATGGCGGTGAGGCAGACCATGTCGGACATGGGATTATGGGTGTTGGACAGATATACCTCCGTGGCGTGGAACAGGGCGTCGAATCCCTGATAGGCGGTGAATTCCGACGGTACGGACACCATCAGCTCGGGGTCGACGATGGCCATCACGGGGGTGATGCTCTCGTGGACAAGACCCGTTTTTTCCTGCGTGTCGGGATTGGAGATGACGCCGCCGAAGTCCACCTCGCTGCCGGTACCGGCGGTGGTGGTGATGGCCACCACGGGGAGGGAGTCGTTGGGTGCCACCGCCCGCTTGGAAGTGGGGGCAGCCACATAGTCCCACACGTCGCCCTCGTTGACCGCCATCAGTGCCATGGCCTTGGCCGCGTCCATCACGCTGCCGCCGCCCAGAGCCACCACGAAGTCGCAGCCGTTGTCACGGCAGAAGGCGGCGCCCTCCATCACCACGTTGCGGGTGGGGTTGGCTCCCACCTTATCAAACAGTGCCGTCTCCACGCCGCCGTCCTGCAGCAGGGCCAGCGTCCTGTCCAGTGCGCCGCTTTTTCTGGAGGAGCTGCCGTTGGAGATGACCACCATGGCCTTCTTTCCGGGCATCTTGCGCTTGCCCAGCTCACTGAGGGCACCGGCGCCGATAAACACGCGGGTGGGGATATAGATCATGTAGCTCATGGGTGCCGCTCCTTTCTTTGCTTAGGCCAGCGTCATGAACATCTCCACGATCGCGGGATCGTAGTGCTTGAAGAACACCGTCTGCTGCTGATCCAGTGCGCGGATGGCGTTCATCTCCTCCTCCGTCAGGCAGAAGTCGAAGATGTTGATGTTCTCGGCCATGCGCTCCTTGCGGGAGGACTTGGGGATCACCACCACGTCGCTCTGTACCAGGAAGCGGAGAATGGTCTGTGCCGCGGTCTTGCCGTACTTCTCGCCGATGGCGCAGATGACGGGGTTCTGCAGCAGACCGTTCTTGCCCTCGCCCAGCGGAGCCCATGCCTCGTGGACGCAGCCGTACTTGACCATGTACTCGTGGTCGATCTTGCGCTGGTGGATGATGTGCGTCTCGATCTGGTTGACCATGGGCTTGATCTCGGAGAAGTGGTGCAGATCGATCAGTCTGTCGGGGAAGAAGTTGCTCACGCCGATGGCGCGGAGCTTGCCGGCCTTGTAGGCCTTCTCCATGGCGCGCCAAGTGCCGTAATAGTCACCGAAGGCCTGGTGGATCAGCATGAGATCGAGATAGTCGGTCTTCATCTTCCGCAGCGTCTCGTCGATGGACTTCATGGCCTTCTCCTCGCCGGACTCGCTGATCCAGATCTTGGAGGTGAGGAACAGCTCCTCGCGGGGGATACCGCACTTGGAGATCGCGGCGCCCACGCCCTCTTCGTTCTCGTACTGCTGGGCGGTGTCGATGGAGCGATAGCCCACATCCAGTGCATCCAGCACGCAGCGCTCACACTCCTCCGGCGGCACCAGATACACACCGTAACCCACCTTGGGCATCTGCACACCGTTGTTCAGCGTAATGAATTCCATAATTAGCCCTCCTTAATACAATTAAGATATAATGTAAACAAAATGGTTTTCCTCGTCTGTGCAGACAGACCCCGTCACCCGTGTCAGGGCGTCGGGGTCTGCAAGAAGAAGCGTTTCCTGACGAATGTGTATTTTTCCGGCTCAGGACTCCTCGTCCACGTCATTGGGCTCGTCCACAGCGGGTGCCAGGATGACATCCAGATTGCGCCACTTGCTCAATCCGTCGCGGAACTCGTCATCCAGGTTCTCGTCGGACACCACCACATCGATCTCATCCAGCCCGCACACAGCGGCGAAGGCGTTGGTGCCGAACTTGGCACTGTCCACCACCAGCACTGTCTGCTGTGCCCGGCGGATAATGGCCTGACGGACGATGGCCTCCTCGCTGTTGTAATCGGAGATGCCGCCCTCCAGCGTCACGCCGCCGGCGCCGATAAAGGCCCGGTCCACAAAGAACTGCTGCAGCGCATCGGTGGTCACCTTGCCGTACATGGACAGCTCATCGGGATTGAGCCGCCCGCCCAGACAGAAAACGGTCACCGGCTTGCCTGCCAGCTCGTTGATAATGGGCAGGGAATTGGTCAGCACCGTAATGCCGCTGATGTTGCTCAGATGTCGGGCGATCTCCAGCGTGGTGCTGCCGATATCCAGAATGACGGTCTCGCCGGATTTGATAAGGGAGGCCGCCGCCTTACCGATAGACGCCTTCTGCGAGCGACGCACGTGGGCGTGAGAAGGCGGCTGCGGCCCGATGGCGTTGTTGCCCAGTAAAATGGCGCCGCCGTAGATGCGCTTGATGGCCTCCGTGTCCTGCAAATACTCCAGATCGCGCCGAGCCGTCTCGTTGGAAACGGAAAAGCGCCGGGAAATATCTGAGATTTTGATGATCCCGTCTTTTCGCAGGATCTCCATAATGATCGCATGCCGCTCTTTTGCCAGCATTTGCTCACCTCCGCAGTATGCTGCTCTGAAGCAGTGTCTGTGTGATTGTGGTATCCGCGCAATTAGGGTGTAAATTAGACAAAAAAACAGGGAAGAATTTATCAAAAATTGATAATGTCCGTGTGTGGTGTACCAAAAGTATATCACAGCATTACACAAAATGCAATAGAAGTTGCGAAATACCACACAAAAAATATAAAGTGCCACATCGCATGTGGACTTCCCACATTTTTGACCCAACAGGGTAGACGAAATAACGACATAAAATAAAAGTATATATGACTGTACAAATTTTTTAACAACTGTTAGTGAAAATGACGAACAAAATTTATGGATAAAAGTTCGTAAAATAATCAAAAATTGGCAAAAAAGAAAATATATTTGGAGTTTATTTGGGTTTTTGAAAAAACTTGTGTCAAAACAAACAAAAAAAGGGCGGCGCTGTTGACAAGCAGAAAAAAACTTGATAAATTGCATGTACAGGTTGCCGCCGCGGCGGAGGTATGCCCATTGAGGCCGCGCTGCTGCTGTGAAACACGGAACGGGCGAAAGTCCCGAAAACCCCTAGGGGTTTTTCCTATTTGCCTTGTGCAAATAGGAGAGCATTTGCACATCTATGGTAAGAAGGAGTAACGGCAATGAAAGAGGAAAAGAGAAAGGTCGCAAAGCGGCGTTTTTTGACAAAGGATCAGCTGATACCTCTTTGTATCCTGATTGTAATCTGTGTTGTCAGTGGCATCGCCAATCCCGTGTTCTTTACATGGGCCACCTGGCAGAACATCCTGATGCAGGTATCCAACGTGGGTATCATCGCTCTGGGCGCCATGTTCGTGGTGGCCAGCGGCGGTCTGGACTTTACGGCAGGTGACGGCGTCTCTCTGGCAGGCGTTGCCGCAGCCTTCACCTTCCTGGCTACCGGCTACAACGTGGTGCTGACGGTTCTGGCCGGTGTTCTCACCGGTGCTGCCATGGGCGCAGCCAACGGTCTGATCATCACCAAGCTCCGCATCAATCCCTTCGTGACCACGCTGGCCATGATGACCCTGATCAAGGGCGTGATGCTGGTGGTGGCCGAGGGTCACATCATCCACCTGGATATCCCCGAGTCCAACTTCGTGCAGATCGGCCGCGGCATCATCCCCGTGTTCGGCAAGGGACAGGGCATCCCCGTCGCCTTCTGTATTCTGCTTGCCATGGCCGTCATCGCCTACGTGCTGCTGCGCCACACCCGCTTCGGCAGCGCGGTGCTGGCACTGGGCGGCAACGAAGAGGCAGCCCGCCTCAACGGCGTGAAGGTCAAGTGGTATCGCTTCCTGGTCTTCATGGTGGCCGGCACCTTCACCGGTATCGGCGCCATCGTTACGCTGGCCCGCGTGGGCGGCATCGGCATCACCCTGGGCGGTACCGTTCTGCTGATGGATGTTATGGCAGCCGTGGTTATCGGCGGCACCAGCGTCTCCGGCGGTAAGTGCAACGTCTTCGGCGTGGTGATCGGTACGTTCGTTATCATCACCATCTCCACCATGCTCACCTACATCCACATCGACACCAACTGGCGTGACGTGGTGAAGGGCGCCATCATTCTGGCCGCTCTGATCATCGACGTGGTCGGTAAGAAGTTCGAAGAGGCCCGCGAGGCCAAGGTCATGGCCGCTCTGAAGGCAGAGCACCACAAAGAACTGATCGCCCAGCGCGATGCTCAGGCATAATCGGTTCTGTCCCATTCCGTTCATTCGGTGATTCCCCCATAGGGGTTTCATAAATACACAACAAATTTTTAGGAGGTACCAAGATGAAGAAGGCTTTAGCTATTTTGCTGGCTCTGTGCATGATGTTTGCACTGGTTGCTTGCGGCGAGAAGGCTCCTGTTGACGATCAGCAGCCCGGCGGCGACGAGGTCGTTCAGGACGATGGTTATGTGTTCGGTGCTGTTATGCAGTCCCTGAGCGCTCCCATCTGGATCGAGCTGATGGATTACGGTGATCAGTGCGCTGCTGAGTACAACGCCACTGTTGACTGGAAGTCCGCTGAGGGCTCCCTGGAGAACCAGATCGCTCTGATCGAGGCTTTCATCGAGCAGGGTGTGGATGTCATCCTGATTGACCCCATCGACAAGAACGCTCTGATCCCCGTTATCCAGCAGGCTCTGGAGGCTGGCATCGGCTTCGTTACCATGGGTAACCTGGTCGAGGGCGGCATCTCTGACGACGTCTACAATGTCTGCACCACCTATCCCGATGCTCGTGACTCCGCTGCTATGACCGACCTGCTGATCAAGGCCGGCGGCCCCGGTACTTATGTCATGGTCAATGGTTCCGCTGGTAACTTCGTTTCCGACGTCCGCGGCGAGGCCTTTGCTAAGGCTTGCACCGACGCTGGCGTGAAGTACGAGATCCAGGACGGTAACTGGGATCCCACCACTGTCACCAAGGTCACTGAGGATATGGTCACCGCCGCCGGTGCCGATCTGAAGGGTCTGTACAACATGGACGACTCCTGCCTGGGCTACTCCATGGGCGTCACCATGCCCGAGGGCACTGTCCTGGCCGGCCACAACGGTGAGGAGAGCATCTACACCGCTATCGAGAACGGCGATGTCATGGTTACCACTCTGATCGGTGGTGCCCACATCGGTTACTGGAACATTCTGACCGCTTGCAAGATCGCTGCTGGCGAGGCTGTTCCTCATCAGGTTTACCTGAAGACCTACCTGGTCATGACCGAGGAGACCGAGGCTGCTTACTGGGCCGGCGAGCTGGCTGAGAAGTATCCCTCCATCGAGGTCCTGACTCCCGCTGAGGCTCGCGTTGTTGCTTACGAGCCCGCTGAGATGGTCACCGCTGAGCAGATCGGCCTGGCCTAATCTGAGTCCATATACTGATACCTTCCCTCTGTTGAGCGGATCGGTATAAAGTAAACCGCAACCCGGCGGGGCCACCGCCCCGCCGGGTTTTTCCTTAAATCAAGTGTTCCCCCGTAAATCCCGTAAGTTTGGAGAGTAAAGCTATGAAAGGGTTTGTGAAAAGAAATGCACGAGAACTGATTCTGGTACTCGTCATCGTTGTCCTGATCGCTTTGTTCAGTGCTGTGTCTGACAGCTTCTTCGCTGTTGGTACGCTGATGAATTTCCTGAGGCAGAACGTCGTGCTGCTGATTGCTTCCCTGGGTATGTTGCTGTGCATGCTGACAGGCGGTCTTGATCTGTCTGTCGGTGCAACGGGCGGTATTGCCGCCATGTGCGCGGCGCTGACTATGCAGGCTGTTGGCGGTGAAGGTTTCGCTACGGCACTGGTCGGCTTTGTGGTAGCCACGGCAGTAGGTTGCCTCGTCGGCTGCATCAACGGTTATTTCATCGGTTATGTGGGCATCAGCCCCTTTATGACCACTCTGGCAACACAGGCTATGTGCGGCGGTGCTATGCTGGCTATCTCCGGCAACACCCGCGTCGCGGTTGCTCCCAAGGCCTATCTCTGGCTTGGCGCAACCAGCATCAAGATCCCCCTGGGCGGCACCACGGCAAGACTTCCCGTGTCTCTGCTGCTGGCCGTCGTCGCCATCGTATTTGTCTACATCATCCTGCGTAAGACCGGCTACGGCCGCAAGGTCTACGCTGTGGGCGGTAACCAGACGGCAGCTACCTGCTCCGGTATCCGTTCCAAGAAGATCATTTTCAGTACTTATGTCATCAACAGCACGATGATGGGTATCGCCTCCATCATCTGGGTGGGCCGTACGATGGCCGCCACCCCTGTTATGGGCGATGGCCTGGAGTTCCAGGTCCTGACCGCCGTCATCCTCGGCGGCGCCTCCCTGGCCGGCGGCTCCGGTACCATCATCGGTACCGTTCTCGGTGTCATCATCTATGCCACCATCTACACCGGCCTGAGCATGACCAGCGCACCTCAGTCCCTGATCTACGTTATCCAGGGCGTGCTGATCATCATCTCCGTCTACATTGATATCACCATGCGTACTGCCGGCGGCCGCAAGAAGAGCAAGAAGAGCGCCGCCAAGACCGCACCCGTCCACGCTGAGAACGACGAGGTCCTCAAGATGGTGGAAGCCGATACCCAGAGTGTCCTGCAGCTGCGTGACATCTCCAAGAGCTTCCCCGGCGTCAAGGCACTGTCCGGTGTCAGCATGGACATCCAGCGCGGTAAGGTTCACGCCATCATGGGCGAGAACGGCGCCGGTAAGTCCACGCTGATGAAGATCCTCACCGGTGTTTACACCAAGGACGAGGGTCAGATCATGGTGGACGGTCACCCCGTCAACATCAAGAACCCCACTGAGGCACAGCGCCTCGGTATCTCCATCATCTATCAGGAGATGGCTCAGGTGCCTCTCATGACCGTGGCGGAGAATATCTTCCTGGGTAAGGAACTGAAGAAGAAGTTCCCCCTGTTCCTCGATCGCGGCACCATGAAGGCCAAGAGCCGCAAGCTGCTGGATGACTTCGACCTGACCATGGATGTGGATACCCTCATTCAGGACTGCCGCGTCGGTCAGCAGCAGATGGTTGAGATCGCCAAGGCCATTTCCGCCAAGTCCTGGGTGG
This sequence comes from Oscillospiraceae bacterium, assembly GCA_017549325.1. The sequence goes on from JAFYVA010000062.1 coordinate 10,039, forward strand.
TGGTCATGGACGAGCCCACCGGTGCTATTTCCGAAGAGGATACCAAGCGTCTGTTCAGACTGATTGCCGAGCTGAAGAAGCAGAATGTGGCCATCGTCTACATCTCCCACCGTATGGCAGAGATCTATGAGATCGCCGATCAGATCACCATTCTCCGTGACGGCCAGCACATCCTCACCAATGAGGTCGCTGACATCACCGAGCAGGAGCTGATCCGCGCCATGGTCGGCCGCGACGTCAACAACGTCTTCGACCGTGAGAAGGCCGAGATCGGTGAGGTGGTGCTGGATGTTCAGAACATCAGCCGTCAGGGCGTGTTCGAACCCATCAGCTTCCAGGTCCATGCCGGCGAGGTGCTGGGCTTCTCCGGCCTCATCGGTGCAGGCCGTACCGAGATCATGCGCTGCATCTTCGGTCTGGATAAGATGGACAGCGGTACCATCACCCTCAACGGTCAGGAACTCCGCATCCATGGCGTTGCCGACGCCGTCAAGGCCGGTATCTGCATGGTTTCCGAGGACCGTCGCCGCGAGAGTATCGTCCCGCTGATGAGCGTCAAGGAAAACATCGCGCTGCCCTCTCTGAAGCAGATGTCCAAGAGCGGTATGCTGGACTTCAAGGCTATCGACGAGACGGCACAGCACTATGTCGACTCCCTCAGCATCAAGACTCCCACGCTGGAGCAGCAGCTGGGTAACCTCTCCGGTGGTAACCAGCAGAAGGTGTGCCTTGCCAAGTGGCTGGCCCGCGACCCCAAGGTCCTCATCTTCGACGAACCCACCCGCGGCATCGATGTCGGTGCCAAGGCCGAGATCCACAAGCTGATCGAGCGTCTGGCCAAGTCCGGTATGGCGATCATCATGATCTCCTCCGAGCTGCCCGAACTGCTGGGTGCTTCCGATCGCGTCATCGTCCTCTACGAGGGCATCAAGACCGGCGAGTACATTGTGGATGAGACTCTGACTCAGGAAAAACTTATGGCAAGCGCATCGGGTTTGACTACCTGTTGAGCGATATAATCAGCAAAGCGTATATTTTATAAAGCGTATATTTTATAAGGAGGTTTGCAGAATGTCCTACGATAAAGCATTTAAGATGAGCATGTATCGCAACATGCTCGAGCAGCGTGTATTTGAGAAGGCAGTGCAGGAGCAGTACGAAGAGGGTAACATCCCCAACTCTGCCCATCTGTATTTGGGTCAGGAAGCCATTGCAGCCGGTGTCTCCATGGCACTGCGTCCCGATGACTACATCCTGCCCTCCCACCGTGGTCATGCCCAGATCCTGGCAAAGGGCTGCGACATGAACCGCATGATGGCCGAGCTCTTCGGCCGTGTGGACGGCTACTGCAAGGGCAAGGGCGGTTCCATGCATCTGGCCGTTGCTGAGCACGGCGTGCTGGGTTCCATCGGTATCGTCGGCTGCAACATGGCTCTGGCCGTGGGCGCCGGTATGGCCGCCAAGAAGAACGGCACCGGTCAGGTAGCCATCTGCTACTTCGGTGACGGTGCTTCCAACCGTGGTACCTTCCATGAGGGCATGAACCTGTGCTCCATCCAGAAGCTCCCCGTTATCTACGCTCTGGAAAATAACCACTACGGTATGTTCTCTGACTATCGTGACATGGTCAACGTGGAGAAGATCTCCTGCCGCGCCGCCGGTTACGGCGTTCCCGGCGAGACCGTTGACGGTAACGATCCCTGGGCCTGCTACGAGGCCGCCAAGAAGGCTATCGACCGCGCCCGCGCCGGCGAGGGCCCCTCTATGATCGAGTTCATGACCTGGCGTCACAACGGTCACTTCGAGGGTGACCCCGATGCCCGTGAGTTCCTCTTCCGTGATCCCGAGGAGCACGCAGCATGGCTCAAGCGCGATCCCATCGTCGTGGTGCGCAAGCAGCTGATCGACGAGGGCACCTGCACTGAGGACGAGATGGCCGCTATGGAGGCCGAGGTCCGCAAGCAGGTGGACGAGGCTGTCGCTTTCGCTCACGCCTCCGCATGGCCTCCCGTTTCCGAGGTCTACACCGACGTGTACGCCGACTGATCGGGGCAGTGATATCATAACGATAGAAAGGATGTATTGAGTATGCGTAAAATGACTTATAGAGACGCGATCATCGAAGCGTTGGATATGGAACTGGCCCGCAACCCCAAGGCATACATCGCCGGCGAGGACGTTGCCAGTAAGATGGGCGGTGCCTTCGGCGCCACCAAGGGTCTGGTTGATAAGTATGGTAAGGATGTCGTCATCGACACCCCCATCAGCGAGACCGCTCTGATGGGCATGGGCGTTGGCTCTGCCGTTCTGGGCTATCATCCCTTTATTGAGATCATGTACATGGACTTCATCGGCGTCTGCATGGACGAGATCATGAACCAGGCCGGTAAGTTCCGCTATATGTTCGGCGGTCAGATGAGCGTGCCTCTGATGATCCGCATGGTGGGCGGTTCCACCGTCTACGGCGCAGCCCATCATTCTCAGTGCCTTGAGAGTATGCTGTGCCACATCCCCGGCATCAAGGTCGTGTGGCCTTCCACCCCCGCTGATGCCAAGGGCCTGATCGCTGCCGCTGCCCGTGACAACAACCCCGTCATCGTGGTGGAGCACAAGGGTCTGTACAACATGGTCGGCGATTGCCCCGAGGGCGAGTACATCGTTCCCATCGGCAAGGCTGAGGTCGTTCGCGAGGGCGCCGATGTCACCGTCGTCACCTGGGGCCTGATGCGTCATAAGTGCATGGAGGCCGCTGAGAAGCTGGCCGCCGAGGGTATCGACTGCGAGGTCATCGACCTGCGCTCCCTCAAGCCCATTGACACCGAGACCGTGTTCGCTTCCGTGGCCAAGACCAACAAGCTGGTCATCGTCCACGAGGCCAACAAGACCTGCGGTCTGGGCGCTGAGATCGCCGCTCTGGTTGCCGAGAGCTGCATCGACGATCTGGATGCTCCCATCGTCCGCGTTGCCGGTCCCGACACCTCCGTGCCCTTCAGCCCCCCGCTGGAGGAGGAGTTCCGTGTCGCACCCGAGAACATCATTGCCGGCGTCAAGACGCTGTTCTAACTGAGACTCACGAGAACGCCGTATTATACCAATAATACGGCGTTCTCTATCTTACAGAGGAGGAATCAATTTGGCACAGAAAGTTATCGTTCCCCGTCTGGGTCAGACCATGACCGAGGGTACCGTTGCCCGTTTCTTTGTAAAGAACGGTGATAAAGTCCAAGAGGACACCAATATCTACGAACTGGAATACGACAAGTCCACTGCCCCCATCCCCGCCAAGAAGGCCGGTACGGTGCATCTGCTGGTGGCTGAGGGTGCCGTGGTGCCCGTCGGTCAGCCTGTTGCCGTCGTTCTGGAAGACGGTGAGACGCTGGAGAGCGTGAATCTGGGTGCTCCCGCCC
>JAFYVA010000063.1 GCA_017549325.1 Oscillospiraceae bacterium
CCGCCGCCGCCAAAGCCGCCGCCACCGAATCCTCCTCCGCGGCTGCCGCCGCCGAAACCGCCGCCGCTGCTGCGGGGAGGCGGGCTGGGCTTATGCTTGGTGCCCACAGAACCGGGGCGGGGCCGTCCGTCGCGGCCCATGGGGTACCACAGTCCGTGATAGAGAACATACCGCGTACCGAAGCCGCCTGCATAGCCGTCACCCTGGAAGGCGGAGATGAGCTTGATGATGACGATGATGATAAAGATGATGACGAAAATCGTGCCGATGACATCGGAGGAGTTGTCCTCGTAATAGTAATCGTCCTCCCAATAGTAGTCATCTTCATAGTAATCGCCATAAGTGGGGAGATTCTCGGCGCTCTGCTCCCAGTAGAGCTGCGTGGGCCACGAGGTATACTGCTTTACCAGCCGCAGTTGGGCGCTGTGGGGCAGATCCTCTGCGCGATAGCGGATGCCGCCGTTTTCCAGCGGCTCGGAGGTAAGCTCTCCACTGCTGCCGAGATAATAGGGGATTGCCGTGCTGCCGGCGCCCTCCACACCGTTCCATGTGAGGGTCATCTCGCCGATTTCGGCGCTGTCAAACCAGCCGGGAGTGTAATCGTAGGACACGGAGCCGTCCTCGCCCAGCGTATACATATATTCCTGCACCCACGAATAAGAGAACGCGAAGGTCTCGCCGTCATCGTAACCCTGATCGAAGTAGACATACATGAAGGAGTTGTCAAAGGCGAGGGAGTCGATGTTGTCGCTGAGCGCCGTCTCCTCACGGACGGAGCCGTTGGGGATGCCGATCTGCAGCCATTCTACAGGCCCTTGTTCCAGAACCGTCCAGACAAAATCCATCTGAATGTGGAGCGAGCCGTCTTCTGCATTGGGGGTGACGGTCACATGATACTCGTCGATATAGTCCCAATCTCCTGCAAAGGCGGTGGTGAACGACACGCTTACCAGCAAAGTACAGAGGCACAGAAGGATAAGGAGCTTTTTCATGCCTGCACCTCCTTGTTGCCGCCGCGCAGCTGACACAGCTGCTCCATTTTGCCGCTCTTTTCACGGATGGCGATGCACCGATCGCCGTTCCAGATGTCGCTCCATTTGTCTGTGAGAAGATTGCCCAGCGTGATACCGCCCAGCCAGCTCTGGCAGGGGACGACCGTACCGTCGGGGGTGAGGGCCATGTTGGAAAGGCACGCGCCGCAGGAGGGCACCAGATGGAGGCCCATGTTGTGGAGCGCCGACTCGCTGAGCCAGCCCGGAGAGGTGAAGTCCAGCTCCATACCCAGCCCGTGTGCCACCGCAGAGGCCTCGGAGAGGATGTCCTGCAGTTCTGCGGAGGTAAGGGCCGTCGCGCGGCTGGCCTCTCCCTCTGCTGCGCCGGAGGGGATGAGACCGGAGCAGGTGGCATAGCGCACACCCAGCGAGTGTGCAAAACGCAGGGTGTCGGCATAGTCGCGGTTTACAGAGCAAAGGGGCGTGTTGACAGAGACGATCAGTCCTGCCTCCACGGCGTTGCGGATGCCGGCTGCCGTATCCTCAAAACCGGGCGCACCCACAAGGGTATTGTGGACTTCCGGCTCGGCGCTGTAGAGCGTTACCTGCACGCTGTCGAGGCTGGCCTCGTAGAGGTCATGGCACAGCTGTGGTGTCAGCAGGCGACCGTTGGTATTCAAGCGGGTGACGAACCAGGCAGCCGCTTCCACCAGGTCCACCAAATCCTCCCGCATGGTGGGTTCGCCGCCTGTAAAGGTGACTTGGGGGATGTTGGCCTCGCGGAGCTTGCGGAGCAATGTTTTCCACTCCTCTGTGGAAAGTTCTGCCGTCTCGCCCATAGGCTGTCCTGCGGCGTAGCAGTGGAGGCACTTCTGGTTGCAGTGCCAGCAGCCGTCCTTCGTCATAGCCGAGACCATGATGTCCATGCGGTGCGGCGCGGTCATTTCCGCGGCATATTCTCCCAGAGACAGCGGCTCCACCTCTGCTTCGGGTTCCTCGCCGCGGGCAATGGCGGTAAGAGAGCGCAGCAGCAGGTGCAAATCAGACAACAAGAGGCTGCGGCGGGTATGGGGATAGACCTTGTGGGCGTCTTTGGCCGATTGCGTCAGCACCTGTTCCCACACTTCCGCACCCAGCTCCTGCCCGTCATATGTTTTAAGACGGTACATAAGACAGCTGAGAAGGATCGCCCAACTGAGGTTCAGCGGAATCAGCTGTGCGCCGTTGAGCAGCAGCAAAAAGGGCGCAGAGGGCGTCTCTTCCCGAGGCGGGACCATGTGGATACGCAGCACACCGGGCCCGCGGGGATCCAGTGTGATATGGCGCACCTGACGGAGATGTTCTTGTGCATAGCGCGCTTCGCGCCGTGTCATGCTCTTCATGGAAAACTCCCTTCCCTTTTGTTTGGATTTCTTGTGGAAATACTACCATAGTATGGGAAAAAACACAACAAAAACCCCGCTTCCCAAGAGGGAAACGGGGAAAGATTTACTATTCGTTCACATCGTAGAAAATACGCTCGCCCTCTTCGGCAAGACCGAGGAGTTCACGGGCCAACGCTTTGATGAAATTCACATCATCCTTCTTTTCCAGATCGGAACGCAGGGCGTCATTTTCCTGCTGCTGCTGCGCCAGGGCATCGTTGAGAGCGGCTTCCTGTTGCTTGACGTCGGACAGGTCCTGATAGACATTGACCACCTGTACTGCCAGCACCACGATCAGAACGGCCAGTACCATCAGCAGCAGCGGAGAGGTCTTTTTTCTCTTTTTTGTCTTTGTGCTTTTTGTCGCCATGGCCTCTCCCTCCTCTTCTGTTGGGTGATACCTCATTTTACCCCATGAAAGAAGAAAAGAAAAGCCCTTTTTTGCCAGACGACAGCCTTTTTGCAGAAGATTCCACAAAAAAAGCAGCGGTTTGAGCAGCAGGAGAACGGCCGCCACCAGCGATGTGCACCATATTTCCCAGACAGGGCGCAGCCACTTTGAAAAAAGAGAAAACCAGACCACAGCGCCCAGCGCTGCGCCTGTGAGCATGAAAAGACGCAATTCTCCGCTTCCCAGAGAAAAGGACAGGAACAGTGCCCCGACGGCCAGCGCCACAACAAACAGTCCGTCCAAAAGGTGTGTCAAAAGACGGTCTTTCCTGTCCAGCAGCCGCGCCGTACGCAGCACATCATAAAGGAAGGCGGCCCCTGCTCCCAGAGCGATGGATGCCAGCAATTCCCGCAGTTGTGCCGAGACATAGTTTTCCATCAGGTAAACAGGCGCGAGAACATACCGCGGCGGGGCGGAACGGGTTCTTCGTAGTTGATGCCCTCAATGTGCCCGTCCACATGGAGCTCACCGCCATCGAGACTCAGCTTGCCGATATGGAGATTGGTGCCGGTGACAATGAGCGTTCCGGCGCAGGTGGACATGATGATGCAATTTTCATCAAACCGCTCTACATCCTCCACGCCGGAAACGGTGAGTTTTTCCCGCCCCTCCAGCGTCAGACGGTGATACATAGCCCCGTTTTGCACTTCGTATGTCATAAAAAATTGCCCCCTCATTTGCAGCAGTTGATACTGCTACTGTATGAGGGGGCCTTTTCAATTAGAACTTAGCAGTTTTCGGCAAGATACCGGGCAACATACACGCCGCTGGCGCTGGCATGGCTGAGGGAGTGGGTCACACCGGAACCGTCGCCGATGACGAACAGACCCTTGTGGCAGGTCTCCAGATTTTCATCCAGTGCCACTTCCATGTTGTAGAACTTCACTTCCACGCCGTAGAGCAGCGTCTCGTCGCTGGCGGTACCGGGTGCAATTTTGTCCAGAGCATAGATCATCTCGATAATGCTGTCGAGAATGCGCTTGGGGATCACCAGACTCAGATCGCCGGGGGTGGCGGCCAGCGTGGGTGTCAGGAAGCTCTTTTGCAGACGCTTTTCCGTGGAGCGCTGGCCGCGAATCAGGTCGCCGAAGCGCTGCACGATCACGCCGCCGCCCAGCATATTGCTCAGACGGGCGATGCTCTCACCGTAGCCGTTGCTGTCGCGGAAGGGTTCGGTGAAGTGCTTGGACACCAGCAGGGCGAAGTTGGTGTTCTCCGTGTGCAGCGCGGGATCTTCATAGCTGTGGCCGTTGACGGTAACGATGCCGTTGGTGTTCTCGTTGACCACCGCGCCCTTGGGATTCATGCAGAAGGTGCGTACCTTATCCTGATACTTGCGGGTCTTATACACGATCTTGCTCTCGTAGAGCTCGTCGGTAATGGGGGCAAAAACCTCGGCAGGCAGTTCCACACGCACGCCGATGTCCACGCGGTTGGAACTGGTGGGGATGTTCAGATCGCTGCACACGCTCTCCATCCACTTGCTGCCGCTGCGACCCACGGAGATGATGCACTTTCCGCAGGAGAACTCCTCCTTGGCGGTGATGACGGTATACCCGTCATCCTGCTGTTTCAGCGACTCCACGGGGGTGTTGAAGTAGAAGTCGACGCTGTCTTTGAGTGCGTCATAGAGGTTCTCCAGCACCGTGTAGTTGATATCGGTGCCCAGATGACGGACAGAGGCATCCAGCAGATGCAGATTGTTCTGCAGGCACTTGCGCTTGAACTCGCTGCCGGCGGTGGTGTAGAGACGGGTGCCTTCGCCGCCGCACTTCATGTTGATCTCGTCCACATAGTGCATCAGCTCCAGAGCCTTGGTCTTGCCGATGTACTCGTAGAGGGTGCCGCCGAATTCGTTGGTGATGTTGTACTTGCCGTCGGAGAAGGCGCCGGCACCGCCAAAGCCGTTCATAATGGCGCAGGTCTTGCAGTGGATGCAGGACTTGATCTTGTCGCCGTCGATGGGGCACTTGCGCTTGTGGAGGGGGTTGCCGGTCTCAAACACGGCGACCTTCCACTCGGGCTTGCATTTGTTCAGTTCATAAGCGGAGAAGATGCCGCCGGGGCCGGCGCCGATAATGATCACATCATAGCGTTTCATAGTAAATCTCCTTTTTTAGCGGCACAGGAAGCTGTACCAATCTTCGTTGCTGTTGCGCTCAAGGATCTCCCAACCGGCTGCGCGGAGAGCGGCCTCCACTTCGTCGGCGCGGGTATCGATAATGCCGGAGGTGAGGAAATAACCGTTTTCTTTCAAGAAGGGACGCACCTCGGGAGCCAGTGCGATGATCACATCGGCCACGATGTTGGCCACCACGATGTCGTAGCCGCCGCCCATCTCCTTTTGCAGCTGCGTATCTTTGGTCACATCGCCCCAACGGACGGTGTAGGTGTCCTTGCCGATGCCGTTGAGTGCGGCGTTTTCGTAGGCAACATCCACGCACTTGTCATCAATGTCGCAGGCGAAGGCGTGGGCGGCACCGAGACGCAGGGCGGCGATGGAGAGAATACCGCTGCCGCATCCCAGATCCAGCACGGTTTCGCCGCCGCGGATCAGCTTGTCCAGCGTTCGCAGACACAGGCGGGTGGTGGCGTGACTGCCGGTGCCGAAGGTGAGGCCGGGATTCAGCGTTACGGTGATGCGGCCCTTGGGGTCACAGGTCTCCCACTCGGGAATTACCAGCAACCGCTCACCGATCTCCATGGGCTTATAAAACTGCTGCCAGTTGTTTTCCCAGTCGCTGTCGCAGACATTGGCCATAGTCAGCAGCAGCGGAGCATATTCCGGGTGCTGCTTTTTCAACTCTGCCATGGCGATACGGACCTGTGCCACCGTGTTGAAGCCCGCCTCGTCGGGTGCGAGATAGAAGGTGATACGGCTCAAACCCTTCTTCTCGGCCAGGAGGTCATCGTCCACATAGTCCCAGTACTGGTGGTTATTTTCCAGAAAATCGTGGAAGTCCTGCTCATCGTCGATGATGAGACCCTCCACACCCTGCTGCTCCAGCAGTTCGGTTACGGCGTCGATACCGACGGTGGAGGTATCGATGTGCAATTCCAGCCAATCCATAGCCTGATTCCTCACTTTCCTACGCAGAAACGGGAGAAAATGGTTTCGACCAAGTCGTCCCGCACATGGTTTCCTGTCAATTCGTTCAGTGCCTCCAGCGCCTGTTCGCACTCGGTCAGCACCACATCCGGCGTCATGCCGGTCAAGAGGCTCTCCTCTGCCGCTTTCACGGCCTGCAGTGCGCGGTCTACGGCATCGGCCTGTCGGGCGTTGGTGAGCATTTCCCCTGCTGCGGTGTTTTCGTGGGCGAACCGCGACTCGATGATGCTGCACAGAGCCTTGATGCCGCTGCCCTCCTTTGCCGAGAGGGTCAGCACCGTATCGAAGCGGGCTTTGAGTGCGTTGAGGTCAATGCAGCAGCCCAAATCGGCCTTGTTGACCACGGCGATGGTGTGTTGTGCCGCTGCGGCCAGAGCCATGGCCTCTTCGTCCTCGCTGTCCAGCGGCCCGGAGCCGTCCAGCACCAGAAGCGCGAGCGAGGCATTTTCGGCGGCGGCACGGCTGCGGGCAACGCCCAGCATCTCCACCGTGTCGGCGCTCTCCCGCAATCCGGCGGTATCGGTCAGGCGCAGCAGTACGCGGCCCAGTGTCAGCTTTTCCTCCACCGTATCGCGGGTGGTGCCGGCGATGTCGGTGACGATGGCGCGCTCATAGCCCAACAGAGCGTTCAAAAGCGACGATTTTCCCACATTGGGCTTGCCCAGAAGCACGGTGGGCAGACCGTTTTTCACAATTTGTCCGCGAGAAAAAGACGAAAGCAATTCTTCCAAACGCGTGCGGCTGTGGCGCAGGGTATCGGACAGCTCGCCGCGCTCCAGATCGGCGATATCCTCGTCGGGGTAGTCCACCACAGCGTAAAAACGGCTCATAAGGGCGAGGATGTCCTCATAAACGCTCTCCACGGCTCGGGAGAGGGTGCCGCTGAGCTGTGCGGCGGCGTGGCGGGCAGCTTCTGCCGTCTCGGCGTCGATCAGATCCACCACCGCCTCGGCCTGCATGAGGTCGAGCCGTCCGTTTAAGAAGGCGCGGCGGGTGAATTCGCCGCCTGCAGCCTGCCGCGCACCGGCGGCAAAGAGGGATTGCAATCCCGCCTCCAACACGACGGGAGAGCCGTGGGTTTGGATCTCGGCGCTCAGTTCGCCGGTATAGCTGCTGCCGGCGGAGAAGAGGACGCACAGGGCGTTATCCAGCAGATTTCCGTCCCGATCCAGAAGACTGCCCAGAACCATGGTGCGGGGGATCTGTTCGGACATGGCTTTTTTATTCAGCGGACGGAAAACGCGGTCGAGAACGGCACAGGTATCGCTGCCGGAGAGGCGCAGAATGCCAATAGCAGAAGGACCACGCGCCGTGGCAATGGCGGCAATCGTATCAGACACAGGCGTACCTCCCAAACATAAAAATGTATCATAAGTATACCACGGAAAGAAGAAAAGGGCAAGAGGACAGAAAACACCCGCCAACACGCAGGAAGGCGGGTGTGCAATATGTTAGCGGCTCTGTTTTTTCAGCAGGCGGATGTCGTCGCCAAAACAGGGCAGGACCTCGTACTGGCCCTCGATGCGGGAGAGAATGGCAGGAGAGTACCGTGTGCCCAGCTCGTGAGGGGGCAGATTGGTGTTGATGACGGTGCTCTTGCCGGAGAGGAGGCGGTCATTGACGATGCGGTACAGGGCGCTCTGGACGAAGGAGGAATTCATCTCCGTGCCCAGATCATCCAGGATCAGCAGATCGCAGCGCAGAAACCGCTGCACGGCCTCGTCGCCCTCTTCATCACGGCGGAACTGGGCGTCCTCCATATAGCGGAAGACGGACGCGGCGGTATCGTACACCACGCTGTAGCCCCGCTCTGTTACCTCGCGGGCGATGCAGGCAGAGAGGAAGGTCTTGCCCACGCCGGGGAAGCCGGAGAGCAGAAGATTGTCGTGATGTTTTCCGAAACGGCGGGCGAAGTTGCTGCAGGTTTCAAACACCTGCTCCATCTGCTCCCGTGCCGAACAGCCCAGGCGCTCACTGACATGGTTGGAGTACCAATCCAGAGAGAAGGTGTCAAAGCTCTGGTTGCCCAGATCGAGAAGCTGAGACAACTCCTGTTTTTGCTGTTCGTTGTAATAGGCCTGCAGGCACGCGCAGACCCGTGTGCCATGGAAACCCGAGTCGTTGCAGAGAGAGCAGGCGGGCTTTTCCTCCAGTGCGTCCATGGGATAGCCCATACCCAGCAGCAGCTGGGCGCGGCGGCTCTGCAGATCCATGTTCTCGTCCTTGATCTCGCGGATGGCTTCGCCGGTGTTGGCGCCGCTGCGCAGGGCATCGGCAATGATTTTGGACATAGTGCCCCGCAGCTTCTGCTCGATCTGCTGCAGTTCCGGCTCGGTGCGGTAGAGCATCTCGCGGCGGCGGGCAAACTCGTCGGCGCGGCGCTGCTTGTCCGCTTCGAAGCGGAGCTGCGCCCGACGCATCACTTTTCCATCGTAGGCCATATGTATCCCCCGTTACTGTTTCTTATAGCGGCGCATCCAGTCGGCGCCGTCTCGCCGCGTCTGCGCATCTGCGGTTTTTTCGGGTGTGCTGCGCCGTGCAGGCTGCTCACCGCGGGTCACTTCCTCTACGCTGTGCCAGCCGGCCTCGTGCCAGCGGCGCAGGATACCATTTAAATAGCGCCAGTTCAGCTCTTTTTTCTGGAACACGGTCTTGTCATAGGCCAGCGCCACCGTCTCCGGCGGGAAGCCCTGCTCCCACCACTGCTTGAGATAGTGCATCTCGCTGTCCACAGGAGGACGGTCGTGGATCTGCAGGGCGTGCATATAGGCGGCGGCCTTTTCCTGCCGCTGTGCCATCGTGCGGAGATATTTGGCGGCACTCTGCTGGTCACAGATGCCCATCTGCGCCCAGAGACAGCCCTCTTTTTCGATCTGGCGCATGGTGGGGCGGCGTCCTTCACCGTAGCGGCGGGCGGTGCGCTGTACACAGTAGCAGGCCAGCAGATAAATCACATCCGCAGGGAGACCGATGTCGTCATACAGACCTGCCAACAGCTGCAAGTCGGCGGTTTTCAGCCGTTTTCCCAACTTTTCCTCCAACTGCGGCACCAAAAGGGCAAAGTCCCGATCGGTTTCCAGCATATCCGACAGTTCGTCGGGGCTATACTGAGGATGTTCGTCGCTGCGCTGGGGCGGCGGGGCGGCAGGAGTGGAGAGCAGGCCGACCTCCTGCAGTATGCGTTCCGCTGCAGCCAACTGCAAAGAAGAAAAACCCAAGGTCTTCTGGAGTTCCTCGGGGGAGGCTCCCCGATCAAGGCGCTGCAAAAGGAGGAACAAAAGGGCGGCGTCGCCATTATGGGTGGCAATCAGGGCATCGGCCTGCTGCGCCGAGAGAACGAGACTTTTCTCTGCGCCCCGCATAATATATCCGGCCATGACGGTTCCTCCCTTCTTCACAATCTGTCACACTATCTTACCACAATCCATGGGGTGGCGTAAAGGGGGCAGAGACTTTTTTGCAAATTTGATGTATTCCCCTTTTCTCGCTGTGAAATTTGTGCTATAGTGAAATCTGTATAACTATCGATATGCCAGAGAACTCGGATTGAAGGAGGAAAGCGGTATGGCAAATCGCGTGACAATGGATATCTGTGGACAGGAGTATACGCTGGTGGCAGAGGAGAACGCCTCCTATATGGAAAAGGTGGGCGCCATGGTGGACAAGAAGATGCGTGAGCTGATGGATACGGCCCATGTCAGCCGCAGCGATGCGGCGGTGCTGGCTGCCATCAATCTGGCCGATGAGCTGCTGAAGAATCAGGACTCCGGTGAGAATCTGCGCCGCCAGGTGAAGACCTATCTGGATGAGGCCACTGCTGCCAAGAACGAGGTCAGCGACCTCAAGCGCCAGCTGTTTAAGTATCAGCAGCGGGGAGACCGTCGATAATGACAGAGCTGCTGTGTCCTGCGGGCAGCCGCGAGTCACTGGTTGCTGCCGTACAGTGCGGCGCCGACGCGGTGTATATGGGTTTTGGTGCCTTTAATGCCCGCAGAAATGCCAAAAACTTTACCGATGAGGAATACGCCGACGCGGTGCGCTACTGCCATGAGCGCGGCGTGAAGGTGTTCCTTACCTTGAATACGCTGCTGACGGATCGGGAGATGCCCGCCGCTGCCGAAACGCTGCGAAAAGCAAGCGCCATGGGTGTGGATGCGGTATTGGTACAGGATTGGGGCGCGTTGACCCTCGCCCAGACGGTGACGCCCGATCTGCCCATTCACGCCAGCACGCAGATGAGCCTTCATACCCTTGGCGGAGCGCAGTACGCCGCCGACTTGGGTATGGAGCGCGTTGTGCTGTCCCGGGAGCTGTCCAAACAGGAGCTTGCCGAGATCTGCCGCGGCTGCAGCGCCGAGGTGGAGGCCTTCGTCCACGGCGCACTGTGTATGTGCTATTCCGGTCAATGCACCATGTCGGCCCTGATCGGTCAGCGCAGCGGCAACCGCGGCGCCTGTGCCCAGCCCTGCCGCCTGCCTTACGGTGTGAATGGCCCCTGTCGCGGGGAACATCCTTTGAGTCTGAAGGATATGAACCTCTCTGCGTACCTGGGGGAGCTGGAGGAGATGGGTCTGGATTGCCTGAAGCTGGAGGGCCGCATGAAGCGCCCGGAGTATGTGGCGGTCATTACCCACATCTACCGCACGCTGCTGGATGAGAAGCGCGTTCCTACGGCAGAGGAGACGGCCGCACTGGAGCAGGCCTTTTCCCGCAGCGGGTTTACCGAGGGGTATTACCTTGGGAAAAAAGGCCCGCGGATGTTCGGCACCCGCCCCGAAAATCTCCCCGAGCCCAAGGAACTGTTTGCATGGGCGCGGACGCTCTATGAAAAAGAGGATCGCCGCACGGTGCGCGTTACGATGAAGGTAAGCCTTCGCGACGGAGAGGCGGCCTGCCTTGCTGTCAGTGACGGGGTGCATACGGCAACCGTTACCGGCCCTGTGCCGGAGCTGGCTCGAAACCGCGCGCTGACGGAGGAAGAGGTGGCCCAGCGCCTTTCCAAGACCGGCGGCACTGCCTATCGCTGTGAACAGGTCGATGTTGTGCTGGATGAAGGCCTTATGCTGAGCGCAGGCACCTTGAACGGGCTGCGCCGCGAGGCGTTGGAGCAGCTTTCCGCACTTCGCACCACACCTCCCGCGCGCCGCGAAAATCCCACGCCCGATTTGCCTGAGGCGGCAGCGGAGGAATGGGATAAAGCGCCGGCCCTTACCGTTTCTGTCGCAAAAGCGGCTCAGTTGACGGAGGGATTGGTGAACGAGCGCCCGGAGATGATCTACATCCCGCTGGAGGAGCTGTGCAAGGTGGATTTGACCAAGTACACCGACAGGACGAAGTTCTGCGCCGTGCTGCCCCGTATTTTCCGCACCAAAGATGAAGCGCATTTCCGCGATGTGCTGAAACGGACGGAGGGTCTTTCTGCGGTGGCCATTGGCAATTTGGGTCATTTGCCCGTTGTTGAGGGGCTGGATCTGGAAATCCGCGGCGATTTCGGCATGAATGTATTCAACTCCCGCGCACTGACCTTCTTAAAGGATAAGGGGTTCGCCTCTGCTACCGTTTCGTTTGAACTGCGGCATCAGCAGGTGCGCGATCTTAAGAAATATATCCCCTGCGAGGCGGTCGTCTATGGACGGCTGCCGCTGATGGTCATGGAGAACTGTCCCATCGGCAACGCGGGTGGATGTCGCGGAGACAAGCGGCTGTGCGAGGGAGAGAATTCCCTTACCGACCGCACGGGAGCCAGATTCCCCATGATGGGGCAGTACGGCTGCCGCTGCGAGATCGAGAACAGTCTGCCGGTGTTTCTGGCAGACAAGGACGAGTGGAAGCGCTGTGGCCTGCGCTGGGCGCGGCTGCGGTTTACGACCGAGTCGCCGGAGGAATGCGTCTCGGTGCTGCGCACCTATCGCGAGGGCGGCACTTTCAACGGAGAATTTACGAGAGGATTGTTCTACCGCGGGGTAGAATGAGGAACAATACGATGGAACTGAAAATGAAAGCCCTCTCCCCCAAGATCGGGGCAGAGATCCCTGTTCCCGCTTTTGCTACGGTGGGCAGCGCGGCAATGGATCTGCGCGCCTGCATTGATGCCGATGTGACCATCGCGGCAGGTCAGCGTGCGATCGTTCCCACGGGTATTGCCATTGCACTGCCCGGTGCAGACTATGTGGCGCTGATCTGCGCCCGCAGCGGCCTTGCCAGTAAGTTTGGCATCACCATGGCCAACGGTGTGGGTGTTATCGACAGCGACTATCGCGGGGAACTGAAGGTGGCGCTTTTTAACTCCTCCGATACGGACTACACCATTCATGACGGTGACCGCATCGCCCAGCTGATGGTGCTGCCTGTGGTGCAGCCCACGCTGCAGATGGTAGAGGAACTGGATGAGACGGAGCGCGGTGAAGGCGGCTTTGGCTCTACGGGACGGTGAAGAATATGGCGATTATTTTGGGTTCCGGCTCTCCCCGCAGACGGGAGTTGCTGGAAAAAATTGGTATTCTAAACTTTGCCGTTTCCTCGCCTGAGGTGGACGAGACATATCCCGACGGCCTCTCCCCTGCTCAGATCGTGTGTCACCTCTCCGCCATGAAGTCCCGGGCCATTGAAAGCGGCAGTGACGATATCGTGATCACGGCCGATACGATGGTTTTTCTGGATGATAAGCGTTTGGGCAAGCCTGCCGATGAGGCTGATGCCCTCGCTATGCTGACGGCGCTGCAGGGACGGCGGCACACGGTATGCACCGGTGTGACGGTGCGCTGCGGCGGCGAGGTGCTGACGGAGGCGGAGGAGACGGCGGTGATTTTCCGCTCTGCCACGGAGGAGGAGCTTTTATCCTACATTCGCAGCGGTGAGCCGATGGACAAGGCCGGTGCCTATGGCATTCAGGGGCTGGGTTCGCTGCTGGTAGAGGGGATCGAAGGTGACTTCTTCAATGTGATGGGCCTGCCGCTGCTGCGGTTGAGCCGTATGCTGAAGCATTTTGGCGTGACGCTGCTGTAAGAAAATTTTCCCTACAGAAAGGGTTGGACATGAAACGATTTTTCTCGAAAAACGGCCTGCTGCTGCTTTCGGCGGCGGCGACGGTGGTGGTAATTCTGTGTGTGATCTCCGCCATCAGCTCCGGCACGCCCTTTTTGCGGAATGTGGCAGGTGTGATCGCCTCCCCCTTCCGTGCGGCGGGCAGCGCTGTGGCCGGCTGGGTGGCAGATGGTAGTGCCCATTTTGATAATGTCGAGACGCTGCAGGAGGAAAATGATGAGCTGCGGCGCTATGTGGCAGAGCTGGAGGAAGAACTGCGGCGCGCCCAGAGCGCAACGGAGGAAAACCGCCGGCTGCGCGAGGTGCTGGGCCTGGCGACGAAAAATCCCGATTATGTGTTTGTGGAAGCCACAGTGACCGAGCGCTCTGTCAGCAACTGGTTTTCTGTTCTGACTATCAACTGCGGCACATCTGACGGTGTTGCGATCGGGCAGTGCGTAACGGATGAATACGGAAACCTTGTGGGCACGATCACCGATGCGGGCCATAATTGGAGCCGCATCACGACGCTGTTGGACACCGACAGCTCCGTGGGTGCCACTGTCTTTCGAACCGGCGATGTTGCGGTGACGGAGGGGCGGCTGGAACTGATGGAAGAGGGCTGCCTCGCGCTTTGCTATCTTACCGATCCGGATCGCCTCGTCAGCGGTGACCAGGTTGTGACGTCCGGTCTGGGCGGCTATCTGCCCGAGGGTCTTGTGATCGGCACGGTACGGGAAGTGCGTGTCGACGACGGCGGTGTGAACCGCTATGCGGTCGTGAAGGCAAATGTGACGCCGGAAAAGTTGGTGGAGGTTTTTGTGATCCGCGATTTCGGTGCAGCGGAGTAAGGAGCGGATGATGACACGACGACTCCTGACCATTCGCTGGTCTTTTTACGGTGCAACGACGCTGCTGATCCTGCTGCTGCAGTCTCAGGTGTTGGGGAGGATCTCCCTCTGGGGCGTATGTCCCGTGGTCGTCGCCTGCCTTGCGGCGGTGGCGGCAACCCGTGAGCCGACGGTGCATGCGGTTATATATGCCATCGTGTTGGGTGCGGTGTGTGATACGCTGTTTGTGGCGGCGCTGCCGTGCTTTTATGTGCTGCTCTGTGTTATCGCGGCGGCACTTTCCGGTGTTGTGTCGCGCCGCGCAGTGATGCCGGGAATTCTCTGTTCGGCGCTGTGCTGCGCAGCAACGCTGCTGATTTCCGGTGTGCTGAGCGGCTTGGTGATGATCTACGGCGATGCGCCTGTCAATGCGGTTGTGGGTCTGCTGCTGCGGGAGGTGCTGGTATCCCTCCCCTTTGCGCTGGTGATGATCCATCCGGTGTTCAGCCGTATCCATCAGATCACGACGCCCTGACCCCTGCGGAGAGAACGATTGAAAGGAGGCGATGTAAATGAATAAGAATCCTAAGCCGTTCCGTCGGATGCACGCGCTGGCAATTTTTTCTGCCGCAATCTTTGTGTTGTTCGTGGCGGTGCTGTTTGATGCACAGGTTTCCAACGGCAGCGAGTACCGCGCCAAGTCCATCGCCTCCAATGCCACTTGGGAGACCGTGGATGCCAGCCGGGGAATTTTGACCGACCGCAACGGTAAGGTGCTGGTGAGCAACCGCCTGACCTATACGCTGACACTGAACAAAGAGAGCTTTGATGACAACGCCACGTTCAACGCCGCTGTCGACCGGCTGATAAAGCTGGCCCAGGAGACCGAGACGGTCTGGGTGGATACGCTGCCGCTCAGCCGGGATCTGGCGCCAATGCTGTATCTGTCCTCCCGCAATGACGAGGACTTTCTGGCGTTTCTGGAAAAAAATGGAATATCGAACACGTTGACAGCGACGCAGATGCTGCAGGCGCTGCGGCAGCTGTTTGAAATCGATGCAGCGTATGATGCTGCGGAGGCGCGGCTGATTGCCGGTGTGCGCTATGAGCTGGATGGCCGCAGCAGTTATGTTTTTTCTGAGAATGTGCCCGGCGAGATGATTTCCCAGATCGTGGATGGCGCGTTCCCGGGTGTTACGACAGGTGTGTCTACCTCCCGCGTATACAATACAGAGTACGCTGCCCATATCCTCGGGCGCATTACCCGCATTTACGAAGAGGATTGGGATGAATATAAGGACAAGGGCTATTCCATGGATGCGCTGGTTGGCGAGAGCGGCGTGGAGAAGGCCTTTGAGGAATATCTTCGCGGTATTGACGGAACAAGAATCATTACCACCGACGAAAACGGAAAGATCACCGGAGAGCTCTATACGACGGAGCCGAAACCGGGAGATACCGTGGCGCTGACGCTGGATATCGACCTGCAGGAAGTGACGGAGCGGGCGCTGGCCAAAACGGTGGAGGAGATGATCGATGAAGACAGTAACCAGCGCGGCGCGGCTGCGGCTGTGGTAAAGGTCGGCAGCGGAGAGGTGCTCTCGTTGGCCTCCTATCCCACGTTTGATCTGTCTACCTTTTCTGAGGATTATGTGGATCTGCTTGCGGATGAGCGGCTTCCCATGTTCAATCGCGCTGTGGATGGCACCTATGCTCCCGGCTCCACCTTCAAGATGTGTACCGCGGTGGCGGCATTGGAGACGGGTGTTATTACGCCCTCTTCTATTATCCGCTGCGAGGGTATCTATACCTATTATAAAGATCCCCAGCCCCGCTGCTGGGTTTGGGCCAACGGTTACACCCACGGCCGAATCAATGTCTCGCAGGCCATTACCGACTCGTGCAACTACTTCTTCTACGAGGTGGGCCGCCTGCTGGGACAGGACGCACTCAACGACTATGCCATGCAGTTTGGTCTGGGTCAGAATACCGGTATCGAGATCGGTGACAGCGCCGGAGCACTGGCTTCGGCAAACTACGCCGAGCGATACGATCTGGAGTGGTCTGACGGCCAGACGCTGACGGCCGCCATCGGTCAGTCGTATAATTTGTTCACGCCGTTGCAGCTGGCCAACTACACGGCCACGCTGGTGGGCGATGGCGAATACTACACGCCCCACCTGCTCAAGTCTGTGAAGAGCTACGATAACGAAGAGTTGGTCTATGTTTATGACGAGGCTGCCGACCATGTGGTGGAGATGTCGGAGGAGACGAAGCGCGTGGTAACGCAGGGTATGCACAACCTCACGACCGGTACGCTTGCCGGAGCCTTCAATAATTGCGTAGTCTCTGCCGGTGCCAAAACCGGCTCGGCACAGGTAGGTACGGATATTGCCAACGGTGTGTTCGTCTGCTACGCGCCCTATGAAAACCCTGAGATTGCCGTGGCGATCGTCATTGAAAAGGGTGGTGCCGGTGCTGCGCTTGCCTCCACTGCTGTGGAGATCATCAACGCGTACTTCACCAACCCGGATGTCGGCGGTGTGATCCCCGAAAATACTTTGCTGAAATAAGAGGTTTCTATGCCCGTATTCTATTCTCGCAACGAAAAATATAAATCCCCCTTTGGCGCCGTTGTCTGCGGTACGCAGGTGCGTTTCTTTGTAGAGATGGAGGCGGAATTTTCTGCCTGTTCCCTTCTGTGCTTTGAAGAGTTTTCTGACAGCCATACCGAAACGGAGCTCAAGCCCTGTGACGGCGGCTTCGGCGGCGTGTATACCGCACCTGTCGAGCCGGAGCTGGTATGGTACAGTTTTCGCCTGACCCGCCGCAACGGTGAAGTGGTGTACTTTGGCAAAAACGGCTGCTGTGAGGGCTGCGTTCCCTGGCAGCTGACCGTTTATGAGGACAGGCCTACGCCGGCGTGGTTCGGCGAAGGCGTCACCTATCAGATTTATCCCGATCGGTTTTGCCGCACAAAGCTGCCTCGTGTCGAGGGGCTGTTGGGTCAGCGGCGCGCCCACACGGACTGGAACGAATCGCCCCATATTGGCGCAGATCCCGAGACGGGTCGCTGGAACAGCGACTTTTTCGGCGGCGATCTGCAGGGTGTGATCTCCAAGCTGGACTATTTGGCATCTCTCGGCGTCACCACGATTTACTTCAATCCCATCTTTGAGGCGGCCTCCAACCACCGCTATGATACGGCGGATTACTGCGCGGTAGACCCGCTGCTGGGTACGGAAGAGGATTTTGCACAGTTGTGCCGTGAGGCAAAGGATCGCGGTATCCGCGTGATGCTGGACGGCGTGTTCAACCATACCGGCGATGATAGCCGCTACTTCAATCGCAGTGGTTATTATGAGGCGGTGGGCGCATATCAGTCCCCTGACTCTCCTTACCATAGCTGGTACAACTTCTCCCACTGGCCGGAGGAGTACGACGGCTGGTGGGGCATCAAGACGCTGCCTGCGGTGAATGAGTATGACCCTCAGTACCGCGAGTTCATCATCACCGGCGAGAACAGCGTGATCCGCCGCTGGCTGCGGCTGGGCGCATCCGGCTGGCGTCTGGATGTGGCCGATGAGCTGCCCGATGACTTTATTGCCGATATTCGCCGCGTCATGGAGGAGGAAAAGCCCGAGAGCTTTCTGTTGGGTGAGGTTTGGGAGGATGGCAGCAACAAGATCGCCTATTCCCGCCGCCGTCGCTATTTGCTGGGCCGCGAGACCCACGGATTGATGAACTACCCGCTTCGTACGGCGCTGCTTCACTATCTCCGCGGCGGTGATGCCGCAAATTTCTGCGAGGCCATGGAGACGGTGCGGGAGAACTACCCGCGCCCCGCCTTCTACAGCGGCTTGAACATTCTGGGCACCCACGATACGCCCCGCATCCTGACGGCGCTGGGTGAAGAAGGTGTTCCCTCCGACAAGTTCGAGCGTGCCGCCTACCGCCTCACCCCCGAACAGATGAGACGCGCGCTGGCGCGGCTGAAAATGGCGGCCACCCTGCTGTTTGCCTTTCCCGGCTCCCCCACCATCTACTATGGTGACGAGGCGGGCATGGAGGGATTTGAAGACCCCTTTAACCGCCACACGTTCCCTTGGGGGCGCGAGAACGCCGATTTGCAGAGACACTTTGCTTCCCTTGCGGCGCTGCGCCGTGCACGCCCTTCCCTGCGACAGGGTGAGCTGCGCTACATCGGCGCCGATGGGGCGATACTCGTCTTTGAGCGCACGCTGGACGGCGAGCGCACGGTAGTGGCACTGAATGCAGGCAATACAGAGTGGGAGATCGGTCTCCCGTGGGACGGCGCAACGGCGACAGAACTCCTTTCCGGACAGCGGTTCTGGGTTCGGGATGGTCGCCTGCAGATGACGCTGCCCCCCGAAAGCGGCGTAATTCTCGGATAGAAAGAAAAATGAGCAAGAGGGATGTTTCACGTGAAACATCCCTCTTGTGCTGCTTTGCGCGTGTTTCACGTGAAACATTTTGCTGCCACAATAAAAGTAACTATTGAAACTGAAATCTTTTGTGGTATACTTATTCTGATATAAACTGTTCGCATATTTGTGCAGAAAAAGAAAGAACGAGGAAACTGTTGTGGCTAAAATCGTGGCAATCGTAAATCAGAAGGGCGGCGTGGGCAAGACGACCACCTGTGTGAATCTGGCGGCGGCGCTGCACCGTGAGGGCAAGCGCGTGCTGCTGTGCGACTTTGATCCGCAGGCGAACGCCACTTCCGGCATGGGTGTGGACAAGTCTGTGTCCAACGGCGTGTATGATGTGGTCATCAACGGCGTGGAGACGGAGAAGGCAATTGTGACGACGGCCTATGGCGATGTGCTGCCCAGCAGCAAGGCGCTGGCCGGTGCCGGCGTGGAGATGATCGAGCTGCCGGAGCGTCAGTTTTTGCTAAAAAAGGCGCTGGCGCAGGTGGCGGAGAAGTATGACTTTATCTTCGTCGACTGCCCCCCCTCTCTGGAGCTGCTGACCCTCAATGCGCTGTGTGCCGCCGATTCTCTGCTGGTACCGGTGCAGGGCGAGTACTTTGCGCTGGAAGGACTGTCGGATCTGATGAGCACCGTCCGTGCTGTGCGCCGCTCCATGAATCCCCGTCTGGATATCGAGGGAGTGCTGCTGACTATGTTTGACGGGCGCATGAACCTGAGCATTCAGGTGGCGCAGGAGATCAAGCGCTTCTTCTCCGGCAAGGTCTATGCCACCGCCATCCCCCGCAATGTGCGCCTGAGCGAGGCGCCCAGCCACGGAAAGCCCATCTGCGCCTATGACAAGCTCTGTCGCGGCGCCGAGGCCTATGATGCGTTGGCCAAGGAATTTTTGAAGAAAAACGCCTGAAAGGAACATGAACTATGGCAGGAACAAAAGGATTAGGAAAAGGTCTGGGTGCGCTGCTGGGTGATGACTTCCTCGACAGCGCCGAACCCAAGGGAACCCTCTTCCTCCCGATCTCTGAGGTGGAGAGCTGTGCTTCCCAGCCCCGAAAGAATTTTGACAGCGAGGCCCTGTCGGATCTGGCCGACTCCATCCGTCAGCACGGCATCATTCAGCCGCTGACCGTTCGCCGTCTCCAGTCCGGCTATTATCAGATCATCGCCGGTGAGCGCCGCTGGCGCGCCGCCCGGATGGCAGGTCTTTCCGAGGTGCCGGCGGTGGTGATCGAGGCCGATGACCGCAAGGCCATGGAGCTGGCGATGATCGAGAACCTCCAGCGCGAAGACCTCAATCCTATGGAAGAAGCCGAGGGCTATCAGGTGCTGATGGAGCAGTACGGCATGACACAGGAAGAGGCTGCCCAGCGCGTGGGCAAGTCCCGTCCCGCAGTGGCCAATGCGCTGCGTCTGCTGAAGCTGTGCCCCGAAGTCCGTAAACTGGTGGAGGACGGCTCTCTCTCCGGCGGCCACGGCCGCACGCTGGTGACGCTGAGCGAAAAGCAGCAGAAAGAAGCCGCTGCCGCCATCGTCAAGAGCGACCTCTCCGTGCGCCAGACGGAGCAGCTGGTGAAGAAGCTCACCACGGAGAAAAAGGAAAAAACTGGCAAAGATGCGGGCGGTGTGGACTACGCCGCCGAGGCGGCACGGGAACTGACCTCCCGTCTGGGCCGTCCCTGTAAGATCGTCACCGGCCGAAAGAAGGGCCGCATTGAGCTGGAATACTACGGTGTCGACGATCTCAACGCGCTGTTGGATGCGCTGCATAACCTGAAGAAATAACAAATTTTACGATAGAGGTGTGAACTATGCTTGATATTCGTTTTGTTCGTGAAAACCCCGAGCTGGTAAAGGAAAATATCCGCAAGAAGTTCCAGGATGGCAAGCTGCCCCTGGTGGACGAGGCCATCGCGTTGGACGCTGAGAAGCGCGCCGCTCTGGCTGAGGCTGAGGCTCTGAAGGCCGAGCGCAACAAGCTCTCCAAGGCCAACGGCCCCCTGTTCGGCCAGCTGAAGAAGTGCGCCGACGAGGCAGAGAAGGCTGAGATCCAGGCCAAGATCGATGCCAACAACGAGGCTGTGAAGGCCAACGCCGCCCGCCTTGCACAGGCTGAGGCCAAGCAGGCACAGGCCGGTGAGGCGCTGGATAAGATCATGATGACCCTGCCTCAGATGATCCACGAGAGCGTTCCCGTGGGTCCCGATGACAGCCACAACGTGGAGGTGGAGCGTTTCGGCGAGGCCAAGGAGGCTGCCTTTGAGATCCCCTACCACACCGAGATTATGGAGCGCTTTGACGGCATCGATATGGATGCTGCCGGCCGCGTCTCCGGTAACGGCTTCTACTATCTGATGGGAGACATCGCCCGTCTGCACTCTGCTATGACCGCCTATGCCCGCGACTTTATGATCGGCAAGGGCTTCACCTACTGCATCCCTCCCTTCATGATCCGCTCCAATGTGGTGACCGGCGTCATGAGCTTTGCGGAGATGGATGCCATGATGTACAAGATCGAGGGCGAGGATCTCTACCTCATCGGTACCTCCGAGCACTCCATGATCGGTAAGTTTATCGACCAGATGCTGCCCGAGGAGAAGCTGCCTCAGACCCTCACCTCCTACTCCCCCTGCTTCCGCAAGGAGAAGGGTGCCCACGGCATCGAGGAGCGCGGCGTGTACCGCATCCATCAGTTCGAGAAGCAGGAGATGATCGTGGTCTGCAAGCCCGAGGAGTCCATGGAGTGGTACGAGAAGATGTGGCGCTACAGCGTGGAGTTGTTCCGCTCTCTGGATATTCCCGTTCGTCAGCTGGAGTGCTGCTCCGGTGACCTGGCCGACCTGAAGGTCAAGTCCTGCGATATCGAGGCATGGTCTCCCCGTCAGCAGAAGTACTTCGAGGTCTGCTCCTGCTCCAATCTGGGCGATGCCCAGTCCCGCCGCCTGAAGATCCGCGTCAAGGGCGAAAAGGGAACCTACCTGCCCCACACCCTCAACAACACCGTGGTGGCGCCTCCCCGTATGCTCATCGCCTTCCTGGAGAACAATCTGCAGGCAGACGGCAGCGTGCTGATCCCCGCCGCTCTGCAGCCCTATATGGGCGGAATGACCGTGATGATGCCCAAGAAGTAAAAACAAGTCGTAATATTTCGAAAGAATTATACGAATTGTATACAAGGAGCGTTCTATGAAGAAGTTTTTTGAAGAGTTCAAAGCCTTTGCCATGCGCGGCAATGTGATCGACCTGGCTGTCGGTGTTGTCATCGGCGGCGCCTTCGGTAAGATTACCACTTCCATCGTCAACGATATCATTATGCCCGTCATCGGCATTCTCACCGGCGGCCTTAGTTTCACCGATTGGAAGATCGTCCTGAAAGAGGCGGTTACCCATGTTGCCGAGGACGGTGCCACCGTGGTCGATGCAGCTGAGATCGCCATCAACTTCGGCAACACCATCGCCGTTATCATCGACTTTATCATCATTGCCTTCGCCGTATTCTGCATGGTGAAGGGTATCAATGCCCTGCATCGCAAGAAGGAAGAGCCCGCTCCCGAGCCCGTGGTGGAAGAGCCTAAGGCCCCCACTGCCGAGGAACTGCTGACGGAGATCCGCGACCTGATGAAGGAAAAGAAGTGATGGAGACCATCCTGACCAAGGGTCTTACTGCCCTGGGGCTGAAAACCGAGGCGGTGCCGCAGCTGCTGGATTTTTCCGCGCGGCTGTTGGAGAAGAATACGGTGATGAACCTCACCGCCATCACCGAGCCGAAGGATGTGGCCACGCTGCATCTGCTGGACTGTGCTGCGCTGCTGAGCCTGCATCCGCTGCAGGGCAAGGCCGTGGTGGATGTGGGTACCGGTGCCGGTTTCCCCGGTATGGTGCTGCGGCTTCTGGATCCGGACTTTGATCTGACGCTGCTGGACAGTCTCGGAAAGCGCATCATCTGGCTGGATGAGACCTGCCGCGAGATGGGTCTTGGCCGTGTCGAGTGCGTCCATGCCCGTGCCGAGGAATTTGCCGCACAGCGCCGTGAGCAGTTCGATGTGGCGACCTCCCGCGCTGTGGCCGACCTGCCCCTCCTCAGCGAACTGGCCCTGCCGCTTATCAAAGTGGGTGGACAGTTCATCGCCATGAAGAGCGTGGACAGCGACGAGGAGATCAACCGCTCCCGTGGCGCCATCGGTCAGCTGGGCGGTAAGATCGCCGCCGTGGAGGATTACGCCATCCCTGAAACGAATGTCAAACACCGTTTGGTTGTTATTGAGAAGGTTCGCCCCACGCCGCCTCAATTTCCCCGCCCGTGGGCCAAGATCAAAAAATCGCCGTTAAAATAAGGAGAAGCACTATGGGAACGATCATCGCCGTTGTCTCCGGCAAGGGAGGCACGGGAAAAACCTCCTTTACCGCCAGCGTGGCGTTGTCGCTGGCCGCCATGGGTCATAAGACGCTGGCGCTGGACTGTGACATCACGCTTCGAAATCTGGATATGGCGCTGGGACTCAGCGACAGCACGACGATGGACTTCTCCGATGTGCTGGCCGGCCGCTGCCAACTGAGCGAGGCCGTGGCGCAGCACCGCAAGTATCGCAATCTGGAGCTGCTGGCGGCGCCTCTGTCGGGCCATAACGATGGCTTCGACATCGAGAAAATGCGGCAGCTGGGCCGCCAGATCCGTGAAACGTACGACTACTGTCTGGTGGATGCCCCTGCCGGTTTGGGACACGGCTTTGCGCTGGCGACGGCCATCGCCGACCGCGTGGTGGTGATCACCACGGCCGATCCCACCGCGCTGCGGGATGCCCAGCGGACGGTGGCGGCGCTGCGGCACCTGCCCAACGGCAAGCTCCATCTGGTGGTCAATCGCGTACAGCTGAAAATGCTCAAGGCGCTGCACACCAACATTGATGACGCGATCGATACCGCCGGTGCGCCCCTGTTGGGCGTCGTCCCCGAGGACAGCGATGTGCCGCTGGCCATCGGCCGCGGTGTACCTCTGCGGGATATGAACTACTTTGCCCAGCGGGCCTATGACAACATTGCCCGACGGATCACCGGCGAGCGCGTGCCTGTGATGAAAGTCTACCCCCTAATGAAACCGTAAGTGAAGAAAAGGAGAAAATGTTATGAATATTGCTCTGATCGCTCACGATAACCGGAAAGAACTGATGATCCAGTTCTGCAACGCCTATTGCGGCGTGCTGGCACAGCATACCCTGTGCGCCACGTCGGATACGGGCCTTCAGATCACGGCGGCTACCGGTCTGCCCATCCACCGCTTTTTGCCCTTTGTCAGCGGCGGTGCCCAGCAGATCGCAGCACGCATTGCCTATAACGAGATCGATCTGGTGCTGATCTTTGTCGATCCCAATGAGACAAGACCCCATGAGGATGTGCAGACGGTCATGCGCCTGTGTGACAAGAACAACATCCCCTACGGCTCCAATCTGGCCTCGGCTGAGATGCTGGTGCTGGGTCTGGCTCGCGGCGATTTGGATTGGCGCGACATCGTCAATCCCAAGAAGAAACCCTTTACCACTTAACATTGAACTGTAAGGAGAGCGTTATGATCCGTACTGCCCTTGCGTGGTTGATGGAGAATCTCTACAACTACATGATCCCCATCTGTCTGCTGTGCGTACTGCGCGTTATCATGTGCCTGATTGAGATCAGCCACATGAAGCGCCTGCGGGAGAAGAAGTTTGTCTTCCGTGCACAGTACAAGCATTATGCTGAGATCGGTGTCTTTGCCGGCCTGTTTATCGGCAGCATCCTTGTTTGCGTTCTGCCCCTGAAGCTCCTGTGGGCTGCGGTGGCCGTGGTGCTGGGCATCATTGGTTTTAAGATCGGCAAGAAGAAGGGTCTTGAAAAGGACGAGTTCTGGAAGGAAGTCATTGCGGAAATGGCGGCCTCTGAAGATGCTGAAAAATTGGAAAATGCGCCGCAGATCGATCGCTCCGTAGCCGGCTTGCTGGACGATCTGGATCTGTACGGCGAGGATGCTCCCGCTGTGGAGAACAACGAAGACTAAACATAAAGAGGAAACAACAATGGAGAGAATGAAACCCCGCACCCTTTCGGGCTTTATGGAACTGCTGCCCCGCCCCCAGCAGCAGATGGAGCGCATGATGGAGATCCTGCGCCGCAGCTATAGCTTGTACGGCTTTACGCCGCTTGACACGCCTGTTATCGAGTCGGCAGAAGTGCTGTTGGCCAAGGGCGGCGGCGAGACAGAGAAGCAGATCTACCGCTTCGAAAAGGGTGATGCAGATCTGGCCCTGCGCTTTGATCTGACGGTGCCTCTGGCCAAGTATGTGGCGCTGCATTACAACGATCTCTCCTTCCCCTTCCGCCGCTATCAGATCGGCAAGGTTTACCGCGGCGAGCGCGCCCAGCGCGGCCGTTTCCGTGAGTTCTATCAGGCTGACATCGATGTCATCGGTGACGGCAAACTGGACATTACCAACGAGGCGGAGATCCCCGCCATCATCTATCGTACATTCTCGGCTCTGGGCCTCAAGCGGTTCCAGATCCGTGTCAATAACCGCAAGATCCTCAACGGTTTCTACGCCATGCTGGGTCTGACCGAGTGCAGCGGTGACATCATGCGCACGGTGGACAAGCTGGATAAGATCGGCGAGGAAAAGGTGGGTGCGCTGCTCCGGGATGAGCTGGGTCTTACCGGCGAGGCTGTGGAAGAGATCCTGCGCTTTATCCATATCGGCGGCACCAATGAAGATGTGCTCGCAGCGCTAGAGGGCTACCGTGGCCGCAGCGAGCTGTTCGATATGGGTCTCGATGAGCTGACCACAGTGGTGAAATATCTCTCCGCCTTTGGCGTTCCCGCCGAGAATTTTGCCGTGGACCTGACCATCGCCCGCGGTCTGGACTACTATACTGGCACCGTTTACGAGACCACGCTGTTGGATCACCCCGAGATCGGCTCTGTCTGCTCCGGCGGCCGCTACGACAATCTGGCGGAGTATTATACCGATCGCCAGCTGCCCGGTGTGGGCATCTCCATCGGTCTGACCCGCCTGTTCTATGTGCTGGGCGAGCAGGGAATGCTGAATCCCGAGCTGCCCACCGCCCCCTGCGATGTGCTGGTGCTGCCTATGACGGAGGATCTCTCCCCCGCCATTGCCGCCGCCACCGCACTGCGCGAGGCCGACGTCCGTACCCAGCTCTATACCGAGGGCAAGAAGTTCAAGGCCAAGATGAACTATGCCGACAAGATCGGTGTGCCCTATGTGTTGTTCCTGGGCGAGGATGAGGCCAAGGCCGGCGCCGTCTCCGTAAAGGATATGCAGACCGGTACACAGCAGACGCTGCCCGTTTCCGAGGCCATCGCCTTCATCAAAGCCGGCATCGAGGAGAAAAGCAAGGGTGCCGTCATCATTGAAAAGTAAACGCTGAGTAATATCTCTTTTAATTAATACAAATTGTAATCAAATAGGAGGAACAAATTATGCGCCAGATGCGTACCCATACCTGTAATGAGCTGCGTCTTGAGCACGTGGGCCAGAATGTAAAGATCGTCGGCTGGATGGAGAACGTGCGCGCCGTGGGCAACAACTTTGCCTTCGTGGTGCTCCGCGATTTCTATGGTACCACTCAGGTGGTGGTGGAGAACGAGGAGATGATGAACATCATCGCCGGTATCAATAAGGAGTCCACCATTTCCGTTGAGGGCGTGGTTCGTGAGCGCGCCAGCAAGAACGCCAAGCAGGACACCGGCGACATCGAAGTGGTGCCCGCCAAGATCGAGGTGCTGGGCCGCTGCCGTCATAACGCGCTGCCCTTTGAG
Organism: Oscillospiraceae bacterium; assembly: GCA_017549325.1. Next base: position 26,085 of record JAFYVA010000063.1, read on the forward strand.
ATCAACCGCAGCCGCGAGGCCGATGAGACGGCCCGTCTGAAGTACCGCTATCTCGACCTGCGCAACCCCGCTGTGAAGAATAACATCATCCTGCGCTGCCAGGTGGTGGCAGCGCTGCGTCAGGCCATGACCGAGCAGGGCTTCCTGGAGATCACCACGCCCATTCTGACCGCCTCTTCCCCCGAGGGTGCCCGTGACTATCTGGTTCCTGCCCGTAAGCATCCCGGCAAGTTCTACGCTCTGCCTCAGGCTCCCCAGCAGTTCAAGCAGCTGCTGATGACCTCCGGCTTCGACCGTTATTTCCAGATCGCCCCCTGCTTCCGTGATGAGGATGCCCGCGGCGACCGCAGCCCCGGCGAGTTCTATCAGCTGGATATGGAGCTGGCCTTCGCCACCCAGGACGACGTGTTCGCCGTTCTGGAGGAAGTCCTTCCCCCCATCTTTGCCAAGTACGGCACCTATAACCGCGCCTCCTCTGCCCCCTTCGTCCGTATCCCCTTCAACGAGGCTATGGACAAGTACGGTTCCGACAAGCCCGATCTGCGTATCGATCTGGTGTGCCAGGATGCCAGCGAGCTGATGGTTGGCTGCGGCTTTGAGAATCTGGACGGCAAGGTGGTCAAGGCCATCGTGGTGTCCGATTGCGCCCTGACCCGCAAGGCCATCGACAATGTCTGCACCGAGACCGAGGTGCAGGCCGGCACCAAGCCCTATTGGTTCCGCATGGATGAGAACGGCGAGCTGGTGGGCGGCGTTGCCAAGTTTATGGCTCCTATGAAGGACAAGCTGGTGGAGGCTCTGGGCCTGACCCCCAACTGCCTCGTTGGCCTCGCTGCCGGCGACAAGGGTACCGCCCGCAAGGTGGCCGGTGTCCTGCGCAACAAGCTGGGCAACATCTGCGAGGGCCACATGGATAAGGAGCAGTATTCCTTCTGCTGGATCGTGGACTTCCCCATGTACGAGATCGGCGAGGAGTCCGGCGAGCTGGAGTTCTGCCACAACCCCTTCTCCATGCCCAACGGCGGTCTGGAGATCCTGGAGAAGGCTCAGCGCGGCGAGGTCGATCCTCTGACCATCAACGCCTTCCAGTACGATCTGGTCTGCAACGGTGTCGAGCTCAGCTCCGGCGCTGTCCGTAACCACGATCCCGAGATCATGATCAAGGCCTTCGAGCTGGTGCGTCTGGGCGAGGAGGACGTGAAGAAGAAGTTCCCCGCCATGTACAACGCCTTTACTTACGGTGCACCTCCCCATGCCGGCATCGCTCCCGGTGTTGACCGTATGGTCATGCTGCTGGCTGCCGAGAACTCTATCCGTGAGATCATCCCCTTCCCCATGAACAAGAACGCACAGGACATCATGATGTCCGCTCCTTCTACCGTGGAGCAGAAGCAGCTGGATGAGCTGCACATCGCCATCGTGGGCGTGGAGGAAGAATAAGTCAAAGGGGAGGCAATTCCCGATGCAAACGCGTAAACTGTATTATGAGGACGCCTTCCTGCGCGCCTTTGATGCCACCGTACTCTCCTGCGAGGAGAGCAAGGGCGGCTACGCCGTGGTGCTGGATGCCACCGCCTTCTATCCCGAGGGCGGCGGTCAGCCCTGCGATTTTGGCATGCTGGGCGATGCATCCGTAACGGATGTGCGCGAAAAGGGCGGCGTCATCACCCATACTTGCAATAAACCTCTTGCTGTGGGCGGTCTTGTCCACGGCGAGATCGACTGGGCCCGCCGCTTCGATCACATGCAGCAGCACTCCGGCGAGCATATTGTCTCCGGTATGCTGTGCAGTGCCTACCGCTGCGATAATGTGGGCTTCCACATGGGCGCCGATAAAGTGGTGATCGACTATAACGCCGACATCCCCTGGGAGGCGGTGCTGGAAATCGAGGCCAAGGCCAACGAGTACCTGTGGGAGAACCACCCTTTCTGTGAGACTTGGTATGAGGGTGCGGCGCTGGAGGCGGTGGAATACCGCTCCAAAAAGCCTCTTGAGGGTGCCGTGCGCATCACCGAGTTCCCCGATGCCGACCGCTGCGCCTGCTGCGGTACCCATGTGGCATTGAGTGGACAGGTGGGATTGGTAAAGTTCATCGGACACCAAAAGTTCCGCGACGGTGTGCGCCTTGAGCTGCTCTGCGGTAAGCGTGCGCTGGACTATCTGGCGCTGAACCAGCAGCAGAATCAGGCGGTGGCACAGGCCCTCAGCGTCAAGGTGGGCCAGACGCACAACGCCGTGCAGCGGCTGCAGACGGAACTGCTCAGCGTGAAGCAGGGCTTTGCCGCCTTGCAGGAGCAGTCTTTCGCCGCCATCGCCGCGCAGTATGACGGCTGCGGCGATACGGTGCTGTTCCACGAAAAACTGGACAGTGACGCAGTGCGTCGCCTGTGCGACATGGTGGCCACCCGCTGCGGCGGACGCTGTGCCGTGTTTGCCGGTGAGGATGGCAGCTATACCTACGCCGTCATTCACGCGGGCAACGACATCCGCGGTTTTATCAAGGAAATGAACGCTGCCCTCAGCGGTCGCGGCGGTGGCCGTGACGGCTTTGCACAGGGAAGCGTGAGCTGTACCGAGGCGGAGATCCGCGCATTTTTCGGAGGTGAACAATGAGCAGAAGAAATCATCGTCGCCGCAGCGCCCTTGTGCCTGTTTTGCTGATTCTGGTGGCGCTGGCGCTCATTGTCTGGGGCGTTATCTGGCTGACCGGAGAAGTAACCGGCCATGTGGAGCCGCCTGTGGTGGACGACCCCGTGGTGGAAGACCCTGTTCCTGTACCTCCCGAGGACGAGACCAAGGACGACGAGGAGGAGCCGGAGGTGCCGCAAGAGCCCTATATTGATGAAAGCGGTATGCTGCAGTTCTCCACTGTGGGCCGCTATGTCCAGCGCGACAGCTATCAGGGCGGTGCAGAACCTGCGTGGAATCTGCTGTTGGTCAACGACTGGAATCCCATGCCCGCCGATTACGATACGGAGCTGAGCTTTACCGATGTAGGCAACAACAACGACTTCGACAGCCGCGCCGCCGATGCCCTGCTGCAGATGATGGAGGCCGGCAGTGCCTATGACATTCAGGCCGTCAGCGGCTACCGCAGCGCCTCTACGCAGGACTATCTCTACTGGCGCAAGGTGCAGCAGTACCGCGATGCCGGTTACAGCGAGTATGATGCCCAGCTCACCGGCGGTACGGTGGTTAAACGCCCCGGCTACAGTGAGCACAACTGCGGTCTGGCCATCGATCTGGGCGGCAGCGGCGATTTCTCGCTGGAGACCACCTTTGAGAACACCGAGGCCTTCGCCTGGCTCATGGAGAACTGTGCCGACTATGGCTTTATCCTCCGCTTCCCCAAGGGTAAGGAGGATGTGACCGGCGTTATCTACGAGCCGTGGCACTACCGCTATGTGGGCACTGAGGCTGCCAAGTATATTATGGAAAATAACCTTTGTTTAGAGGAATATCTGGAACTGAAGAATAAATAATAAGAAAGAAGGACAAAACCATGATCATCCCTGTTGAAACTTCCGCCCGTCATATCCATCTGTGCCAGGCCCATGTGGAGGCCCTCTTCGGCGCCGGCCATCAGCTGACTCCCCGCAAGGAACTGAGCCAGCCCGGTCAGTACGCCTGCACTGAGCGCTGCACCATCGTTGGCCCCAAGCGCTCTCTGGAGAATGTCTCCGTTCTGGGCCCCACCCGTGGCGCTTCCCAGATCGAGCTGAGCCTGACCGACGCCCGCTCCATCGGCGTGGACGCTCCCGTCCGTGAGAGCGGCGACATCGCCGGCAGCGGCGCCTGCAAGCTGGTGGGTCCCGCCGGTGAGGTGGAACTGACCGAGGGCGTGCTGATCGCTAAGGCCCACATCCATATGCAGACCGCCGAGGCTGCTGCCGCCGGTTTCGTGGATAAGCAGCGCGTGTCCGTGGCTTTCGGCAGCAACGGCCGTAAGATCGTCATGGAGGATGTAGTGGTTCGCACCGGCGATAACTACGCTCTGGCCATGCACATCGACACCGACGAGGCCAATGCCGCCGGTGGCGCTGTCAAGGAAGGCGAGATCCTGTAAATCAGATACTCTGAAAAAAAGAAGCGCTCCCCAAGAGCGCTTCTTTTTTCAGCCCAACAGCCCCGTAATATCCTCCACCGTCAATCCCTCCTGTAGGGCAAGGTTGATGCTGTAGCCGATCAAGCGACTCAGCTCCTTCACCTTATCATCAATGTCCCGCGGTGTGACGAAAAGGGTCTCTTCTTCCCGCTTGAGGCCCAGATGGGAGACTTCGATGACCGTGGGCGCACCCAAAGCGATGACGGGTACCCCCAATGTCTCGGCGTTGACGGCTTTGCGGTGATTGCCCACACCGCTGCCCGGTACAAGGCCTGTGTTGCCCATTTGCACCGTGGCACACAGCCGTGTCCGTTCGCAGGCGGCGAGGGCGTCGACGGCAATGACGGCGGCGGGACGGAGGATCTCCACGGCGCCCCGCAGATGTTCCAGCGACTCCATCCCCGTTTGCGCCAGTACGCCGGTAGCCACCGCTGCCACAGGGGTGAAGTGGCGAAACTGCCGGGGCTGCCTGCGTACCATGTGGCGGGTCACCAGCAGATGCTCCAGTGCCAGAGGGCCGATGGCGTCGGCGGTCATAGCGCGGTTTCCCAAACCGGCGATGAGGACGCCCTGTTCCAGATGAGAGGGCAGCAGATTTCGGAGCTCTAGGGACAGGCACCGACAGGCGCGGCGGAAAAAGTCCTCCTCCCGTCGAAAGTAAGGTCGCAGATCCACGGTGGCATAGCGTCCGATTGGTTTGCCGATGGCCTTTGCGCCGGTCTCGTCAGTGACGGAAACTGCCGTGACAGGGAAGCCCTGACGGTCGGATTCCTGAACCGCAACGCCTACGAGAGAAGAAAAATTTTTTGCTTTTCTGAGATTTTCAAGACTTTCCACCGCCAGATCGGTTCGGGTAGTGCCCATATCTATCCACCGCCTTTTCAAAAAACACAAAATATTGTGGCCTTTCCCTATGTTTTCCGTGAGAAAAAGAAATATGCAAAAAGTAGGGACAAAAATGAAAAAAATGCTTGCATTTTCTGAACAAAGATGCTAAAATACTATCCTGCGTGGGTGTTCTGTCCACGAAATGTCAATTCGAGGAGGTGTTTGGTTTGCCGAATATCAAGTCTGCTAAGAAGCGTGTTCTGGTGGCAGAGGCTCGCAATGCCCGTAACAAGGCTGAGAAGTCCGCACTGAAGACTGCTATCAAGAAGTTCGAGGCTGCTGCCGCTGACGGCGATCGCACCGAGGCCGAGGCTACTTACAAGGTTGCTGTGAAGGCTGTTGATAAGGCTGCTGCTAAGGGTCTGATGCACAAGAACAACGCAGCTCACAAGAAGTCTGCCCTGACTCTGAAGCTCAACAAGATCGGTTAATAGACCACATCCAACAGGTGTCCGTATGGATACCTGTTTTTTGTTTTCTCTTGTTCAGAACTTTTGGATAATAATGTAGGGGGCGATGCCCACATCGTCCCGCCGTTTACCGGAGAAGGTTCGTATGTTGTGCGGGCCGATGTGGGCATCGGCCCCTACAAAAGAGGAGAAGAAGCGCTTATAAACCTGTAGGGGCCGACGACTCTGTCGGCCCGTAAAAAACGGGAACAAATTCCCTCCCCTCTTCGTCCAATAGGCAAAGACCATCGAAGGAGGGCGACAGGATGAAAAAGTTGACAGCGATTGCTTTGGTGCTGGTGTGCCTTGCGGCGTTAGTGGGCTGTGAGAGCAAGACCGTGGAATCGGATGCGGTGGAGGCGCTGAAAACTGTGCCGACGCTGGCGGTACACTGCGGAGAGAACAGCGTTGAGGCGCTGACGGGTGCGCAGGAGTGGTGGTATGACAACGGTGACGGTTCGAAAACCTCCTTCATTACCGACAGCCTTCCCATTCTGGCCTGCAAGGACTATATGAAGCCTCTTGCCATCGTGCCCGTCACCTACTCGGCCCGGCAGCCCATGGCGCGGCTGGAGTTCTCCGTTGTGCCCGACCGCGTTAGCGCCCGCAGTTGGAGCGTGGACAGCTTCTACGGCCCCGGTGAGCCGGTAGACGACGGATATTATGATACGCTGATCTACACCGTCGAGCCGGAACCGGATATCGACGAGGCGGTGGTGTATTATATGGAGATGCCCTACGAGGCGCGCGTCTACGAGATCACCGCTACATGGGATAGCTACGAGCATTTCGGCGGCGAGGTAAGCTATGGCTTTTACACGGAGGCAATGACACTGCGCGACGCGGAGGATTTGTGCGGGTATCCCACAGTGGAGGGGATGGGGGAATAAGTCCCTTCTTACTTTTGGACTGACGGGTTCCAGCTCCGGCAACTTCACCAAGCATTGATGTGAACAGGAAAATATGATAAAGTGAACCGAACGATAAACCTGAATTTGGAGATAAGAAAAATGATTTTAAGAAAAGCATATATGAACGAAGCAAATACATCGTACCAGTGTATTGAAGACGCAAGAGACTATCACACTTTTCTCGGGTTTACACAATGGCACGCAGGATATCCGACGCTTCGCACGATAGAA
>JAFYVA010000064.1 GCA_017549325.1 Oscillospiraceae bacterium
CGTCTGCACGAGTATAAGCGTCAGCTGCTGAACGTTCTGCACATCATCACCCTGTATCAGCGTCTGCAGGACGATCCCAACGCCATCACTCATCCCCACACCTTCCTGTTCGGCGCCAAGGCCGCGCCCGGTTACGCCGTGGCCAAGCGCATCATCCACCTCATCAACTCCCTCGCCAGAGAGATCAACAACGATCCCATCTGCAAGGATCGCCTGCAGGTGGTGTTCCTGGAGAACTACCGCGTCTCCATGGCCGAGATGCTGATGCCCGCCAGTGAGGTGAGCCAGCAGATCTCCACCGCCGGCAAGGAGGCCAGCGGCACCGGCAACATGAAGTTCATGATGAACGGTGCCCTGACCGTTGGTACGCTGGACGGCGCCAACGTGGAGATGCACGAGGTGCTGGGCGACGAGAATATGTTCCTCTTCGGCCTCCACGCCGACGAGGTGGCAAATCTCCGTCCCAATTACGATCCCCAGATGTTCTACAACCGCGATCCTATGCTCCGCAACACCGTGGATATGCTCAAGCACGGTTTTGGCGGCGACAGCTACGAGGATCTGTGGCGCAGTCTGGTGATGCGCGACGAGTATCTGCTGCTGGCCGATCTGCCCTCCTATGCCGCTGCTGAGCAGCGCATGGTGGAGACCTACGCAGACAGCGAGAAGTGGAATCGTATGAGCCTGCTGAATATTGCCCGCAGCGGCATTTTCTCCGCAGACCGCTCCATCGCCGACTATGCCAACACCATCTGGCACGTGCCCTATCGCAAGTGATAAAAAAGACCCCATTCGGGGTCTTTTTTATTGTACAAGACAGAAAAAAGACCGCCAAAGGCGGTCTTTCGTTTTTATACTGTGTTCTTTTATGCCAAAAAGCCCTGCAAGATGGTGTTCTCGGCTTCCTCGGGGCTCAGACCCAGCGTTTCCAGCTTCAGGAGCTGGTCGCCGGCGATCTTGCCGATGGCGGCCTCGTGGATCAGCTGTGCCTCGGGGCAGTTGGCCACGATGGCGGGGATGGACTGGATCTTGGCATCGCCCATAATAATGGAGTCGCACTGCACATGGCCGAAGCAGGCGGCGTTACCCACCATGCGGGGGTAGAAGATCTGCTCGGACTCATCCTGTGCAACGGAGCGGGAGATGACGCGGCCCTTGGCATCGGGGCCGTTGAGGTTGATGACCATGTCGCTCTCGGCCACCTGCTTGCCGTGGGTCAGCAGACGCTCGGTGACCACCACCTCGCTGCCGGCCTCACAGTGGAAGGCCGTCTCGCGGCGGGTGGAGTCGATGCCGCGGATCTGCACCGTGTCCATCTGCATAACGGAATTCTCGCCGATAAAGACCTCGGTCTTGGGGTTCATCACATTCTGTCCCGTCTGGCCGGGATCGTTCTCACCGTAGTGCTTCTCCGCGTAGCGCACGCGGGAGTTTTTACCGATGTAGAAGGTGTGGACGCCGTCGTGGCGGCTCTCGTTGCAGCCGGAGTTGTGAATGCCGCAGCCGGCCACGATCTCCACATCACAGTCATCGCCGATATAGAAGTCGTTGTAGACCATCTCGGAGAGACCGGACTTGCTGATAATCACGGGGATGAAGCACTTTTCACCCTTGGTGCCATCCTTGATGCGGATGTCGATGCCCTCCTTACCGTCGGTTTTGGAGGAGATGGTAATATACTCGGTAGACTGACGGGCGGCGCAGCCGCTGTCCTTGCGGATGTTCAGTGCAGCGGTGGGGGTGCCGGTCAGGTCAGCAATTTTTTCCAGTAAGCTCTTATCCAGTTCGTTCATCATACGGTAGCAGCCTCCTTTCTCTCGATCACGGGGCAGCCGCCCAGCGTGTCGGCCAAAATCAGGGGGAATATCTGCTCACAGTCGCCGCGGTGTGCGATCTCACCGTTTGCGATCACCACGATCTCGTCGGCCAGACGAATGATGCGCTCCTGATGGGAGATGATGATCATGGTGGCCTTGTCCTCCTGATGGATCTGCTCGAAGGTCTCGGTCAGACGGGCGAAGCTCCACAGGTCGATGCCGGCCTCAGGCTCGTCGAAGATCATCACATCGCTGCCGCGGGCCAGAATGGTGGCGATCTCAATGCGCTTGACCTCGCCGCCGGAGAGAGAGACATCCACTTCGCGGTCGAGATAGTCGTTGGCGCACAGACCCACCTTGGTCAGATACTGGCAGCAGCGGTCCTTGCTCAGCTTCTTCTCACCGGCAGCCAACAGCAGCAAGTCGTTGACCGTGATGCCCTTGAAGCGGGGAGGCTGCTGGAAACCGTAGCTGATGCCCTTCTGGGCGCGCTCGGTGATGGAAAGGCCGGTGATGTCCTCGCCGTTATACAGGATCTTGCCGCCGGTGGGCTGCACAAGACCCATGATGACCTTCGCCAGCGTGGTCTTGCCGCCGCCGTTAGGGCCGGTAAAAACCACCAGACGGTGATCGGGAATGGTGATGGAGATATTCTTTAAAATGTCCACTTCCCCGTCGGGAGTGGAAACGCGATAGGAAATGTTCTGCAGTTCCAGCATGGGGACCGCCTCCTTTGTTCCGGTATTTCCGCAGCTATAGGATACCACACTTCGACAAATGAAGGTGTGACATTTGCAACAGTTTTAAGAAAAGGGAAAGTATCCCCCTCAAGTCCAATATCTTAACAGAAGATAGCGAAAAATGCAACGGGGGAGGCACCTATTTTTCGCTTTTGGCATAGTATGGCGCGGAAAGGAGCGATCATACATGGACAAATATGATGCCGCCATGGCGGCAAGCGTGTGGCAGCGGGTGAATCCGCAGGAGGATCCCTATCCCAGTGGAGAGCAGGGGCGGTTTGAGGGGATGATGCCGGTGCAGAATATGCCCGCTGTGCCGGAGCGACCGCTGCGGCCTCAGCCGGCTCCGCCGCCCGTCAGCGGGGGAGGGGAGCTGTACCGGGGGCTGCTGCGGGAGGAAGTGCGCCATATGCAGCAGGTGCTCGCCATGCTGGAAAATGCTCTTGCGTAGGCATTTTTTCCGTGATAAAATAACAGTACTATACAAAAGAACGGAGGCATACCCCGATGAAACAGATCATCTCCCGTGAAGTCGCGCTGAATGCTCTGCGCGAGTACAACAAAGAACCCTTCCACATCCAGCACGCCCTGACGGTGGAGGGTGTTATGCGCTGGTATGCCAACGAGTTGGGATACGGCGAGGATGCCGATTTCTGGGCTACCGTGGGTCTGCTGCACGACATCGACTACGGTATGTGGCCCGATGAGCATTGTCTCAAGGCTCCCGAGCTGCTGGAAAAGGCGGGCTGCGATGCCGAGTTCATCCACGCCGTCTGCTCCCACGGCTACGGTCTGTGCTGCGATGTAGAGCCCGTCCACGAGATGGAGAAGGTGCTCTTCGCCGCCGACGAACTGACGGGCCTGATCGGTGCAGCCGCCCGTATGCGTCCCAGCAAGAGCTGCAAGGATATGGAGCTGAGCAGCCTGAAGAAGAAGTTCAAGGATAAGAAGTTCGCCGCCGGCTGTTCCCGCGACGTCATCAACACCGGTGCTGAGCGTCTGGGCTGGACGCTGGATGAGCTGCTGGACAAAACGCTGGAGGCGATGCGCTCCTGCGAGGACAGCGTGGCCGCCGGTATCTGAGTGCAACAAAAAAAGACCGCCCTCCCAGGGGCGGTCTTTTTATATCCTATCAGGCGGTCTTTTTCACAAACTTTTCGCCGGGGCAGCGGCACAGGGGGCAGATGTAACCCTCGGGCATCTCGTCCTTCTCGTAGTGATAGCCGCAGATGGGGCAGACCCAACCCTCGTCGCTGCTCATGGTGCGGTACACGGAAGCGGTGGGAGGAGCGGCGAACTTACCCTTCTCCAGGAACTCGTCCATGGTCAGCAGACGGCTGTCATTCACCAGCTCGCCCTCCACGGCGTCGCAGATGAAGAGGTAGAAGTTGCCGATGTCCACCTTCTCCACCACCTTCAGGCTCACCCAGGCGGCGCCCAGAGCGGGCAGATAGGGGTTGCCGTTACCGTCGCGGGAAACCTCGAGACCGGCAAACTTATCTGACACGCGGCCGGACTTGTAGCCGAAGACCTTGAGCACGTCGCGGTCGGCACCTTCGGCCACCATGGTGACGGCGACGGTACCGGAGGCGAGGATCGCGTCGGCGGTGCGGTTATCCTTGTTGACGGTGATGGTGCACTTGCGGGGATTGCCGCTGGTGACCTGGGCAAAGGAACTGATGAGGCAGCCGTAATCCTTACCGTCCTGTGCCACGCCCAGTACATACAAACCGTAGTTCAGTTTCTCGAAAACAGCTCTGTTCATTGTCGTTCTCCCTTCAAAATCTGTGATATGTTGTGTTGTTGTGTTACGTTTTACATATTTATTATGTCACGAATTTCGGAGAAGTAAAGTCGTAATTGCAACACTTGAAAATTTTTCTTCTGCGGGTTACAATAGCGGACAAGAAAAAAGACAACGGAGGTGCAAAACCATGTTTCAGGGCTTTACCGATGCAGCCGTAGATTTCATGTGGGGCATCCGCTTCAACAACGAGCGGGGCTGGTTCATGGAGCATAAGCAGGTGTATCAGGAGGCACTTTTGCAGCCTGTGAAGGAGTTGGGTGCAGAGGTGTACGAGGCTGTACATGAGATGCTGCCGGACGAGCCGCTGATGTTGAAGGTATCCCGCATTTATCGCGATGCCCGCCGTTTGTTTGGTCGCGGCCCCTATAAGGATCACCTGTGGTGGTGCATCCGCACGGGGGATAAGGACTGGACGGGCCGCCCCACCTTTTGGTTTGAGATCGCGCCGGAGTATTACAGCTACGGTCTCGGCTTCTGGGCACCTGCGGCAGCGTTGATGACGGCCTACCGCCAGCGCATCGATGCCCACCCCGAGGAGCTGCTGGCCCTCTCGCGGCAGTTGGAACAGGACGGCATCTTCACCTTGCAGGGTGAAGAATACGCCCGCAGCCGCGGTCAGGTCTGCGAGGAACTGCGTCCGTGGTATCAGAAGAAGGGCTTGTCCCTTGCGTGGGAAGGACCGCTGGATGAGCGGATCTACTCGCCCCAGCTGGCCGAGGATATCATTGCGGGCTTCCGCAAGCTGCTGCCTTTTTATCAGTATTTCAGTGCCATCCACGCCTCCGTGCCCGCGGAGCAGTTGGAGAAGAACAGGGAGAGATAAAAAATCGACAGATAAAGAAAACGCCCCCTCCGCCCGAAAAGGGCAGAGGGGGTGTGAGGGTTAACTATTATTATTTGACATTCAATTCTCAAGAAAAAGTAGAGAACCCTCGGTAATCTGTGGAATATCAGAAAACGAAATGCCCAAAGAAAGAGATGTGTAATAAAAATCTTCTATCCAAATTGAGGAAGAAAAAATTTCGTTACACGGAGACCATCCAGCTTGCATCAACATGGATAGATTTACAAATGTACCATCGCGTCCGATATAATCTGAAGGGCGAGAACAAGATGATGACTGTATAGGAATGGAGTGGCTTCCTGTACGAAGAGAGGAAGATGATAGAAGTTGCTCTAAAGGACAAGGTTCAATCGAGATTGCCATCAAAACAAGCGTGTCATCGGATTTGGAGATAAAGCCCATAGCATGTCCTCTCCAATCGCCTATTTGAATAGACACATTTTTTAGAGCAGAAACATTAGCGATTTGGTTAGTAAAAAAATCAAGGGTCTTAAATGTCATAGAAATACTTTTTTTTATTCGCCGTTTAGTTAACAGTAATCACTTGCGTAAAATAAGCAGTATAAAATGCAATGTAATCGCCCATAGCATTTCCTGTTAGACGATCAGCCCGCATATACATTGTTTCGATATTAGAAGTTGTATGAAATGTGTTTATATCTCGACTGCCAGAAGACTGCCCATTTGCATATATGGTTCTTGTTCCCTGATCAACAATTGAACCAGTAGAGCTTGTTTTTCTCAATACGTAGTTTTCGACATAGATGCTGTAAAGAGGTATATCACCACGCCATATAAAAGTTAATCTGTATAGTCCGTTTTCACCACCAGTATAATTAGAGACGACCCAAGAATAGCTTACTGTACCTACGAGATTTCGGGTTCCATCAGGATTTTCTTCGAAAACAGTAACTTTCGTTCCCGCTAATCCATCAGGTTCAGTATAGCTACTCTTTTCATACGAGAGCTGTGAAGAATTATGCTTGTCTAAACCAAATTCAAGGATAACACCATTGTTGTCCACGATGTTAACGGTGTCAATATTAGCCGATGTAGTCTCTGCCGCCCATGCGGGGACACTGAGGGACAGGCACATCGCAAGTGCCAAGAGAAGGGATAAGAATTTCTTTTTCATAAATTTCCTCCTTGTGACATTGTATGGTGTGTCGTGTTAATTTTGTGTTGGATTTTTATCTAGTTGGCGTTAATAGGTGACATGGCCGGAGACTGTGATCGACACCGACGAGCGGTTGCGGATGGCCAGTGTGTACTGGCCTCGTTGGTCGACTTCGATGGCTTCATCGAACACGCCGTTGCTGCCGCTGAGACAGTAGAACAATCCGTTGGGTGCGATAAGGCCAATGTCCATATTGGCGCTAAACGGTGCATATGTTGCCTTGATTGTAACGACATCTCCCGGATACAGCGAGAAACTGTTCCCAGTTTGTACTGCTGTGTTAGCAGGAACCGTTGTGTTAAAACGATTTGTTGCCATAATGACCACATCACCCGTTTCCTGCGGCTGCGCTGCGGCGGCAGAAACGCCGAGGCAGCCCAGCAACATCATACAGGCCAGCACCAATGCCAAAATCTTTTTTCCCTTCATATTCCCTCACCTCCTCCCTTGAGAAGTGCTATTCTAGTTCAAAATCTTGTGTTCTATCTGTTTCAATCACAATGCCTTCAAGTTCACCAATCGGCGTTGGTTCTTTTGTGGTCTCCTTGTGACCGATGGCGGCGATCAGTATGCCGACGAGTAACACGATGACCACTGCGGCGGCGCAGAGCCAAAACCATTTTCTTTTATGCTTTTCTTCCATCTGTGGCGAGGCTGCTTGTTCTTGGGGCTTTTGCTTTTTCTCCACGGGGTAAAACAGCTCGTCGATGGTCACACCGTAGAACTCCGCCAGGAATTGCAGTTTATCCAGTGCAGGGACGGTGCTGCCGTTTTCCCAAAGTGACACCGACTGACGGGATACATTGAGCGCATCGGCCAACTCTGCCTGGGAGAGATTTTTCTCTTTTCTAAGTTCTGTCAATCGTTCCGATAGTTTCATATTCTGTACCTCCAATGTAACGGATATATTTTCCAGAGTAAACCAACCGGGGCTTGCATTTGCGCAAGTATTGCTTGCTTTTAGTTTAACACGAACAATTTTTGATGTAAAGAACGGGTTATCAAACAAAAAATCCACCCTTGCGGGTGGATTTTGCTATTTAGAAATCAATGGTGCCGTCCAGTACGCGGAGGTCGTAGGGCTCGTAGACCACCTTGCGGTAGGCGTCCACATTCATCTCTACGCCTGTCCAGTCGGAGTGGATGTCGCCGTTCTGCTTGATGAGCACGTCATAGAGGATGTCGTAGGTGACACCGTTCTCGTCCGTCTCCACGATGGTGGAGTAGGGCAGCGTCTTGTGGTAGGTCATGTGCAGACCCTTGTACTCGAAATGGAAGCCGTTACGCATACGGCAGCCGTCGAGACCGCGGTAGGTGAAGAGGCGCTTGAGATCCTGCAGGATGGGGTCGTTCTCCTCCTCGTACAGGTTCTCCGGCGTCGTCTCGGTGTAGTCGTAGCGGAACTGGATGGGGATCCCGTAGGGCAGGAAGCGCTCCACATAGGCGGGCAGCTGCTCTGCGGGATACTTCTTGTACAGCACGCAGTTGATGCGGGTGGGACAGGCGATCTTGGCGATCACCTCATCGGGGGACTCCTCCACATACTTCTGCAAATGGCGGGAGATGTTCATGCAGGTGATCTTCCCTTTGTTGCGCTCGGTGAAGGCCAGCATCTCCTCCAGAGAGATGTGCTCCTGCACGGGGAAGGTGGTGTTGATGTACACCTTATGGGTGGTGGGGATGGCATCCAGCATCTGCTGCAGGGCCTTAAGATCGGCCAGAGGCTCGCCGCCGGTGAACACGAAATCACAATAGGGGGTGATGGCATCCAGCGTGCGGATGGAGTCGAGGATCTTCTCCAGAGAGAAACCGCTGCAATCGGCGTATTCTTTTTTGTTGATGCAGAACGGGCAGTTGTTGCGGCAGTCGTAGGGAACGAATACCGTGACAGTGGCGCCGCCCTGCCGGGTCTTATAGGGATTCATAAAGACAAGTCGCCTTTCTAAAAACATTCACCGCAACATTGTATACCGAAGGCGAGAAAAAAGCAAGGGAAACTTATCTGTTTCCCCTGCTTTTGTGTCGATTTCTGAAGAGTTTAATACTGCTTATCCTGCAGCTCGCGGCGGATGAGGGAAAAGGCCTCCTCCTCGCCTCTGTCTTTCAGCAGTTCCAGCCAGCGCTCCAGCAGACGCGCCGTATCCTCGTGCATGAAGCGGGAGGCATCGGTGTGCTTTAAGTCCTTGGCCCGCTGATAGTACTCCCACGCCGAGGCGTCGGTGTATTTTTCCTTCTGGTAGACGCGGCAGGCGGCGATGCGGTCGCAGAACATCTCCGCTACATATCGTTTGGGCATTTTGCACCCGCCGATGTACACGCTGCCGTCGGCGCGGAGGCAGTAGTCGATCCAGTACTCGAAGTGGTGGCGGTTGCGGCCCTTGTGGTGCAGCCACGACAGGCTCACGCCGTTGTGATAGCGCTCGGCATCGTTGGGGCTGCGATATCCCTGATAGAACTTGATGCCCCGCAAAAACTCGGTGGGGGAGTATTTGCTCAAGTCGTGGAGCAGACCCTGCCGGTACAGACCCAGCTTGAAGCAGTAGCGCCGTACCAAACGGCGGTGGGTATTCACGGTTTTCAGATGCGCGCGAAAGGCCATGGGACGTCACCTCCCCCAAACGAATCGGTATATAATGAAACAGTATACCATAAAAATCTGACCGTGTATAGTGAAAAGACCGTTTGATAGGCTGAAAAAAGAACCGCCCGGGGGCGGTTCTTTTTATCAGGAGAAAATTGCTGCTCTGAGAATGTCAGGTTACAGGCTCTTCTCGTAAGACTCGATCATCTTCTTGACCATCTGGCCACCGACGGAGCCGGCCTCGCGGGAGGTCAGGTCGCCGTTGTAGCCCTGCTTGAGATTGACGCCCACCTCGTTGGCGGCCTCCATCTTGAACTTGTCCATAGCGGCCTTGGCCTCGGGGACATTCAGCTTGTTGCTGTTCTTGCTAGACATGGCTTTACGCGCTCCTTTCTTGCGTCATCATTCATCCGCCATATATCCGCGAATGAATGTCGATTGGGTATCGCAAGCATAGATTTTCCCGTTGCGGCAAGAGATATGCAAAAAAGGAAGATGGGAAAATTTACTTGTTGCGGCAAGAAAAGGAGTTTACTTTTTCAAACGGTCATAGTATGCTGAAAACACCAAGCAAGCAGGAGGAGTACACTTATGAAAACGCCCCGGATCCATCCTACCGTTTTTGTTGCGCCCAACGCCACCGTGATGGGTGACATTGTCATCGGTGCCGAGAGCAGCGTGTTTTTTGGCGCGGTGCTCCGTGCTGAGCATGCGCCTGTGGTGATCGGTCAGCGCACCAACATTCAGGACAACTGTGTGCTTCACAACGATCTGGATTATCCCCTCATTGTGGGCGACGATTGTACCGTCGGACACGGTGTGATCCTCCACGGCTGCACGGTGGGCGACAATACGCTGATCGGTATGGGTGCTATCGTCCTCAACGGCGCGGTCATCGGACGCGACTGCATTATCGGTGCCGGGGCACTGGTGCCTCAGGGCGCAGTTATTCCCGACGGCTCACTGGTGGTGGGTATGCCCGGCAAGGTGCGCCGTGAGGTGACGGAAGAGGAAATTGCAGAAAATCTTGCCAGTGCCGGCCGCTATGTGGTGAAGGCACGCGATTACATGGCCTATCTGGCTGGCAGATGACTCAGCCCTCAAAGCCCAGCAGGATGCCGCCGTTCTCGGTATAGAAGGTGCACAGGCCGCCGTTACGGACGATCTCCACATCGCAGTGGGGGAACTCCTCGTGAATGATGGCGGTCAGCTGCACGGCAGCGCGGGGGTTGTATGTGTGGGCGATACGCACCTTGCCGCCCCGGAAGCCCGCCTCTTTCATAGAGTCGAAGAGACGGTGCAGCGCCTGCTTTTCGCCGCGGCACCTGTGCAGCGGTTCCAGCGTTCCCTCGTCGCTGGCGCGGCCTACCAGACGGATGCCCAGGATGCCGGCGGCTCTGGCCGTCACCATGCTGCATCGACCGTTTTTGGCCAGATTCTCCAGCGACTCCAGTGCGAACAGGAGATGGGTGTGCTTGCGATAGGCCCGGATCTCACGGCAGATCTCTTCGAAGGAGCGCTCTGTCTGCACCAGTTGGTGCAGCTGCTCCATAATGAGCTGTAGCTCGGGGCCGGTGGTGAGAGAATCCAATACAAAGACCTTTTTGCCGCTGTTGTCCGCCATGTACATATTGGCGGCAATGGCGGCAGCATTATAGCAGCCGGAGACACCGCTGCTGATGGTGGCGACGAAAATCTCATCGGCATCGCCGAAGGCGTCGAGAAAATCCTGCACGGAGGGGCAGGCAGAACCGGAAGAGCCCTTATAGTGCTTCATATCCTCCAGCAGCAGGGCGGTATTCAGCTCGGGCGTGTCTACATATTCGTGGATACCCAACAGCACCTTCAGCGGAACAGAGGTGGCGCCCAGTGCGGTAACGGCGGGATTGGCGGAAGAGTCGGTGATCAGTTTATAATTTCTCATGATATGGCTCCTTTCCCTTGTCGGCGTGTTAAAACGCGTCAGACACGCAAATCGTACCATAGGAGGGCGCTGCTGTCAAAAGAACAAATTGTGAACACGGATTTTGCACAGAAGTGTGCATTGACAAACGCTGCGGCGCAGAATACAATATATTGTGTTCTGAACAAAGGAGGCGGTATAGATGTTGATACAGGGTTTGCAAAAGTTGACATTGCTGGATTTCCCCGGCCGCGTGGCCTGCACGGTGTTTCTGGGTGGCTGCGACTTCCGCTGCCCGTTTTGTCATAATAGCGAGTTGATTGGTGGCGGTGAGGCGGTCATGGATGATGCCGCGCTCCTTGCGTTCCTGAAAAAGCGGCAGGGTCTGCTGGACGGCGTGGCCTTTACCGGCGGCGAGCCCTTGCTGCGGGATCTGGCTCCGCTGCTGCGGGAGATCCGCGCCCTCGGCTTTGCCATCAAGATGGACACCAATGGCAACCATCCCGCGCGTCTCCGCGCGCTGGTGGAAGAGGGGTTGGTGGACTATGTGGCGATGGATATCAAGAATTCACCCGAGAAATACGCCGCCACCATCGGCTTGGAGACGTTTGACCTTGCTGCTGTCAACGAGAGTCTTGCTTTCCTGAAAACGGGTGCGGTGGACTATGAACTGCGAACGACCGCTGTGGCGGAATACCACACCGATGAGGATTTCCGCGCCATCGGTGCGTGGATCGAGGGTGCCCGACGCTATTTCATCCAGTGCTATACCGACCGCGACAGCGTGCTCTGCTCCGGCTTGAGCGCTCCGACTGAGGAAGATCTGTGCCGCTGGTGCGAGATCGTCCGTCCTTTTGTGGGAGAAGCGGCCCTTCGCGGCGTATCTACGGACTGATTCGGATTTATGCACAACTATATATAGTGTTTTTTGTCAAAAAAATAATACCAGATATTGTTGACTTGCAAATGAATATAGAGTATACTTTGGGGGTATACTGCACAAGATATTGTGTAGTATACCCCCAAAATACACAACTGTCCCCAAAATAGGGGCAGATAGCAACATGAGAGAGGAGCTACACTATGTATCAGGTGACAAAACGCGACGGTGGCGTTGCAGATTTTAACATCACCAAGATCAGCGCTGCCATTACCAAGGCGTTCGATGCGCTGAAAAAGCCCTATCATCCCAGCGTGATGGATATGCTGGCTCTGCGCGTGACGGCAGAGTTCGAATCCAAGATCAAGAACGACCTCATCGCCGTGGAGGATATTCAGGACTGCGTGGAAAAGGTCCTCTCCGAGGCCGGCTATGCCGATGTGGCCAAGGCCTACATCCTCTACCGCAAGCAGCGCGAGAAGGTGCGTAATGTCAACAGCGCCCTGCTCAACTACAAGGATCTGGTGGACAACTACCTGCAGATCAACGACTGGCGCGTGAAGGAGAACTCCACCGTTACCTATTCCGTGGGCGGTCTGATCCTGTCCAACTCCGGCGCCATCACCGCCAACTACTGGCTCAGCGAGATCTACGATGCCGAGACGGCCGAGGCACACCGCAACGCCGATATCCACATCCACGATTTGTCCATGCTGACCGGTTACTGCGCAGGCTGGAGCCTGAAGCAGCTGATTCAGGAGGGTCTCGGCGGCGTGGTGGGCAAGATCACCTCTTCTCCCGCCAGCCACCTGTCCACCCTCTGCAACCAGATGGTGAACTTCCTGGGTATCATGCAGAACGAGTGGGCCGGCGCACAGGCCTTCTCCTCCTTCGACACCTATCTGGCCCCCTTCGTCCGCACGGATAACCTGACCCAGAAGGAAGTCAAGCAGTGCATCCAGTCCTTCGTCTACGGCGTCAACACCCCCAGCCGCTGGGGCACCCAGGCTCCCTTCTCCAACATCACGCTGGACTGGACCGTCCCCCGCGATCTGGAGGCTCTGCCCGCCATCGTGGGCGGCAAGGAGCAGGACTTCACCTACGGAGACTGCCAGAAGGAAATGGACATGATCAACAAAGCTTTCATTGAGATCATGACCGAGGGTGACGCCGTGGGCCACGGGTTCCAGTACCCGATCCCC
>JAFYVA010000065.1 GCA_017549325.1 Oscillospiraceae bacterium
GATCACCATCGGCGACACCATCTGCGTTCCCACCTGTGTGGAGCCCATCGAGTTCGTCCAGATCTCCGCTCCCACCATCGAGATGACCTTCTCCGTCAACGACTCCCCCTTCGCCGGCCGCGAGGGTAAGTTCGTCACCTCCCGCCAGCTGCGTGAGCGCCTGTACAAGGAGACCATGAAGGACGTCTCCCTGCGCGTCACCGACACCGACTCCACCGAGGCCTTCAACGTGGCCGGCCGCGGCGAGATGTCCCTGTCCATCCTCATTGAGACCATGCGCCGCGAGGGCTATGAGCTGCAGGTCTCTCCCCCCCGCGTGCTGTACAAGGAGATCGACGGCAAGAAGTGCGAGCCCATCGAGCGTCTGGTGGTGGATGTGCCCTCCGAGTGTGTGGGCGCCGTCATTGAGAAGCTGGGCGGCCGCAAGGGCGACCTGCTGGAGATGACCCCCGTGGGCAACCGCATGAAGGTGGAGTTCTTAGTTCCCTCCCGCGGTCTTTTCGGCTACCGCAACGAGTTCCTCACCGACACCCGCGGCGAGGGCATCATGGCCAGCGTCTTTGATAACTACGCCCCCTACAAGGGTGAGCTGACCCGCCGCAACACCGGCTCTCTCGTGTCCTTCGAGACGGGCGAGAGCGTCAGCTATGGCCTGTTTAACGCGCAGGATCGCGGCGCGTTGTTCATCGGCCCCGGCGTGGATGTGTACGCCGGCATGGTGGTGGGCGTCAGTCCCAAGCTGGAGGACGTGACGGTGAATGTCTGCAAGCGCAAGCAGCAGACCAACATGCGCGCCAGCGGCAGCGATGAGGCACTGCGTCTCGTGCCGCCCCGCAAGATGAGCCTGGAGCAGTGCCTGGAGTTCCTGGGCGACGATGAGCTGCTGGAGGTCACTCCCAAGAACCTCCGCATCCGCAAGACCATTTTGAACCACGAAAAGCGCATGAAGGCGCTCCATAGTAAGAAGAGCTAAAAAAGAGGGCGCGCTGCGCCCTCTTTTTTCATGGTGTAAACTCTGGTTGCGGAATTGTAAGGCAGGGTAGGTAGACTTTACGTGCTCTTTTTGGTATGATAAGGCCAAAGAAAGGAGGCTGCCCTATGGAATTTGGTGAGAAGCTGCAAATGCTCCGTAAGGCGCGGGGCTGGAGTCAAGAGGAACTGGCGCAGCAAATCAAGGTGTCCCGTCAAGCCCTCTCCAAGTGGGAATCGGGTGCATCCATAGCCGACACAGAGAATGTCATCGCCCTGAGCCGCCTGTTCGGAGTAAGTACCGACTATCTGCTGCTGCGTGAAAGCGAGACGACGAGCGCACCTGCGGCTGTGCCTACCCCCGCAAAGGAAAGCAAGTGGCCAGTGCCGCGGATTGCGTGGCTGGTTATCCTCCTTGTTGCGGTGGTTGGGCTGATTGCCATGCACATCTTGGCATCGGTGCGGTATGCAAGCGGCCTATTGCTTAGTGTAATGTTTTTAGCAAATCGTTTCCAACTATGGTGGTTGCTAATCCTGTTGTGGGTGATGTTGGTCGCAGGATTTTTGGGTACGGTGTTCTATCGGCAAATCGCCGCAGATGGACCTGTATCGAAATAATAAAAGCTCTGCGCTGTATCTTACGAAAATATTCTGGTGAACGGCGGCGGCCTGAGGGCAGGCCGCCCTACGAAAAAACAAGAAGGCTTTCGGTAAAATTTGTAGGGGCCGATGCCCACATCGGCCCGTCAACACAAGGGGTGTTTCGTTAGACGGCGGGTCGATGTGGGCATCGACCCCTACAACATCGCAAGAGACTTCCATAGAACTTGTAGGGCGGGGTGTACCCCAAGGGTATTTGTTCCGCTTTGCTTCACGGGCACCCTCACCCCGCCGCATAGATAAATACCCCTCTGCACCCGTTGTGCAGAGGGGGTTCTTTATTTCTCCAAAAACCGCAAATTCATATCCACCACGCCGGGGATGCCCGGGAGGGTGGCGGTGAAGGTGTATTGCCACAGATCGTGGGCGTAGTAGAAATCGGGATAGCGGTTCAGGTCGGCTACCCATAGCTGATACGGGGAGAGACGGGCGATATCGTAGTGGTAATAGCCCTGCTGGCGGTTGAGGTATACGCCTGCATCATACCCTGCATCCCGCAGCGTGTTGCAGAAAGCGACGGCACTGTCGGTCAAATTTTCGTAGTCGTAGCCGTAGGTGCGGGCATCTTCGGCGCTGACATTCTCCCAGTCGAAGTAGATGGGGAGCTGCAAGTCGCGGCCATCGAGAAGGGAGAGGACATACTCGGCCTCCTCGCGGCCCTCCTGCGCCGTCAGGGCCTGAGAGAAGAAGTACACGCCCACATCCACGCCGTGGTCTGTCGCGCCCTTGTAGTGGTGCTCAAAGGCGGTGTCGGGCTGCAAATAGCCCTTGGTGTAGCCGCGGTAGCCGATGCGGAGAATGGCAAAGTCGATCTCCTGCGAAGCCTTCGCCCAATCCACGGTGGGCTGATAGGTGGACAGATCCACGCCCCGCTCTACGGTGAACGCGGTGCCCATGTAGTGGGGATGACCCTCCAGCATGATGAAGTCGCTGCGCAGGAGGGGATTTACGGCCACGCCGTCCACGGGGGTGAGCCAGACCATGTTGGCGCCGTTGTTGACATAGACCTGCCCTGCGTGGGGGTCGACAGGCGGCGGCTCGGGCTTGGCGCGCAGCGAGCGGGCCACGACGATTACCAGTGCCAGCAGCGCAAGAAAGAGCAGCACCACTGCCAGCAGGGGCAGGATGCGCCGTCTGCGCCGCCGTCTGCGGCGCTGTGTGCGGTTGACCGGGAATTCTTCGTTCATAGCTGCTCCATGATCCCGCGGGCAAAGGCGCGGGCATTTTCGGCGCGTTCTTCGTTCATAAAGGGCTCGGTATAGCTGCGGTGGCGCTCACCGTACAGTCCCAGAAAGCGGAGAGAGGCGTGCTTGCAGGTGCGGCGCAGGCTCTCTTCCCACAGGTCGGTGGCTTTTTCAATGCGGTAGCCCGCCGAGGTGATAACGGCGATGGGCTTGCCCTCCCACAGAGAGGGACCCTTCTCCCCTGTGCCGCGGTAGAACTTGCACAATGCGTAGATGCAGCGGTCCAGTGCCGCCTTCATGGGTGCGGTGGGGCCCCAGTTGTAGATGGGGGAGGCCAGCACCACCAAATCGGCACGGAGAATGTCGCCGAAGATATCCGTCATGTCATCATCGATGACACAGGCGGGGGCAGTGAAGTCCCCTTGGCAGCCGCGACAGGCGCGGCAGGGGGCGATGTTCAGCTCATACAGGCTGTGGAAAGTAGAGCGGTTGCCCGCTGCGTGCCACGCGGCGAGAAATTCATTTGTCAGGGCAAGGGTGTTGCTCTCCTTCCCGCGGGGGGAGGCAAACAGGACGCAGCAGTGCATCGGCTCACTCCTTTTCGAACAGATGGATGTGAAAGGCGATCTCGGTGGTCAGCGTATCGAGGGATCTCAAACGGTTCACGCCCTCTTCCGGCGTTTTCCAGCTGTAGGGCGTCATCTGAAACAGGGCGAAGATGTCCTCCCGGTTGTCGAGGGTGATGGTATCGCGCACTTCCAGAACATCTACATAGCGGAAATGCTCGTAGGGGGTGCGCTTGACCTCGTTGGGGTAGGGGGCATCGTAGAGCACCTCTTTCATCTGCCACAGGTGCTCGGCGGCGGGAACCACATAGGCGAAGTGGCCGCCCCGTTTCACCACGCGGCGGAACTCGTCGATGGCGAGGGGAGAGAAGCAGTTGAGGAGGAAATCGATGCTTCCGTCGCCTACGGGCAGGTGGTACACCGAGGCCACGGCGCTCTCGCCCGCCTGCAATGATTTGGCGGTGAGGCGCACGGCCTCCTTGGAGATGTCCACGGCGGCCAGACGGTGGGCGATGCCCTCCTGCGTCAGTGCCGCTTCGATGGCGGCGGTGTAGTAGCCCTCGCCGCAGCCGCTGTCCAGTACGGCGCCGTCTGCGGGGGTGTATTGCAGTGCCAGCTTTTCCAGTGTACGCCGCAGAGGGGCATAGTAGTCTTTGCTTAAGAACGCGCGGCGCGAGCGCACCATGGCCTTATCGTCGCCGGGGTTTTGGGAGTGCTTGTGCTGCACCGGCAGCAGGTGAGTGTAACCCTCCTTGGCCATGTCATAGCAGTGGCCCTGCGGGCAGCGGTAGGTGCGGTTATCCACCGACAGAGGGCTGTGACAGATAGGGCAGCGAAACAGACTCATTCTCGACCCTCCGGCAGCGTGACGTCGTGGATCCACTTATCGGTGCGGCAGCGCAGGTAGCAAAGGGGGATCTTCACCACGCCGTCGAAATGGATGGCGATGGCGATGAGCCAGTAGTGAATGCCGCCGTCCACGAACAGGGCAAAGACGGCCGTCAGCGGCAGGGCCACCAGCCACTGGGGGCCTACATCCAGCACGGCCGACCAGAAGCTGTCGCCGCCGGCACGCAGCACACCGGTAATGGTGGTGACGGCGTTGGCGTGGAGGGGCGTGGCGGCAAAGGCGGTCACTGCCAGCGCCACGGCGATCTTGGCGGTGTCGCCGTAGAGCTTGAACAGGGGGAAGATCACCGGCTGGAACAGAATGGGGATCAGCAGCAGCGCGATGATGGCGATGCCGGCGCTGACGAGGACGGAGAAGTAGATGAGGCAGCGGCTCAGGGACATGATCTCGTCGTGGCTCTTACCCTCGCCGATGGCCTTGCCCACCACCACGGCGGTGGCGGCACCGAGACCGAAGCAGACCACCAGGAAGAGACGGCCCAGATTGCCGGTAACGGCGTAGGCGGCCAGGAACTCCACGGAGATGGTGGTGTAGCCGATGATGACCGTCAGCAGGCTGTTGCCCAGACCCCAGATGGCCTCGTTGACCACCACGGGGGAGGCGTATTTTACGAAGCGGCGCAGCATCTCGCGGCCGGGACGCAGCATGGCGCGGAGATCCAGCGGCATACGCTTATCCTTGGCAGCGTAGATGACGCAGATGACCACCTCCGCCACGCGGGCCAGCAGCGTGGCCAGTGCCGCGCCCTGAATACCCATCATGGGGAAGCCGCACTTACCGTAGATCAGCAGGAAGTTCAGCACCGTGTTCAGCACCGTGGAGAAGGCCAGCACCTTCATGCCGAAGTTGGGGTTCTCCACGCTGCGCTGGGCGCTGA
>JAFYVA010000005.1 GCA_017549325.1 Oscillospiraceae bacterium
ATGGTGACCACGATGGGGAAAACGATCTTTTCCCGCTGGGTGACAGGCCGCAGGGGCTTCATCACGATTTCCCGTTCCTTCTTGGTGGTCAGCGCCTTCATGATGGGGGGCTGGATCACGGGAACAAGAGCCATGTAAGAATAGGCGGATACCGCGATGGGACCCAGCAGAGCGGGGGCCAGCATGGCGGTGACGAAGATGGCGGTGGGGCCGTCAGCGCCGCCGATGATACCCACGGAGGCAGCCTCCGCGCCGGTGAAGCCCAGCAGACGGCAGCCCACATAGGTCAGGAAGATACCGATCTGTGCCGCAGCGCCCAGCAGCAGGCTCTTGGGATTGGCGATCAGGGGGCCGAAGTCGGTCATGGCGCCTACGCCCATGAAGATGAGGCAGGGATAGATGCCCAGCTTGATACCCAGATACAGAATATCAATGAGGCCGATGCTGATGCTCTGGCCGACAGATACGGCGCTCAACACATCGGCGCTGACGCCTACCTCGGCCATCTCCGTGAGGAACTCAGCGGTGATAGGTGCACCGCCGAAGAGATCCCAGTGGATATGACCGCCGGCGAAGAGGATCTCGTGATACATACCGGCACCGGGCAGGTTGGTCACCAGCATACCGATGGCGATAGGCACCAGCAGCAGCGGCTCGAACTTCTTGACGATACCCAGGAACAGCAGCACGCAGGCAACGACGATCATCACTGCACATTTCCAGTTATCCCCTTGGAAAAACTGGAAAAAGCCGGTCTGTTCACAGAAATTGATAATAGCTTGCATTGCTCACCCTCCGTTACTGGATGGTGCACAGCAGCGTACCGGTCTCCACAGTAGCGCCCTTGGTGACGTTGACCACGCCCACAGTACCGTCGCAGGGGGACATGATCTCGTTCTCCATCTTCATGGCCTCGAGAATCATCAGCACATCGCCCTTCTTCACGGCCTGACCTGCTGCAACGTTGACAGCGAGGATGTTGCCGGGCATGGGAGCGGCGACGGATTCACCGCCGGCAGGAGCGGCAGCCACAGGAGCGGGAGCGGGGGCAGCAACAGGTGCGGCCACGGGAGCAGCGGCAGCGGCGGTACCGGTGATATCCTCTACCTCGACCTCAAACACGGTGCCGTTGACATTAACCTTGTATTTCTTCATTGTCTTGTCCTCCTTAACAACTTACAGCTTTTTCATGGAAACGATGCGGATGGCATCCACGCTGGTACCCATCTCCTCGGCGATCACGGCGGCAACGGCGGCGACCATTGCAGGAGTGACGGCAGGAGCGGCCACAGCGGGTGCAGGGGCGGCAGTAACAGGTGCCGCGGTCTTGGGGCGATCGGTTTTACGGCAGACCCAGCTCATCACCGAAACCAGTGCAACGATGCAGACGAGGCCAACAAAAACCGTGCCGATACCCATCAAACAGACGAACAGATTGGAATAATCCATGATTTCCAAATCCCCTCCCATTATGATTTTACGATGTAATTGTACCAAACATTTGGCATAAATGCAAGTAAAAAACAGAATGCTCCTAAAAATTTGTTAGTTATGCGAAAAAATGTTAGAAAACTATGCACTCTCACGAAAAATATACTTCCCTAATAGAAAAAGGTATGATACAATAGCGGAAGCTGTAGGGAGGGGGGAGCGTATGCAGTACGGAGAAGTCAAAGCAGGGCGCTTTATTGCCCGCCCCAACCGCTTTATCGCCCTTGTGGATATCGACGGCACTGAAACGGTGTGCCATGTGAAAAACACCGGCCGCTGCCGTGAACTGCTCGTTCCCGATGCCTGTGTGTATCTGGAAAAAGGCATCAATCCCAGTCGCAAAACGGCGTGGGACTTGATCGCCGTGGAAAAGGGAAGTACGCTTATCAATATGGACTCCCAAGCGCCCAACCGTGTGTTTGGCGAGTTTGCCCCTACCTACGACCCGCAGGCGGTGACGATACGGAGTGAGTACCGTTACGGAAATTCCCGTATCGACTTCTGTCTGGAGCATGAGGACGGATCACTCCATCTGGTAGAGGTCAAAGGTGTCACGCTGGAGCGGGAGGGACACGCATTCTTCCCCGATGCCCCCACCGAGCGCGGCATCAAACACATCCGTGAGCTCATGGAGGCGGTGCAGCAGGGGCATCGTGCCACCGTCTTTTTCGTGGTACAGATGGAGGGCGTGAAGGACTTCGCCCCCAACGACGAGACCCATCCTGCTTTTGGCGCGGCGCTGCGCGAGGCGGCCGCAGCGGGGGTGCAGGTGGTGGCCTATACCTGCCGCGTGACACCGTCTACTTTGAAAATCGATAGAGAGATCTCTGTTATCTTATGAGGAGAAACGTATGAAACTGTTGGAAATTTTTCTCATTGGTATCGGCTTGAGTATGGATGCTTTTGCCGTTGCCGTATGCAAGGGGTTGGCGATGCCCAAGGTGCGCGTGCCGCAGGCACTGCTGATCGCCGTGTACTTCGGCGTTTTTCAGGGATTGATGCCCCTCATCGGCTGGTTCCTCGGTTCTCAGTTTGCCCAATATGTGACGAATCTTGCACCCTGGATCGCCTTTGTGCTGCTGGCAGTCATCGGCGGCAACATGATCCGCGAGAGTCTGAGCAAAGACGAGGACGAGGAGGAGTGCGCTTGCGGTACGCTGCGCCATAAGGAACTGCTGCTGTTGGCCATCGCCACCAGCATCGATGCCCTCGCCGTGGGTGTCAGCTTCTCCATGGTGACGCTGGCGGTGTCCATCTTCGCGGCGGTGCTGCTCATCTGCCTCACCACGCTGGTGATCTCTTTTGCCGGTGTGTATATCGGCAATGTCTTCGGCGCCCGGTATAAGGCCAAGGCCGAGTTCGCCGGCGGCGCGATTTTGATCCTGATGGGTCTGAAGATCCTTCTGGAGCATCTGCTGGCATAAGTGTATGATATCATGAGAAAAGACCGCCCGTGGGCGGTCTTTTTTATTGCGGCGTCATTTCTTTCAACAGATAATAGGTGATCCTCGCCGTCAGACCCCAGAGGGGGTAAGGGAGCCCTTCGTAGACGGGCATCTCCATGCGCCCGTCGCCCCACGGGTAATCCCGTGCGATCTGCACC
>JAFYVA010000066.1 GCA_017549325.1 Oscillospiraceae bacterium
CACCAGCGGCCTCGATCCCGTGTCCCGCGATGAATTGACGGAGCTGTTCCGCGCGCTGGTGGCAGACGGGGAACGGAGCATCCTTTTCTCCACCCATATCACCTCCGATTTGGAGCGCTGCGCCCACAACATCGTCTACATCAAGGACGGCACGGTGGTACAGAGCGGCTCGCTGCAAGAATTTATGTCAACCAACGCCGATAAGGGCGATACGCTGCAGGATATCATTGTGGCCATGGAGAGGAGGGAATGGGATGTCCGCGCTTTTGTATAAGCAGTTTCGTCTGGTATGCCATCCCATGTCGTGGGTGTTTGCCTTCTTCGGCATTATGCTGCTGATCCCCGCCTATCCCTATACGGTCGTGTTCTTCTACGCCACGCTGGGTCTGTTTTTCTCCTTTATGCAGGGCCGTGAGCAGCGGGACATGGACTTCTCGGCGCTGCTGCCCATCCGCAAAGGGGACACGGCGCGCTCCTCTGCCGCCTTCTGCGCCATTATGGAATTGATCGGGCTGGTGATTGCCGTGCCCTTCGCCATACTCGGCGCAAAGATCAATCCCCACGGTACCAATCCCGTGGGGCTGGATGCTAACGTGGCACTTTTCGCCGCCGCCCTCGTCATCTACGCGGTGTTCAACAGCGTGTTCCTCCCCACCTTCTACCGCACCGGCTACAAGGTGGGCACCGCCTATGTCATCGCGCTCATTCCCACGGCAGTGGTGATGCTGATCTGTGAAGCGCTCCCCCACTTCCCCATGCTGCTGTGGCTCAACGACACCTCGGCGGCAGGGAATCTCAGGCAGCTGCCCCTGCTGGCCGCAGGCTTGGTGATCTATTTCGTCACCTTGCCCCTCGCCACAAAGGCGGCGGTGCGGAGATATGAAAAGGTGGATCTATAAAAGATGAAAAGCACCCTCGCGGGTGCTTTTTTCTACAGCTCTATCTTCGTTATGTCAACCATTTCAATGGTCAGATCGGCAAGCTGGGGAAGATGTTCCACAATGGTTTCGGGAGCGGCGATGAGGACTTCTTTCCCGGCGCGGGTAAGGTGTTTTTTGATGGCGTATTCCACCTTCGCCGCGGCCGCCTTGTCCCCGCACTGCCACACGGCGGCGATGGTCTCCGGCGGATGGCTGCGGGTGAACTTGGCACCCTTGCCCGATGCGTGGAGACGGTAGCGACGCGCCACATCGGTGGCCAGACCCGTATAATACACATCGCCGCGGCAGCGGAGCATATAGACGAAACAGGCGCTCACTTACTCTCACCTCCCCTCGGTTTTCCCCCATTTTACCCGAAATTCCTTGCATTGGCAACGGCTGTGTGATAAAATTTTATGTTGGAAATTTGAAAGATTGGAGAGCGAACCATGGATTTGTTTGAACGGTCTTTACAGTATATGCTGGAAATCATGCAGGGCAAGCGCACGCCGCCCGAGGGGATGGTCGTTACCGCCACGGATGAAGAGGAGCGGGCAAAGCAGATCGGCGAACAGGCCGCCGCCATGGGCGTGGAGGCCTTTGTCCGCGCCTGCGAAGCCCAGGACGGCGTGGTATCGGATGAAGAGGATGCCGAGGAAACCGTCCCCGATCCCGACAAGGGCAAGCACGCCTTCGAGGTGTTCCTCGACTGCTTGGCACTGGAGGACAACCTCATCGTCTACCTCATCGAGGTGCTGAAGAATCGCGACTGGGCAGAGTTTAACAAGCTCTCCCGCATCACCACCAATATGGATCTCGACCCCGAGGAGTTCCTGTACTGGCTGGGCCACCGCGAGGACTATGCCTCTGAGGACGAGCGCATCTGCGCCACGCTGATGGACCGCAGCCTCGAGCGCCTTATGACCGAGGGACAGACCGAGACGGTGGCGGCGCTCCTCAGCGGCGACGAGGCCACCTTCAACGCCTTCCGCTGCGAAGCCCCCGAACTGGTACACCTGCCCGAGGCCACCTACGAGTGGTACAGCCGCAACTATCTGGACCGCGATTACCCCATCCGCGCCCTCATGCGCTGGAACGGCGTGGATTTTGAGACAAAGCGAGGATAACATTATGTCAACTTACGATATGTACACCAAGATGGGCGTTTCGGAGAAGGTACTGGCCTTCGGCGGTGAGATTTTGGAGGGCTTGCGTGAGCAGTTCGCCCGCATTGACGCCATTGCCGAGTATAACCAGAGCAAGGTCATCGCCGCCATGCAGGAGAACAACTTGGCTGCCCGCCACTTCAACCTCTCCACCGGCTATGGCTACGACGACGAGGGCCGCGACAATCTGGAGAATGTCTATGCCTCCGTGTTCCACACCGAGGCGGCACTGGTGCGGCCCCAGATCACCTGCGGCACCCACGCCCTGACACTGGCACTCAGCGCCAACCTGCTGCCCGGTGACGAGCTGCTCTCCCCCGTGGGCGCCCCCTACGACACGCTGGAGGGCGTCATCGGCATCCGCCCCACGGTGGGGTCTTTGGCCGAGTACGGTGTGACCTACCGTCAGGCCGATCTCCTGCCCGACGGCAGCTTCGACTACGAGGCCATCCGCGCCGCCATCAACGAAAAGACCAAGCTCATCACCATCCAGCGCTCCAAGGGTTACGCCACCCGCCCCAGCTTCTCCGTGGAGCAGATCGGCGAGCTGATCGCCTTCTGCAAGCAGTGCAAGCCGGATGTGATCTGCATGGTGGATAACTGCTACGGCGAGTTCGTGGAGGAGTCCGAGCCCAGCGATGTGGGCGCCGACATGATCGTGGGCAGCCTTATTAAGAACCCCGGCGGCGGCCTCGCCCCCACCGGCGGCTATATCGCCGGCCGCGCCGACCTCATCGAGCGCTGCGGCTACCGTCTCACCGCCCCCGGCCTCGGCCGCGAGGTGGGCTCCAATCAGGGTATCCTCACCTCTTTCTATCAAGGCTTGTTCCTGGCACCCACGGTGGTTTCCGGCGCGGTGAAGGGCGCGGTGTTTGCCGCCGCCTGCTATGAAAAGCTGGGCTTCCGCGTCATCCCCTCCTCTACCGAGATCCGCCGCGACATCATTCAGGCGGTGGAACTGGGCAGCCGCGAGGGCATGGTGGCCTTCTGCAAGGGTATTCAGGCCGCCGCACCCGTGGACAGCTTCGTCACCCCCGTGCCCGCCCCCATGCCGGGATACGAGTCCGATGTCATCATGGCGGCAGGCGCCTTCGTGCAGGGTTCGTCCATCGAACTGAGTGCCGACGGCCCCACCCGTCCTCCTTACGCCGTGTATTTCCAGGGCGGTCTTACCTGGTATCATGCCAAGCTGGGCATCCTCATGAGCCTGCAGAAGATGTACGAAGCAGGTCTGCTGGAACTGTAAAATTGCACAGGAATGACAAAACCCGCCTCAGTCGAGGCGGGTTTTATGTTAACTTATTTCTCTATTCCAAAAATGCAGTATCGGATCACTTCTCCGATCTCCTCGATACTCTTGCTGCATCCGTCCTGCAGCCATTCCTTTACAATGGCAGTTATGCCGTTGAGATAGAACATCATCACATAGCGACGGTCTTTGTGGGGATAGTGGAACCGCTCCAAAATCGGGTCAAAGACATGGTCAAAGAGCCTCTGGTAGACGGCGTTTGTCTCGAATATTGCAGGCTGGGACAGCACCGCCTCGAAGATGCGGCGATTTTCCTTGATATAGGAGAGATAGGGGTGAAGATACTCCTCGGTGATGAAGTTCAGTTCCTGTAGTTCACAATCGGCAAAGCGGGCAGAAAGGCTGTCATAATTTATGGGAAAATACGAGGTAAAGCCATCGAGAACATAGGTGCTCGTCTCTTTCAGCAGGTCGGAGAGATTTTCATAGTGCAGGTAAAAGGTGGAGCGGTTCACACCGGCTTCTGCACAGATCTCGCTGATGGTGATATAGGCGAAGGGTTTCTTCTCCAACAGGGCAAGGAGCGCCTTATTGAACCGTACGGCGGTGTTGAAATATTTGCTCTCGGATTTATTCACATCAAGCACTCCTTTCCTTTGGTGTATTACTGCTCTTCGCTGATCTGACGGGCAAGCTCAACGATCTCGTAGGCGTACTTGGCCTTTCCCTTCTCCAGATTTTTCACATAGAGGGGATAGTTGATGCCGCAGCCTGCCAGACCCAGCAGGCCGATGATGATACCCAGTACCGTCAAAAAGGCAGTGCCGCCGATGACCTGCATGGCGAGGCACATACCCGTTCCGAACACCAAGGCGGATACGATACCGAGGGTGTAGGTAAACACCGTGGCGGGCAGCTTTGCCTGAGCATCCAGCTTTTTCAGGGCGATGATCTTGGAGTTGTCCTTGGGGGCGTAATCCTTTGCGATGGATTCGGCATAAATTTTATCTGTGTTCATTGTCTGAACCTCCTTTTCTTGATTGACAAGCCATAGTTTATCGCGAAAAAAGGAGATTCGGAACAACAGGAAATCTCACATTTGTTGAATTCTGTAAAATTTTCAACTTTTCTTTATGGTAGCATGAAAGGGATGAAAATACAAGAACCGTCCCGACAACAGGTGTCGGGACGGTATGTTAATAGTACATTTTTATGTCAACTTACTTCCTCTTCCAGCTTCTCGAACACAGGCCACAAAATGGCCTGACTCACCCACGAGAGGATGGCGTAGAGGAACAGCACCCACATGATGCTCAGCACATACATGACTGTACCGGAATACAAGCACGCACCCATGGGGATACCCCACAGGACGAACACCGCCAACACGCGGGGCAGGTTGCCCAGCGCCAGAAGCAGAGCGTTCTTCACATGTATCGGCGCCGTGTTTTCATAGCGGGCGCACAGGGGGAACAGCAGCACCAGCACCATGGCGCATACCTGCAGGCCCAGTACGGCAAGGATGCGCCACAGTCCCACAGGCACCACCATGAGATCCACCGCGCACAGGGCGATGGGGAGCAACATGATGAGCCACGCAAGGGTAGCAGCCTTGAAATTCTCGCCGAACTTCCGGAAGAACAGTCTCGCCAGACGGCCATCATAGTCCTTTTGTGCCTTCTGGATACAGCCGTAGAGAGCAGCGGAGGATGCGCCAAAGGTGAAAACGGGGATGGAGCAAATGACGAACAGCACATTCAGCACGATCATCCGCCACAGGAAGTCCATAGCGCGGGCGAACACGCCATCGGGGTCAAATAGTCCCTTCATAACGCACCCTTACTGACCCGTCATGGCACGCATGACGTCGAATTCCTGTCCGTTCAGGGTCTTCATCATGGACAGGCCCTCGTCGATGTCCATGTTAATGATCTCATTGTTACGGTCAATGACCACGCGGTTGGTGCCGCCCTCGGCCAGCACACGGACAGCCTCGTGACCCATGCGGGTGGCCAGCACGCGATCCTTGGCGGTGGGGCTGCCGCCGCGCTGGATATGACCGAGGATGGTGACGCGGGGATCAAGGCCGAGATGTTCGCGGATCTCGTCACCCACCGCCATGGCCGAGGCGGCACCCTCGGCCACCACGATCATGAAGTTGGTACGGCCGCTGAGACGCGCCTTGCGGATCTTCTCGGCCACGTGCTCTTCAAAATTATACTCCGTCTCGGGCACCAGCACGGCAGTAGCGCCTACGGCCAGACCCACATAGAGGGCGAGATACCCTGCGTGGCGGCCCATGACCTCCACCACGGCGCAGCGCTCGTGGGACTGCATGGTGTCGCGGAGACGGTCGATGCACTCCACGGCGGTGTTGGCGGCGGTGTCGAAGCCGATGGTATAGTCGGTGCAGACGATGTCGTTATCAATGGTGCCGGGGATGCCCACCACGGCGATGCCGTGACGGCTCAGGGCCTGTGCGCCCCGGAAGGTACCGTCGCCGCCGATGGCCACGATGCCCTCCAAGCCCAGCAGCTTGCAGGTGGCGGCGGCCTTCTTTTGGCCCTCTTCCGTGCGGAACTCGTCGCTGCGGGCGGTGTAGAGGATGGTGCCGCCGCGGTTGATGATGCGGCTGACGCTGGAGCCGTCCATCTGGACAAAGTCGCCGGTAATCAGACCTTGCCAGCCGCGGCGGATGCCGATGACCTCGATGCCGCGGTCAAGGGCACTGCGAACAACGGAACGGATGGCGGCGTTCATTCCCGGGGAGTCGCCACCAGAGGTGAGGACACCAATACGCTTGACTGCATTGTTCATCATATCTATTCTCCTTCGTAACAGGGCAAAGGCCCCTAAATTTCCAGTGTGTAGTATACCACCTTTTTCCCGGCAAGGCAACTGTTGAAATGCCGCAGGATCTGTGCTATACTCTCCCGTAAGAATGCCTTTTGCAGGAGGAAACCGTATGCATCCCCAATTTGAAGTGCTGACGCCCCAGTGGTTCAAGCGGGCGTATATCTATACCGGCTCCATCGGTGAGTTCCGCTACCGTTTCCACCGCCGTAAAGGAGAGGAACCGATGCTGGTGTCGGTATACTCCAACCTCTGCTACGAGGCCGCCACCGACATCGACGAGCGGGAATACCCCCTCACCGACGAGGGTGTGGCGGAGCTGAAAAGCTGGCTGCAGGAGAAGTATGAAGCATATTGTGCAAAATAAAACATCGTGCCCTGTAGGGCACGATGTTTTTTCGTTATTCCAGTTCCGCTCCCTTGGCCTTGTCCAGCAGCATCACCAAGATGGGGATCAACACGATCTGGATGATGATACCGGGGATGGCGTTGGCGACGGCTCCGGCGAAGAAGGCGGCGAAGGTGAAGGCACTCCCCTGCAAGCCCATGCAGACCAGCATGGCGACGCCCCAGACAAGGCGGCCCACGATCATGGCCACCAACAGGGCGATGTAGATGCTGCTCTTTCTGCGGGGCAGCGCCTTATACATAATGCCTGCAATGGCGCCGTAGGCCGCCAGCTCAAAGGCCATGCAAACCGCCGTAGGGAACAGCGGCGGCATACCGAGGGTAAGCGAGCGCAGCAGCGGCGCAATGAAGCCCACCGCCAGTCCCCACGGCCAGCCGCAGAAAAAGCCGCATAGCAGCACAGGAATGTGCATGGGGCAGAGCATCTTGCCGATCTGGGGGATCTGACCCGTTAAAAAGGGCAGCACATAGGCCAGCGCCAGAAACAGAGCGCTGAGCACCAATCTGACAGTTTTGTTGTTTCGGTTCATACGTCCATCCTCTCTCCATACAAAAAAGTGCCATTACCCCCTGCAGGGATAATGACACCTTCGTAGTATCGGTAAAAACAAAATCATTGCACAGTGGGAGACTTCTGTCTCCGCGCCGTCCTTCTGAACGGCAACCTCAGTCTACCACAATCCGACAGAAAAATCAAGTGGCAAGAATCCCGCGCAGCTTTTCCACCGCGTCGGCGATCAGCACGCCCATGTTGAGATTGGTCACACCCGCCACCAGATTGTCGCACTTGTTCACGGGGATCAGAATGCGCACGGCATCGGCACGGGACACCGCCAGCGCCATCCTCTCCGTTACCTCGCCCAAAAGGGAGTCGGCGATCACGATGCCGATGGGGCCAATGATCACATCGGCCCTGCGGCAGGCCACCACGGCGGGATTT
Organism: Oscillospiraceae bacterium; assembly: GCA_017549325.1. The sequence goes on from JAFYVA010000066.1 coordinate 7,537, forward strand.
TCCCCTGTGGCACCGTTATGGGCACCAGCTTTCAGCATGGCGGCGGTGGCAATGGCATTGGTACCGACGGCGGTCAGCTCTGCCTGCGGAAACTGGGACACGATCGCCTTTACCAGCTGGGCACCCAGATGACCGCCCTGCCCGTCAATGATGGTGATGTTCATGCGCTGTTACCTCGTCTTCGTTTTTTCTCATCATACCACAACCCGCCGCGCCCGTCCACACAGATTTTTCCCTTTTCCCCTCTTGACACGGAAAACGCGGTGTGGTATCTTACATTTAACAATTAACTTAAATGTTAAACGAGGAGGTGCCACTATGGCTTTGCACGATACGCTGCGGGCGCTGAGCGACCCCACGCGGCGGGAGATCCTCAATCTCCTCAAGCACGGCACCATGAGCGCAGGGGATTTGGCCGCGAAGTTCGATATGTCGGCGGCGGCGGTCTCGCGGCACCTGGCGGTGCTGAAGGAGGCCGAGCTGGTGCGGGACAAACGGGACGGCAAATTCATCCACTACACCCTCAACGCCTCGGTGCTGGAGGAGATCCTGCTGTGGGTGAAAGATTTGAAAGGAGAGGAAATCCATGTGGAAAACACATAAAAAGACGATTATTCTGACCGTCATCCTGACGCTGCTGCCTATGGTGGCAGGCATCGTGCTGTGGGAGAAGCTCCCCGATATGCTGGTCACACACTGGGGCATCAACAACGAGCCCAACGGCTGGATGTCCAAGCCCATGGCGGTGTTCGGCCTGCCTGTTATCTGCGCCGCGCTGGAGCTGGTGTGCGTCTTTTCCACCGATCGGGATCAGCGCAGCGGCAACGTTACCTCCAAGGCCAAGACGCTGGTGCTGTGGATCATCCCCGTCATCACATGGGCCTGCTCCGCCGTTACCTATGGCTACGCCTTCTTCGAGAAGGTCAATATTGGCCTCATCTGCTGCCTGATCGTGGGTCTGCTGTTCATCGCCCTGGGCAATCAGATGCCCAAGCAGATGCAGAACCACGTCTTTGGCATCCGCACGAAGCTGACGCTGTCGGACGAGGATGTGTGGCGCGCCAGTCACCGCTTCGGCGGCTGGGTGTTCACCGTCGGCGGCGTGGTGGTCATTGTCGCAGCCTTTTTGCAGTGGTGGTGGGTATCCCTTGTGGTGCTCTGCCTTATCGCCGTACTGAGCCTTTGCTACCCGCGTTGGTACTACAACAAGCGGGAGAGAAAGCAGTAAATCCCATACCGATCCCCTGCCCTCTTCGGGCGGGGGATTTTTTGTGCAAAAGTGCCGATTTTTTATGACTTTTTTCGTGGTAAGAGAAAGAGCGAAATCCCCCCTTTTCCTTGCGGAAACACGGGTTTTGTGGTAGAATTAATAATTGGTAAAGTGTTGCTTTCTTTCAGTTAAGGAAATGCAAAAAGTATGTAAAACAGGAGACGAGAAACTGCTATGGTCATGTGTATTTTTCTGTTCCTTCTCTGGCTGGTGTTAAACGGTCGGGTGACGGTGGAGATCTGTTTGATCGGCCTCGTGCTGACGGCGGCTGTCTACGCCTTCTGCGTGTATGCGCTGGGCTATCACCCCAAACATGAGCGGCGGATCATCAAGCGCCTTGCCATGTATGTGGTGTACTTTTTCATGTTGGTCTGGGAGATCTTCAAAGCCAACTTCGCGGTGCTGCGCACCATTCTCATCCCGCCTCACCGCTATGATCCGGCCATTGTGCGGCTGCGGGTACCGCTGAAGGAGAATATCTCCCGCGTGTTCCTCTCCAACTCCATCACCCTCACCCCCGGTACGGTGACGGTGGCACAGGAGGGCGAGGACGAGTATCTGGTTCTGTGCCTGAATAAGGACGATGCCCGGAGCATCCCCGAGTGGTCTCTGGTGAAATATTTACGCAAAGTAGAGGAGGAGATGGAGAAATGATCCAGCGCGCCTATGACATTTTGTTTATTGCCACGCTGATCGCGCTGGCCCTGTGCATCATCGCTCTGCTGGTGTACATCATCCGCTCCCGCTTTACAGTGGACCGCATCATCGGCATCAACCTTATCGGCACTATCGTCACCATCATCATCTGCGTACTGACGCTGACGCTCCACGAGGGATATCTGGCCGATATCGCCATCATCTATGTGGTCATGGCCTTCATCGCCGTGATGATGCTGTGCCGCATCTATATCACCCTCTATGCCCGCAGAAAGGAGGGTGAAAAGACATGATGTTCCTGCAGTGGCTGCGCTTCATCGTCGTAGCCTTGTGTCTGTTGGGTGGACTGTTCACCATGGTCTGCGCCATCATCGGTCTGTACCGTTTCGATTTCGCCCTCAACCGCATTCACTCTGCGGCGATGGGCGATACCCTCAGCCTGTTTCTCTTTGTCCTCGGTCTGGTGATCGCCATCGGCTGGGATGTGGTGGCACTGAAGCTGGTGCTGGTTCTGGTGCTCCAGTGGCTTACCTCTCCCCTGTCCAGTCACATGCTGGCACAGTTTGAGTACCGCGTCGACGATCATCTTTCCCAGCACGTTGACCTGACGGATGCTGAATTCCACAGCGAAGAATCTGACAGTAAGGAGGTGGCGCAGGGATGACCGTATTTCGCCTTTTACTCTTAACCGGCCTTCTGGTGTGCGCCATTGCCACGGCCTGTGTCAAAAAACCCATGCAGGCTGTGATCATCTACATGGCCTATTCCGTGGTCATGTCGGTGATCTGGCTGCTGCTGGAATCTCCCGACCTCGCCATTACCGAGGCGGCCGTGGGTGCCGGCGTTACCTCCATCCTGTTTTTCCTGACGCTGCGGCAGCTCAACCTCATTGACCGCGACCACCGCCACGAGAAGAAAGACCACGACGGAGAGGAGGGTTCGGATGAATAAGGAAACTTCCTTTTTCCGCCGCTGGCTTCGCGGCGAGGTGGACTTCTCCGATATGCTGGCAGAGCCCGTCTGCCCCACGCCCGAAAAGGTAGCTCCCTATGCTCCCAAGCGCAACAAGAAAATTGCCGACCGCCTCATCCACCGCGGCAACATCGCCTATCGGGTGCTGGTGACGGTTTTGTGCATCGTCTTCGCCTCCGTCATGCTGCTGGTGGTGGCTAATCTCCCTGCCTACGGCTCTCCCGACGCCCCCACCGTCAACGAGGTGGGCGAGCGCTATGTGGAGCAGGGCATGACAGAGACGGGCGCCGTCAACTCCGTGGCGGGCATGATCCTCGATTACCGCGCCTTCGATACACTGGGCGAGAGCTTCGTGCTGTTCACCGCCATGTGCGCCGTCACCATGCTGATGCGCGGCGATCAGGGCAAGCGCCGCAAGGTGCAGTCCAACACCCGCTACTACGCCAACAACATCATCGTCCGTACCGTATGCAAGCTGGTGATCCCCATCATTCTGATGTTTGGCATCTATGTGGTGCTCAACGGTCATCTCTCCCCCGGCGGCGGTTTCTCCGGCGGTGCCATTATGGCCTCCGGCCTCATTATCTACGCCATGGTCTGGGGCGAGGACGAGGCGGCAAAACGGCTGCCTAAGAAGGTTCTGTCCATCGTGGTGCTGTGCGCACTGGGCTTCTACGCCCTGTCCAAGACGTATTCCTTCTTCACGGGTGCCAACCATTTCCACTCCATCATCTCTCCCGGCACACCGGGCCGCATCTTCTCGGCAGGACTCATTCTGCCCTTGAATGTGGCAGTGGGCTTCGTGGTCTGTGTGACCATGTACAGCTTCTATATGTACTTCAAAAGGGGGGAGCTGTAATGGGCAATCTATTCCAGAACATTTTGAACAACTACGAGGAATGCGTGGCCGTGATCCTCTTCTGTATCGGCTTTTGCATGCTCCTGTTCGACCGCAACCTTCTGAAAAAAGTCCTGGGCCTCGACATTATGGACACAGGCGTGTTCCTGCTGCTGGCTGACCGCGGCTTCATCTCCGGCGGCAAGGCCAACATTATCGTCGACGGTATCACCGATGCGGCCTACTACATCAACCCCATCCCCGCAGGTCTGGTGCTGACGGGCATCGTCGTGTCCGTGAGCGTCTCGGCCGTGATGCTGTCCCTGACGGTGCGCATCTACCGCACCTATCACACGCTGGATATGGATGCGCTGTATCTCATGATCTCCGACAAGCGGAAAGGAGGTCGCGTATGAGCTTTGTACAGAATTTCCCCTTCTTTTCCATTATTTTGTGCCTCCTCTGCGCGGTAGCCACCTTCATCGCAGGTGATAAGTGGGGGCGCCGCCTCAGCGTATGTCTGCTTCTCATCGTCACCGCCCTCAACGCCAGCGTGCTGGTATTCTGCGCATCCAACAACATCAGCTATTCCTACATGATGGGTCACTACCCAGCTCCCTGGGGCAACGAGATCATGGCGGGCGTCCTTGAGCCCCTGATGGCCACGCTCTTCTCCGTGGTGATGCTCCTGTCGGTGTTGGGCGGCATGGACCGCATCATGCAGGATGTAAAAGACAGCCGCCGCGGTCTGTACTGGATCGCCGTGGACATGACGCTGGTATCCCTGCTGGCCCTTTGCTACACCAACGATATCTTCACCGGCTACGTGTTCATCGAGATCTGCACCATCGCCTCGTGCAGCCTTCTCTCTGCCCGACAGGGCGGCAGAACGCTGCTGGCCTCGGCCCGCTACATGATCTTCGCGCTGGTGGGCTCGGGTCTGTTCCTCATCGGTGTGGTGCTGACCTACTCCATTACGGGACACCTCCTCTTCCCCCAGCTCCACGATGCAGTGGCAGCCCTGTGGGATACGGGCGTGTACAACTTCTCCATGACGGCAGCCATCGGCCTCATGACGGCCGGTCTTGCCATCAAGTCGGGTCTGTTCCCCTTCCACTTCTGGATGCCCGACACCTACGGACGCGCCACCCCCGCCTCATCGGGTATCCTCTCCGGCGTGGTGTCCAAGGGCTACATCTTCCTGCTCATCAAGGTCATCTACCGGGCAGTGGGCATTGAGGTATTCTCTCAGAGCGGCGTGCAGAATGTGCTGCTGGTATTCGGTGTGCTGGGCATGATCGTGGGTTCCATCTCCGCCATCCGCGCCCGCCGCCTCACCACCATGGTGGCCTATTCCTCCGCCGCACAGATCGGCTACATCTTCATGGGTCTGGGTATGGGTTCCGAGGCCGCCCTGCTGGCCGCCATCCTCCATATCCTCTCCCACTCGCTGACCAAGCCGATGCTGTTCCTCTCCGGCAGCGAGCTCATCGCCGCCTCGGGACATCACGAGGACTTCCACGCCCTCCGCAGTGCCGGACACCGCAACAATCTCGCCGCCGTGGTCTTTACGGCCGGTGCCCTCAGCATGGTAGGTGTGCCTCTGTTCGTGGGCTTCGTGCCCAAGCTGCACTTCGCCTCCGCCGCCTTCGCCCTCGATTGGCAGCGCTGGGTGGTGCTCATCGGCCTCGTTCTCTCCACGGTGCTGAATGTGGCCTACTTCCTCTATACCGCCATCATTCTGTGGCTGCCCCATCGGGATGGGCAGTCCACCGCCAAGGTACCCTCTGCGGCGTTGGCCGCCGTCCCCACCATCATTTTACTGGTGCTGGGCATGGCGGTGGGCATCTTCCCCGCACCCATTACCGCCCTGATCGAACAGGGACTTGCCCTGTTCGTGGGCTATTAAGCAGGAAAGGAGAATCGAATGCTCTATATACTGATTTTGCTTCCCCTGCTGCTGGGTGTGAGCTGTGCCTTTATCAAGGACTCCGCCACCCGCCGCGCCGTCCCCGTCATGGGCGCGGTACAGGCCGTCATCACGGTGCTGGCAGTCCTCTCCGCCCTCTTCTTCCGAGGCAGCGAGAGTGCCGTGTGGCACATGAGCGAGAGCCTCACCTTCGCCCTCCGCCTCGACCTCTTCGGTGCGGTGGTGTGCGTACTGGTGACGGTGTGCTGGCTCTTCTCCGTCCCCTTCTCCTCCGTCTATATGCCCCACAGCGGCGAACAGATGCGCTATTATACCTTCTTGTTCCTCACGGAGGCGGCGCTGCTGGGTACGGCTCTGGCGGCGGATTTCATCACCCTCTACCTCTTCTTCGAGCTGACCACCCTCTTCTCCTCGCCGTTGGTGCTCCACGAGCGCAACCGCAATGCGCTGGTGGGTGCCGGCAAGTATCTGTACTACTCCATCGGCGGTGCCTTCGTGGCGCTGTTCGGCGTGGTGGTGCTCTATAGCGGCGGTGTGGATCTGCGCTTTGCCGCAGGGGGACATACCGTCGGCATGACACCCCTCATGCTCATCGGTGTGTTCTGCGTCATCCTTGGCTTCAGCGCCAAGGCGGGCCTCTATCCCCTCCACAACTGGCTGCCCACGGCACATCCGGCCGCTCCCGCTCCCGCCTCGGCACTGCTGTCCGGTCTTATCACCAAGGCGGGCGTGGTGGCCGTGATCCGTCTGCTCTTCTTCACGGTGGACGCATCCGCACTCCGCGGCACCTGGGTGCAGACGGTGTGCATCACCCTCGCCCTTATCACCGTGTTCATGGGCTCGCTGATGGGCTGCTTTGAAAAGGTGCTGAAAAAGCGTCTGGCCTATTCCAGTATCTCCCAGATCTCCTATGTGCTTCTGGGCCTCTTTCTCCTCAGTGGGGACGGTCTCTCCGGCAGCGTGCTGCAGATGCTGTTCCACGCCGCCGCCAAGGTCGCCCTCTTCCAGTGCGCCGGCGCCGTCATTTTGCTGACGGGCCGCACCCGCACCGATGAACTGCGGGGTCTGGGCCGCAAGATGCCCTGGGTGTTCATTGCCTTTGCGCTGGCATCCCTCTCGCTGGTGGGTATTCCTCCCTTCGGCGGTTTCTGGAGCAAGTGGTATCTGGCCACGGCGGCACTGGAAGCCCTGCCCGGTTTCTTAAGCTACGCCGTACCGGTGGTACTGCTGCTGTCGGCTCTTCTGACGGCCGGCTATCTCTTCGCCCCCGTGATCGCCGCCTTCTTCCCCGGTGAGAAGCCGATGGAAGAAGTGCATCTCCATGGCAACGCCAACACCCCTGCCCTGCTGATCTCCCCTCTGGTGCTTTCGTGCCTGACGGGTCTGCTGGGCTTCTTCCCCGATGGTCTTGTGCGCTTGGCGCAGGCCATTGCGGGCGCAGTACTGTAAGGAGGTGGCACAATGAACGGATTGTTACTCTGCCTTGCAGTGTTCCTGTCGATCGTGACGGGACTTGCCTCCTATGTACTGCCCTTCTCCGATAAAGCCCGCCGCACCTTCTGCAGCGCGATCATCGTGGCCACCACCGTCATCGCGTGGGCCGCGATCCTCACCTGCAACGGCGAGGAGTTCGTCCTGTGGGCCTTTACCCACAAGCTCTCCTTCGCCTTGGAGATGGACGGCGCGGCCAAGCTGTTCGTGGGCCTTTCGGCTACCCTGTGGCCCTTTACCATGGTCTATGCGTGGGACTATATGAAGCACGAGGGGCAGCTGCCCCTGTTCTGGGCTTTCTTCACCGCCGCCTTTGGCATCACGCTGGGTATCGCCTGCGCCGCCAACATGGTGACCATGTACCTCTTCTACGAGCTGCTGACCCTGTCCACCATCCCGCTGGTCATGCACGCCATGCACAAAAAGGCCGTCGCCGCCGGCATCAAGTACGCCCTGTACTCCATCGCCGGTGCCGCGCTGGCCTTCGTGGGTCTGGTGTTCCTGATCGTCCACGATGCCAACGACTTCGTTCCGGGCGGTCATTTCGCCCATTACAGCGGCAACATGACGGTGCTGCTGACGGTGTTCTCTGTGGCTTTCGTAGGCTGCGGTGTCAAGGCCGCCATCTGGCCCTTCCACAGTTGGCTGCCCTCGGCAGCGGTGGCCCCCACCCCCGTGACGGCGCTGCTGCACGCGGTGGCGGTGGTCAAGGCCGGTGCCTTCGCCTGTATCCGTCTGGTCTATTACGCCTTCGGCACCGAGATCCTCCGCGGCACATGGGCACAGTATACGGTCATGTGCCTTGCCGTCATCACGCTGGTGTTCGGCTCGGCCATGTCTTTAAAGCAGACCCACTTCAAGTGGCGTCTGGCCTATTCCACCGTGTCCAACCTCTCCTATATCCTCTTTGCCTGCGCCCTCATGACCCCTGCGGGCATGGTGGCGGCATGGGTGCACCTCATCGTCCACTCGGTAGTGAAGATCATGGCCTTCTTCTGCGCCGGCAGCGTACTGCACTACGCCCATCGGGAGTACGTCCATGAGCTGGAGGGTCTGGGACAGCGAATGCCCCTGACATTTGCCGCCTTTACGGTGGCGGCCTGCGCCCTCACCGGCGTGCCGCCCTTCAACGGTTTTGTCAGCAAGTGGTACATCGCTCTGGCCGCCACCGGCGAGGGCAGCGTATGGGCGGTGCTGGGCTTTGTGGGACTGCTGATCTCCGCACTGCTGACCGCCATCTATATGTTCCAGGTGGTCATCAAAGCATGGTTCCCCGCCAAGGACGCTCCCGCCATCAGCGAGGGCAGCGCCCATGAGGCCGGTCCCATGATGACGGTGCCCATTCTCATTCTGGCTGCGCTGTGTATCCTCATGGGCCTGTTCCCCGACGGTCTGCTTTCCCTTATCAGAGAGGCGGTGATGCTGTGATGGTATGGTTCGTGATCTTCTTCCCCGTACTGGCCGCTCTGGCCACCACCTTGATCCGCAAAAAAGGTGAGCGGGCGCTGGGTCTGTGGTCGGTGATCGCCACGGGCGTCACCCTTCTGGCCCTTATCCTCGCCATCGTCTTTGGCTACGGCGGCACCTACACCTTACCGGTGGTGCATCTGACCGTGACGCTGGACGGCTTCCGCTGTCTCTACGGTTTGGTGGTGTGCTTCATGTGGTTCATCGCCGCCATGCTCTCGCCCCAGTATTTCCGCCATCACCATCATCTGGGACGGTATTACTTCTTCTTCCTGCTCTGCCTCAGCTCCACCGTGGGCGTGTTCCTCTCGTCCCACCTGTACACCACCTTCCTCTTCTTCGAGATGATGTCCCTCGGCTCCTACGTCTGGGTGGCACAGGAGGAGACGGAGGGTGCCATGGACGCGGGTAAGACCTACCTGACCATCGCGGTCTTAGGCGGTCTTGTGACGCTGATGGGTCTGTTCCTGCTGCAGAATGTGACGGGCACGCTCCTTGTCCCGGAGCTGCGGGAGGCCTGCATGGCCACCGCAGAGCGCGGCAAACTGTGGGCGGCGGCACTGTGCATCTTCTTTGGCTTCGCCGCCAAGGCAGGCCTCTTCCCCCTCCACATCTGGCTGCCCAAGGCACATCCCGTAGCCCCCGCACCCGCCTCGGCACTCCTCTCCGGTGTGCTGACCAAGGCCGGTATCTTCGGTGTGCTGACCATCACGGCACAGATCCTGGTGGGTGAGGTCGCCTGGGGCAACCTGCTGACGGTGCTGGGCGCCGTTACCATGGTGCTGGGCGCGGTGATCGCCGTGTTCTCCACCAACCTCAAGTATATTCTGGCCTGCTCGTCCCTGAGCCAGATCGGCTTTATCACCGTGGGCATCGCCATGATCTGCCTCCTGGGCGAGGACAATGCGCTGGCCGCTCACGGCTCGGTCATCTACATGATGAACCACTCGCTGGTAAAGCTGGTGCTGTTCCTCTTCGCAGGCGTAGTGTACATGAACACCCACGCCCTCGACCTCAACGACATTCGCGGTTTCGGCCGCGGCAAGCCTCTGCTCCACATCATCTTCCTGTGCGGTGCCTTGTCGCTGGCGGGCATTCCCGGTTTCTGCGGCTATGTCAGCAAGACGCTGGTACACGAGGCCATCGTGGAGTATGCTCACCACAGCCACCTGTGGAGCATCACGGCGGTGGAGTGGCTGTTCCTCTTCTCCGGCGGTCTGACGGCGGCATATCTGACCAAGATCTATGTGGCCATCTTCCACCAGAAGGGCAAGGATTACGGCAAGTCCTGGGGCACGGCTATGAGCAAGATTGCCCTGTGCCTCGCCGCCGTAACGCTGCCTGTCATCGGCCTTCTGCCCCACGCTCTGGCTGAGAAGGTGGCGGGACTGACACTGGCGTTCACCGGAGGCCATCCCTTCCACCACGCCGTACACTATCTGGCGTGGGTCAACCTCAAGGGTGTGGTGATCTCCCTGTGCATCGCGGCCGTCGTGTATTTCCTCTTCATCCGTCCGGTACTGATGAAGAAGGACGGCACTTACCGCAGCCTGTGGCCCAAGTGGCTCAGTTTGGAGGAGAGCGTCTACAAGCCCTTCTTCCGCGGTCTCTTCGCCGTGCTCCACGTGGTGTTCCGCTTTGTGTGCGACCTGTTCGACATGGTGGTGCTGTTGCTGCGCAAAACCGTGTTCCGCAACAGCCGCGTCAAGGTGCGCACCGACCCCTACGAGCGCATGGTGCGTATGTTCTCCCGCTTCGGTGACGAGAGCGCCGCTCGCACCGCCGACGCCGACTCCACCCGCCGCGATGTACTCTCGCGCTTTACAGGCTCCCTGTCCTTCGCATTGCTGATGACCTGTCTGGGTCTGTGCATTGCCCTGTGCGTGATGATCTTTACGGTTTTCTGAGAAAAGAGGGCTTGTCTTTACCCCCATACACTGCTATAATGGGTCTGTTGACTTACTACCGCCCCTTTGGGGACGGAAAATATGAAATTGCTGAAAGATGCAAAGGAGAATTGCTATGAAAGTTCTGGTTGTGAACTGCGGCAGCAGCTCGCTGAAGTATCAGCTGATCGACTCCAAGTCCGAGAGCGTACTGGCCACCGGTCTGTGCGAGCGCATCGGTATTGACGGTGTCCTCAACCACACCCCCTCCGGCCACGACAAAATCGTCATGACCGATCCCCTGCCCGATCATCAGGCCGCCATTTCCAAGGTTCTGGCCGCTCTGACCGACAAGGATTACGGTGTGATCTCCTCCCTCGATCAGATCGAGGCCGTGGGTCACCGTCTCGTCCACGGCGGCGAGAAGTTTGCCTCCTCCGTGATCATCACCGAGGAAGTGATCGCCGAGGTGGAGAAGTGCTCCGATCTGGCCCCCCTCCACAACCCCGCCAACATCACCGGCATCAATGCCTGCACCGCTGTTATGGGCAAGGACGTACCCCAGGTCGGCGTGTTTGATACCGCTTTCCACCAGACCATGCCTCCCAAGGCGTATATGTACGGCGTGCCCTATGAGTACTATGAGCGCCTGCACGTTCGCCGCTATGGCTTCCACGGCACTTCTCACAAGTATGTGGCAGGCCGCGCCGCTGCCATGCTGGGCAAGCCCATTGAAGAGCTGAAGCTGATTTCCTGCCACCTGGGCAACGGTTCCTCTGTCACCGCTATCGACGGCGGCAAGAGCGTTGATACCTCCATGGGCTTCACTCCTCTGGCCGGTCTGCCCATGGGCACCCGTTCCGGCGATCTGGATGCCGGCATCCTGGAGTTCCTGATGGGCAAGTATGGCATGGACATCAAGGAGATGGTCTCCATCCTGAACAAGAAGTCCGGCGTACAGGGTGTTTCCGGTGTCTCCTCTGACTTCCGTGATCTGGAAAACGCATTTGCAGATGGCAACGAGCGTGCCGGTTTGGCCGTTGACATGTTCAACTATGGTGTCAAGAAGCTGATCGGCTCCTATGCTGCTGCTATGGGTGGCGTGGACGCCATCATCTTCACTGCCGGTGTTGGTGAAAACTCCAAGGGCCAGCGCATGGACATTGCCTCTGGTCTGGAGTTCATGGGCGTAAAGATGGACGCTGCTGCCAACGATATTCGCGGCAAGGAAGCTGTCATCTCCGCTGCTGATTCCAAGGTGAAGGTTCTGCTGATCCCCACTAACGAAGAGCTGATGATCGCTCAGGATACCGCAGCTCTCTGCCGCTAAGCGAAATACATACAAAAACGGTGCGATGCAAATCGCACCGTTTTTCTGCGTCTTTAGGGAAGTAAACTGTTGACAATCCATAAAAATCTGCTATGATATATAAAGAACTTTATGTTGCAAACTGCGACGAGAAAGACGAGTGTCAGATGACCGACCTAAAGAGAGCAGGGGACGGTGGAAGCCCTGCGGTATGGCGCTGATGCAGCCCCTTTCGAGTGCCCGCGATGAGCGGGACGCTTCATCCCCGTTATCGGATGACTAAGATGTTCCCTTTGGGGAATAATTAGGGTGGTACCGCGAACGTCCTTCGCCCCTATTGCCGGGGTGGGGGATTATTTTTTTGCACAAAGTGCAAAAAATAATGTCTATGTGCCACATTTCTCAATCAACAAAAAATTTGACATAAAAGGAGAGCGATTCCCATGGCACACAAGTATTATGGCGTCAACGAACTGCGCGAGAAGTTCCTCAGTTTCTTTGAAACCAAGGAGCATCTCCGCCTTCCCAGCTTCCCCCTGATCCCTCAGAACGATGCATCCCTGCTGCTGATCAACGCAGGTATGGCTCCCATGAAGCCCTGGTTCAAGGGTGAGGAAGAGCCTCCCCGCCGCCGCGTCTGCACCTGCCAGAAGTGCATCCGTACCGGCGATATCGAGAACATCGGTAAGACCGCTCGCCACGGCACCTATTTCGAGATGCTGGGCAACTTCTCCTTCGGCGATTATTTCAAGAAGGAAGCGATCCATTGGACCTGGGAATTCCTGACCGATCCTCAGTGGGTGGGTCTGGAACCCGACCGTCTGTATCCCTCCGTCTATCAGGATGACGACGAAGCTTTCGAGATCTGGAACAAGGAGATCGGAATTCCTGCGGAGAATATCTTCCGTTTTGGCAAGGCTGACAACTTCTGGGAGCACGGCGCAGGCCCCTGCGGTCCCTGCTCTGAGGTCTATTATGACCGCGGTGTGGAGAAGGGCTGCGGCAAGCCTGACTGCAAGGTCGGCTGCGACTGCGACCGCTATATCGAGGTCTGGAACAACGTCTTCTCCCAGTTCGATACCGATGGCAACAACAACTATACCGAGCTGAAGCAGAAGAACATCGACACCGGCATGGGTCTGGAGCGTCTGGCCTGCG
>JAFYVA010000067.1 GCA_017549325.1 Oscillospiraceae bacterium
GCCCCATTCTCACCGACAGTGGCGGTTTTCAGGTGTTTTCCCTCTCCGGTCTGCGTAAGATCAACGAAGAGGGTGTGACCTTTGCCTCTCACCTCGACGGCCATCGCATCTTTATGGGTCCTGAGGAGAGTATGCAGATCCAGTCTAATCTGGGCAGCGATATCGCCATGGCCTTTGATGAATGCGTAGAGAACCCTGCCACTTACGAGTATGCCAAGGCATCCTGTGAGCGTACGCTGCGCTGGCTGGAGCGCTGCAAGAAGGAACATGACCGTCTCAATGCTCTGCCCGATACCGTAAACCCCGATCAGATGCTCTTTGGTATCAATCAGGGTGCCACGTTCCCCGACCTTCGTGTATGGCACATGAAGGAGACGGCAAAAATCGACTGTGACGGTTACGCCATCGGTGGTCTGGCTGTCGGTGAACCTACGGAAGTCATGTACGAGATCATCGATGCCGTTGAGCCTCATATGCCGGTTGATAAGCCTCGCTATCTGATGGGTGTGGGAACTCCCAGCAATATTATCGAGGCGGTTGCCCGTGGTGTGGATTTCTTCGATTGCGTTATGCCTGCCCGCAATGCCCGACACGGTAAGCTGTTTACCTGGAAGGGAACGATGAACATTAAGAATGCCAAGTACAAGCTGGACGAGCAGCCGATCGACCCCGAATGCGATTGCCCTGTCTGTCGCCGTTTTAGCCGCAGCTATGTGCGTCATCTGTTTACGGCGCAGGAGATGCTGGGTATGCGCCTTGCGGTCATGCACAACCTCTATTTCTATAACAAACTCACCGAGCGCATCCGTGAAGCACTGGATAACGGCGAATTTGCTGCCTTCCGTGCCCGGTACAGCGAGTTGCTTTCGCAGAAAGTATAAATTAGGCTTGCCAAAAAGAGCATCGTCCGCTATAATATACCAGTAATTTAAAAAAAGGAGTTTACCCATGTCTAATCTGTTTACTATTGCACACGCTGCTGAAGGCGCTGCTACCGGCGGCGGTGGTGGTTCTTCCATCCTGATGATCGTTGTGATGATCGCCATCTTCTACTTCCTGCTGATCCGTCCCGAGAGCAAGCGTAAAAAGCAGGCTGAGCAGATGCGCGGTGCCCTGAAGAAGGGTGACTGGCTGACCACTATCGGTGGCGTTTATGGCCGCGTTGTGGCTATCACCGATCGCACCGTCGTCATCGAGACCAGCGAGGATCGCGTTCGCATCGAGTTCATCAAGTCTGCTATCGGCCAGGTTGGTACCCTGGAGGAGCAGGCCGCTGCCGCTCAGCGTGGCCGCAAGGCTGCTCCCGCTAAGGCCGAGGCAATCGAGGCCCCTGCCGAGACCGCCGAGGAGACCAAGACCGAGGAGTAATTTTCTCATATCAAAAATGACCGCCCGGAAGGCGGTCATTTTTTTTGCCGCTATGCCATACTTTACAATGAATATTGAATGGGGGAGGCAATAGAGGGATATGAGTTGCAAGGTGGATAAGCGGACGGGAATAGGTTTTGTGGCTACAATGTGTATCGCCGTGCTTTCGTTACTGCTCTGTGCGTTGCTGATGGTGCGCGGTATCTTGCCGGAGAGCGCAGCAGGCGTATGGCTATGGATCACGTTTGGCCTTGCGTCATTTATAGGAGGAAAACTGTCTGCCGCGGGGCAGGGAAGACAGGCGTGCGCATTTCTGCCTGCCGCATTCCTCTATGGGTTGATTTGGTTGCTGGCGCTGAGCTGCAAGGGTGAAATCCGATTTGCTGTACACGGGATCGGCATCACAGCTGCGGTGGTGGTCGGTGCGCTACTGGCCTTTTTGACCACCTGCGGAAAGAGGAGGAAAAAGTCACCGCACGGAAGAAAACGGCCTGTTGGGCACGCATTACGGCGGTAACATAAAATGTCAAGTAGTAAAAATAACGAAAACCGCCAAAAAGCGAGTCACTTGTTGTCGATAATATCACAGCATGACGAGATCACGCACTTATGGCCTCAGAATCAAGATATTGTAGAGTCAATTTGGAATTCTGACCACATATCGGAGCAGGAGGGCAGGGAAGAGGCGACGGTGACCCACAAGTAAACATGGTAGACATAATGTTGTTTACATAACAATTTGACATAATTTACAAAATTATTATTTTTCAGCGAAAAGCCTTGCGCTTAGCGGGGTTTTACCCTATGATTAACTATGTTGTATCGTGCAATTTGCCTGTGTTCACGGAAAATAAGCGTCTATTTTCCATGCTTGTCTCATAGATATTTACGGAGATGAGGTGAGCATATGGTAGCAAGAAGAGACCGTGCAAAACGATTGCCGTCTCCGTCATCCCAAGGATTGCGCCTGCTGTTTTTCTGTGGCTTTTTTGTGTTTGGTGCCATGATCGGCCACATCGCAGCACGGTTGATCGGCAACGATTTTGAGCTGGAGCAAGCGCTCCTTACTCTGGCGTCGCAAGAGACGGAGACTGCCGATCCGTCGCCTTGGAAGGTGTTGGCGATGTATTTTCGCTTTCCGCTGTTGGCTTTCCTTTTGGGATTTTGCACCTTTGCAATGGCGGCGATACCGGTCTTGATGGCCATTCAGGGGTTTTCCCTCTCTTTTGCTGCCTCAGCACTGGTAATGGCCCTTGGTTCGGACGGTATTCCGCTGGTGTTGGCGTCCTTTGGACTGCGCAGTGTGATTGCTATCGTGTGCACACTGCTTATCGGTATGTGGTCCCTGTGTCGCGTCGCCTCAGACGGCGGCAAAGAGCAGCATACAATGCGCTTGTTCGGCATTTGTTTTTTCTTGTTGCTGATCGGAATGATTTTAGAATTGACCATTATGCCTGCGCTGTTTTCCGGCGCCTTAGGCAGATTGGAAGTATCTTAAGTTTACAAAAGAGGAGGTGAGCGTATCTATGGCAGATTATATTGAAGCATACCGTTTGTATCTGACGGAGGAAAAGCACGCGCAGGCCAATACGCTCAGTTCCTATATGCGCGATATCAACCAGTACAATGTCTGGCTCACTGAGCGCGGCGGCGATCTGAAGAAGGCAAAGAAGGAAAGTGTTTCTGAATACTTTGAATATCTGAGCAGTAAAGGAAAATCCCCTGCCACCATTACCCGCGCGACAGCCTCTATCAAATCCTTCTACAACTTTATGGTTTCCTCGGGCGTCATCAAAGCAAACCCCGCTAAGGCTCTTACCGGAGTCAAGGTAGAGCGCAAGTACCCCGAAATTCTCACCAGTAAGGAAGTCGAGTTGTTCCTGGAGCAGCCCAAATGTGTTGATGAAAAGGGCTTCCGCGATCACGCCATGCTGGAACTGCTCTATGCAACCGGCATCCGTGTTTCTGAGCTTATTGGTCTGAATGTGGACGATGTAAATCTGACGGTTGGCTTCATCCGTTGCGCCGGCCGCGACAAAGAGCGGATCATCCCCCTGTATGCCGCCGCTGTGAAGGCGCTGCAGGACTACATTAAGGATATTCGTCCCCGCATTGTGGCCAGTGAGGATGAGTCTGCGCTGTTCGTTAATATGAACGGCGAGCGCATGAGCCGTCAGGGCTTCTGGAAGATCATTAAGTACTATCAGGAAAAGGCGGAGATCACCAAGGAAGTAACGCCTCATACACTGCGTCACAGCTTTGCTGTGCACCTGCTGGAGAACGGTGCAGATCTGCGCTCCATTCAGGAGATGCTGGGACACGCCGATATTTCCTCTACCCAGATCTATACCCATGTGGTCCAGAAACAGCTGAAAGATGTCTATAACAAAGCTCACCCCAGAGCCTGAGGGGTGGGCTTTTGCTTTTCTGCGGTATCGCGCGTTGCATATCACAGGAAAATATGGTATCATATCAAAACAATGATGTGGAGGCAGTACGATGGAAGAGAGAAGCTTTACTTTTCATATCAGCAATTATGATATTCATAAACTCCGCCATCAGTTGAGCTTGGCACTGGAGAAGCGCTCTGCGCTGCTTTCCCGTGAGCGCTTTCCTCAGCTGTGGAGCGTAACGGATAAGCTGAATGCCCAAAATGAAGCGCGTCACTATCAACCGGTGCTCTCTCGCGGTAAGAGCATATTGTTCTTACTTCTCGGTATCGTTTTGGCCGTGCCCGGACTCATGAATCCGCAGGAGAGGCTCGTACTGCTGCTTTTCGGTATCGTTGGGATATTTGCGGGTATTCGCGGTCTTTTGGATACCGGAAATAGAATGATCAAACGCATGAAAAAGCGCTTTGATCTCTCCGCAAAACAGCTCTTGGCAGGGAAGGAACGCTTGACGGAGAAGGATCTCATCGATATTACCTTCAGTGAAGAGGGGATCAGTTTTCCTGCCGGTGAAAATGAGAGAGAAACCATCTCTTTTGATTCCTTTGAGTCCGTAATTGAGGCAGAGGATTTGTATCTGCTTGTCTTTGAATCCAATGTGATCGTTCTTCAAAAAGCCGATTTGCTGGGAGGAGATTTTACGAGCTTCCATCTGTTCCTTGGCCAGAAAGTGGCACGCTTTATTCCGAAGGAAGAATAGTATAGAAAAGCACTCTGTTACTCTTGTGGGAGCAGAGTGCTTTTGCGCTTGTATATCCCTTCGCTGTCGCAATTTTACCTTGCTATCAGCTTTCGGTTGCGGTATAATAAGTTATTAAAGATTACCGATCGGGGAGGCGATGTTACATGAGAATACTGGGCATCGACCCCGGCGTTGCGATCGTAGGCTTTGGGCTTATTGAGAGCGAACGCGGCACACAGCGGATGTTGCAGTACGGCGCTATCAACACCTCCGCAGGATTGCCTCTTGCCACACGATTGGTTCAGATCGAACGGGATATGAGCGAACTGCTTGCCGAGTTCAAGCCCGACGAAGTAGCGGTAGAAGAACTGTTTTTCAGCAAAAATATTACCACCGGCATTGCTGTAGCCCATGCGCGCGGCGTTATTTTGGCAACCATTGAAAAGGCCGGGATCCCCGTATATGAGTATACCCCCATGCAGGTGAAACAGGCTGTGGTGGGATATGGCCTGGCCGAAAAGAATCAGGTTATGGATATGACAAAGCGCCTTCTAAAGCTTCGTGCCGTACCAAAGCCGGACGATGCAGCGGACGCTCTGGCCATCGCCATTTGTCATGCCCGAAGCGCCACCAGCTTGCTGCGGCGCGTTGTACCTCAAGGAAAGGAGACGGTATAAATGTTCTATTATGTCAGCGGCACAGTAGCCGAAACTGAGGCGAATCTGGCGGTTATTGACTGCGGAGGTGTGGGCTATGCCTGTGCCACCACAAACTATACCCTCTCCCAGCTCAAGAAGGGGGCGCAGGCGAAGCTCTATACATACCTCAATGTTCGCGAGGATGCAATGGAGCTGTTTGGCTTTGCCTCCCGCAGTGAGCTGCGCTGCTTTAAACTGCTCATCAGCGTTTCCGGTGTAGGCCCTAAGGCAGCACTGGCCATTCTCTCGTCCAATACGCCCGAAAATCTCACCATGGCTGTGGTAACAGAGAACGAAAAGGTACTGACGGCCGTCCCCGGTATTGGCAAGAAGATTGCACAGCGAGTGATTCTGGAGTTGAAAGACAAGCTGGCAAAAGCCGAGGATGAATTTGCCTTCAGCGGTGTGAGCGGTGCTGCGGCACCTGCCGTTGTTTCCGGCGATAAGGCGCGCGAGGCGGCAGCCGCCCTCGGTGTCCTGGGTTACGGCCCTGCAGAGATCAACGCCGCTCTCAAGGGCGTAGATATGGCAGCATTACCGCTGGAAGAAATCATACGGCAGGCACTGAAGCATATGGTTAAGTAAGGGAGGGGAGCTTGCGTGAGTATCGATTACGGAACCGACATCTACGAAGAGCCTATCGTAGCCAAAACATTCCTGCAGGAAGACGCGCAGGAGCGTTCTCTGCGCCCCCATACGCTGAAAGAATATATCGGTCAGAGCAAGGCTAAAGAGAACCTCTCCATCTTTATTGAGGCAGCCAAGCGCCGCACCGAGTCTCTTGACCATGTGCTGCTCCACGGCCCTCCCGGCCTTGGTAAAACCACGCTGGCAGGCATTATTGCCGCGGAAATGGGCGTGAATATCCGCATTACCTCCGGTCCGGCCATTGAAAAGCCGGGTGATCTTGCGGCACTACTGACCAATCTCAACGAAAACGATATTCTCTTTGTCGATGAGATCCACCGTTTGAACCGTGCAGTGGAGGAGATCCTGTATCCTGCGATGGAGGATTACGCCATTGACATCATCATTGGCAAAGGCCCCTCTGCCAACTCTATCCGCCTTGATCTGCCCCGTTTTACGCTGATCGGTGCCACTACCCGTGCCGGCTCGCTCTCGGCGCCGCTGCGCGACCGTTTTGGTGTTACGTTGCGTCTGGAGCTGTATACCGCCGAAGAGTTGCAGGAAATCGTCACCCGCAGCGCCGGTATCCTCGATGTCCCCATCGAGCCGGATGGCGCGCTGGAGATTGCACGCCGCAGCCGCGGCACCCCCCGTATTGCCAACCGTATGCTGCGCCGCGTGCGGGACTTTGCACAGGTCCGTGCCGATGGTGTCATCACCAAGGAAGTGGCAGACCACGCCCTGCTGGCGCTGGAAGTGGACTATCTGGGACTTGATAATGTTGACCGCCGTATGCTGCGCTCCATTATTGAGAACTATGGCGGCGGTCCGGTGGGCCTTGATACACTGGCAGCGACGATCGGCGAGGAATCGGTAACGCTGGAGGATGTCTACGAGCCGTATTTGATGCAGTTGGGATTCCTCAAGCGCACGCCCCGTGGCCGTTGTGTCACCCAGCGGGCGTATGAGCACTTGCACATCGACTTCGACGGACAGACGCAACTGGAATTGTAAGTATCGAAAAGGAGCAAAATATGGGTAAATTATTCGGTACAGACGGAATCCGCGGTGTCGCGGGCAAGAATTTGACGGCGGAATTGGCCTATCAGGTAGGTCAGGCGGTAGCAGCGGTGCTGCAGGAGCAGTTGGGCCACAAAGTGCACATCGCCATCGGTAAGGATACCCGCATCTCTTCGGATATGCTGGAGTCGGCGCTGTGTGCCGGTATTTGCTCCGTTGGCGGAGATGTGGAGCTGTTTGGCACCATTCCCACGCCTGCGGTTGCCTATCTGACTGTGCAGCAGGGCTGCGATGCCGGTATCGTCATCTCTGCCAGCCACAATTCTTTCGAGCACAACGGAATTAAGGTCTTTAACGCACAGGGCTATAAACTGTCCGACGAGATGGAGAACGAGGTAGAGCGCCGCATTTTGGACGGCGTCACAATGCCTGTGAAAACCTTTGGTGAGATTGGTCGGTGCATCCACAGTGAGCGCGAAGTGCACGGAGACTATGTGGAGCATTTGCTCTCCACCATCGACTGTGACCTCTCCGGCCTCCGTGTGCTGGTCGACTGTGCAAACGGCGCCGCTGCCGCCACAGCACCGCAGCTTTTCCGCAATCTCCCCATTATGGCGGATCTTATCAACATTTCTCCCAACGGCGTGAATATCAATGCCGAATGCGGTTCCACCCACATGGATATCCTCGCCAATATGACGGCAGCAGGAAAGTATGACCTGGGAATCGCTTTTGACGGAGATGCTGACCGCTGCCTGCTGGCTGACGAGATGGGCAACATGATCGACGGCGATAAGGTAATGGCCGTTTGCGGCAAGCAGCTGCGCAGTGAGGGGAAGCTCAGCGGTGATACCATTGTCGGTACGGTGATGTCTAATCTGGGACTCCACGAGTTTTGTCAGAACGAAAACATCACCCTGGTCTGTACCGCAGTGGGTGACCGCCATGTGCTGGAGAAGATGCTGGAGGGGGACTATGCCCTCGGCGGAGAGCAGTCCGGCCACACCATCTTCCGTGAATACGCCACTACCGGTGACGGTCAGCTGACAGCGCTGCAATTCCTTCGTGCGCTTGCCCTTTCCGGCAAGTCGGCATCGCAGCTGGTTTCCTGCTGTGCCCAGTATCCGCAGGAGTTGATCAATGTCAAGCTGCCGGATGAGCCGGGCGTGAAGGAGCGCGTGCTGCAGAGCGATCGTTTGCGAGCAGCTATCGCCGAGCAGGAACACCTGCTGGCAGGGGAGGGGCGTATTTTGATCCGTGCCTCCGGTACTGAGCCTCTTATTCGCGTGATGGTAGAGGCAAAAACCGACGAGATTGCCCTTAACACGGCGACAATTTTGGCGGAACTGATAAAAAAACTGTGAATAAACGGACATTTTCACAAAAATTCACAGTTTACTTGACAAATTATTTATGAAAAGGTTATAATCAACAATGTTGAACGGAAAAGAAATAGGTTTTGCCTATTTGGAGACGCTGTCGGACGAAATGTTGTGTACACAAGTACGGCAGGGAAACCGTGATGCTGAGGAAATCTTAGCCGCGCGATATCATCGTCTGGTGCGTTCCATCGCCCGTCCGTACTTTCTGGCCGGCGGCGACAGCGAAGACCTTCTGCAGGAAGGGATGCTGGGACTCATCAAGGCGATGCGTGAATATGACGAGCAGCAGGGAGCGGCATTTTCTACTTTTGCCGATATCTGCATCCGTCGTCGCCTTTATTCCGTACTGAA
Organism: Oscillospiraceae bacterium; assembly: GCA_017549325.1. The sequence goes on from JAFYVA010000067.1 coordinate 8,579, forward strand.
GGCTGCCACTTCCGGTAAGCATCAGCCTTTGAACGAAGCTATCCCCTTGAATACCTCGCTTTTTGACCTCGCCTTTGCACAGAACGACCCCGAGCTATTGTTGATCGACAGAGAAAAAACCGCCGGTCTCCTGGAGTACGCTTGCAAACAGTTATCCGCCTTTGAAGCCGAGATTTTAGGGTACTATCTAGCCGGTCTTACTTGCCGTGAGATCGCACAAACTGTTGGCAAGCCGCCGAAGTCGGTGGAGAATGCCGTACAGCGCATCCGCCGCAAAGTGGGGCGGAACATTTATTCCGGCGATATCAGCAATGGCTGAACGCAATATATTTTTTCTCAAGAGAGGGTAAAATCATGTACGAAGACAAGACTTTAGTTTGCAAAGAGTGTGGTCAGGAGTTCGTGTTCACCGCCGGTGAGCAGGAGTTCTACGCTGAGCGCGGCTTCCAGAACGAGCCCCAGCGCTGCAAGGCTTGCCGCGACGCTCGCAAGAACGCTGCCCGTGGTCCCCGCGAGTTCTTCACCGCTGTTTGCGCCGCTTGCGGTGGCGAGGCAAAGGTTCCCTTCGAGCCCAAGTCCGATCGTCCCGTTTATTGCAGCGATTGCTTCGCTAAGATGCGTCAGGACGGCTAATCAAACCACACACTTTGATTACAATTTTATAGACGGAGAGGACACACCCAGGTGTGTCCTCTTTTCTGCATTTTTCTGTTGAAACTTCCCGCAATTTGGGGTATACTATATGTGATATCAAATTTCGGAGGTAAAACCCATGATCGAAATCACCAAAGACACCATCATCGGCGATATTCTGGATATCGCTCCTCAGACCGCTCCCGTGTTCTTCTCCATCGGTATGCACTGCCTGGGCTGTCCCTCTTCCCGCGGTGAGACCGTCGAAGAGGCCTGCGCCGTCCACGGTGTTGATGTTGACAAGCTGCTGGCAGTGGTCAACGAGGTCGCCAACAAGGCTGAGTAATTTCAGGATCACAGCAAACGCATACGGTACGCCGTATGCGTTTGTTATGCCTTTGGAGAAGATATGAAACAGTTACAGTTACAGCCCCGTCTGCAGCTTCTGGCAGAGTTGATCCCGCAGGGAAGCCGTTTGGCCGATGTAGGAACCGACCATGGCTATGTGCCCGTCTACCTTATGCAGCGCGGCCTGATCGATACCGCCATCGCCTCCGATATCGGCGCAGAACCGCTGCAGCACGCAGTAAATACCGCGCAGGAGTATGCGATAGAGGGCATTGATTTCCGCTTGTGTCCCGGTCTTGATGCGATTGCTCCCGAGGAATGCGACACCGTCCTCATTGCCGGCATGGGCGGCGAAACCATCATCACCATTTTGGAGAACGCCCCGTGGACGAAGGCAGGAGGACACCTCCTGATTCTCCAACCCATGACAAAGGTGGAAATGCTCCGTAAATGGATTGCTGACAATGGATATACCTTTATAGGTGAACGACTTGTGTTTGATAAGGATCACCTCTATCCCATCATGCTGGTACGTGGTGGAGCACAGCCTGCGCTGAGTGAGGCGGCCCAATACGGCGGCGTGATGCTGGATGGCGATCCGCTGTATGCCGATTATCTGGATGAACGCATCAAAAAACTGACCATTGCCATCGATGGGCTTCTCCGCGCCAAGCGGGAGGAGCAACGCACCGCCGCAGAAGAGCTGAGGCAGATCCGCGATGCATTGGAAGAGAGAAGGAGGACGCTATGATCACTGTTCGTGAGGTAGAGAAGTATTTGTTTGACTGGGCACCCCGAGAGCTGGCCCTGAGCTGGGACAATGTGGGTCTGCTGGTGGGCGACGGCTCTGCCGAAGTAAAACGCGTACTGGTCTCTCTTGACATTACGGAAGCCGTGGTAGACGAGGCAGTGTCGATGGGCGCTGATCTGATCGTTGCCCACCATCCGCTGATGAACTGCGCGTGGCATCCGGTGCAGAGCATTACCACCGACACAGCGCTGGGCCGTATGGTAGGGAAGATGCTGCGTAACGGCATCTGTGCCATCTGTATGCACACCAATCTGGACGCAGCCGACGGCGGTGTCAACGATGCGCTGGCCGAAAAACTGGGTCTTATGGACATTGGCCATCTGAGCGAAGAAAAAATCGGCCGTATCGGTACATTAAAATGCGAAAAGCCTCTTGTAGAATTCGTACAAGATGTGGTAGAATACTTAGGATGCAACGGTCTGCGTTATATCGACTGCGGCAAGCCGGTACATCGTGTGGCGGTGGGCGGCGGCGCCTGCGACGACTATATTCCCCAGGCCATCGCACTTGGCTGCGATACCTTTGTGACCTCGGATCTGCGGTATCACGCATTCCTTGACACGAAGGCGATCAACCTTATCGATGCAGGGCATTTCCCCACAGAGAATGTGGTCTGTCCCGTTGTGATGGCACGGCTGAAGGAGGCATTCCCCACGCTGGAAGTTGCATTGACAAAACAGCACGACCGCGAGGTCATTCAATACTGCACGAAGGAGAACTAACACTATGTCCGGACATTCCAAATGGCACAATATTCAGAAGACTAAGGGCGCACAGGACGCCAAGCGCAGCGCAGCATTCACCAAGATCGCCAAGGAGATCATCGTGGCTGTGAAGCAGGGCGGCAGCGGCGACCCCGCCAATAACTCCCGTCTGGCTACCATCATCGCTAAGGCCAAGGCAGCCAACATGCCCAACGACAACATCAAGCGCACCATTGACAAGGCTCTGGGCGCCGGTAATACCGACAACTACGAAGCCGTTACTTACGAGGGATATGGACCCTCCGGCGTTGCCGTTATCGTCGAGGCACTGACTGACAATCGCAACCGTACCGCTCCCGAGATCCGTCATTACTTCGATAAGTACGGTAAGGGCATGGGCGCTCAGGGCTGCGTCAGCTGGTCCTTCGACCGCAAGGGCGTCATCATCATCAACAACGAGGATGAGGAGCTGGATGAGGAGATCGTCATGATGGACGCTCTCGATGCCGGTGCCGAGGACTTCGAGGCTGATGGCCCCGTGTTTGACATCAAGACCGATCCCGACAGCTTCAACGAGGTTGTTGCCGCTCTGGAGAGCAAGGGCTACACCTTTGTCAGCGCCGAAATCGAGATGGTGCCCCAGAACTACATCAAGCTGGACAGCGACGATGACATCAAGATGATGACCAAGCTGCTGGACATGATGGAGGACAACGAGGACGTGCAGAACGTGTGGCACAACTGGGATCAGGAGTAAAATAACCGCTGATTTACCCGGAGCAGGGGAGACCTTGCTCCGGGTTTTTGTTACCTGATTTTGGAAATTGCCTTTTTCACCAAATTACCCGGTGTTTTTCACTTCTTTTTCTGCCTTGCGTCCATTGTTTCCGATGGCGAACTTGGACTATAATGTCTCTTGTGAGAGAACACATTGTTCACTGCACAAAGTATATGATTATCATAACCGTTGGAGGCGTACTGTCCATGTTTCATATCAAGACGATGAATCAGATATCTTCCGTTGGACTGGATCGCTTTGATCCGGCCAACTATATGATCTGCGGTGAAGAGCACTGCCTCGAGGGTATTCTCGTTCGTTCTGCCAAGATGCATGACTACGAGTTCCCTGAGAGCCTGCTGGCCATCGCCCGTGCCGGTGCCGGCGTTAACAATATCCCCCTCGATCGCTGCAGCGAGGCCGGTATCACCGTGTTCAATACCCCCGGTGCCAACGCCAACGCTGTGAAGGAGCTGGTCCTGTGTGCCCTCCTGATGAGTTCCCGTGATATTGTCGGCGGTATCCGTTGGGTGCGTGAGCAGGCTGCATCCGGCATTGAGGTAGCCGATGTGGTAGAGAAGTGGAAGTCTGCCTTTATCGGCCCTGAGCTGTATCACAAGTCTCTGGGTATCATCGGTCTGGGTGCCATCGGTGCACTGGTTGCCAACATGGCCATCAAGCTGGGTATGGATGTGTACGGTTACGATCCCTTCCTGTCTGTCGATTCTGCTCTGCGTCTTGATCGCCATATTCATGTGGTGAAGGATATTCAGGAGCTGTACAAAAAGGCCGACTACATCACCATCCATACGCTCTATACTCCCGATACGGCAAAGATGATCAATGCTGAGGCCATTGCCACCATGAAGCAGGGTGTCCGTCTTGTGAACCTGGCACGCGGAGAGATCGTGGATGACGATGCCGTTCTTGCTGCACTCGACAGCGGTAAGGTGGCTGCCTATGTGACCGATTTCCCCAACAACCGTCTGCTGGAAGCTCCTCATGTCATCGCTATGCCGCATTTGGGTGCATCCACGCCTGAGAGCGAGGAGAACTGTGCTGTGATGGCAGTCAACCAGATCCGTGAGTATCTGGAATACGGTAACATCATCAACTCCGTCAACTACCCGGCGGTTTCTATGGATCCCAGCGGTTTGATGCGCCTTTGCATTATTCATAAAAATGTTCCCGCCATGCTGGCCAACATTACGGCACTGCTGAGCCGTGACCGTGTGAATGTAGAGAACCTCAGCAACAAATCCCGCGGTGACTACGCCTATACGCTGGTGGATCTGGGTACCAAGGTAGGGGAGGATGTCATTAATGATGTCCGTAACCTTGAAAATGTGATCCGCGTTCGTGCGATCGAATGGTAAATAATAAAACGGCAGTCCGTAAGGGCTGCCGTTTATCTTTTCTGCATACCCCGTCCGTTTCACGCATAAGCATAGAACAAAATCAACTGCGGAGGGCGGGGACTATATGAAAGAGACCACTTGCATGTATCAAGACATGGCAGCACGGACAGGAAACAGTATCTATATCGGTGTGGTAGGCCCGGTTCGTACCGGAAAATCCACCTTTATCAAACGCTTTATGGAGACCCAGGTCATCCCACATATCGAAAACAGCTATCGCCGTGATCGGGCGCGGGATGAACTGCCGCAGAGTGGCTCGGGCCGCACCATTATGACCGCTGAGCCTAAATTTGTACCGGAAGAGGCAGTGGAACTTCGCATGGAGGATGGTACCGGTTTTTCCGTGCGGCTCATTGACTGCGTCGGCTATATGGTGCCCGGTGCGGTGGGACAATTTGAGGATCTGGCGCCCCGTATGGTGATGACACCGTGGTTTGACCAGCCCATTCCCATGACGGATGCGGCGGAGATCGGCACGGAAAAGGTCATTACCGATCACTCCACCGTGGGAATCGTAGTGACTACGGATGGCACGGTGACCGATATTCCGCGGCAGGACTACGAAGAGGCGGAAGAGCGGGTGATTCGTGAGCTGCAGGCCATCGGAAAGCCCTTTTTGGTGCTGGTGAACTCCAACCAGCCCGACAGCGACTATTGCCGTGCGCTGGCCTATGAGATGGGACAGCGCTACAATGTCAAGTGTCTGCCGGTCAACTGCCTTACCATGACGGATGAGGAGATCACCTCCTTGCTGCAGGGACTGCTCCACGAATTTCCCTTGCAGGAGCTGGACCTTTATCTTCCCAGTTGGGTGGAGGCATTGAGTGCCGATCATCCCATTAAATCTACGCTCTATGAAACGATTGCGGCAGAAACGCAGCAGCTTTACCATATCCGGGAGCTGGACAGTGCGTTAAAGGCTATGCGGTGCTGTGACGCCATCTCCGACGCCGCCGTGCACAACATCGACCTAGGTGTTGGTGTGGCTGAGGCAGAAATCCAACTGCCGCGTGAGCTGTTCTACACCACGCTCTCGGCGCAGTCCGGGCTGCAGGTCAGTGATGACGGGGATCTCATGGAGCTGCTGACGGAGTTGAGCACAGTAAAAGGGGAGTACGATAAGATCTCTCAGGCGCTGGAGTGTGCCCGAACCACAGGCTATGGCATTGTCATGCCCAGCGTGGAGGAGCTGAATCTGGAGGATCCTGAAATCGTCAAGCAGGGAGGTCGCTACGGTGTACGGATGAAAGCGAGCGCCCCCTCTATCCACATGATCCGCGCCGACATTGAAACCACCGTCTCACCCATTGTCGGCAACGAGAAGCAGTCCGAGGACATGGTAAACTATCTCCTGCAGGAGTTTGAAGGGGATACCAACAAAATCTGGCAGTCCAACATTTTCGGCCGCAGCTTCCATGAAATCGTGGGTGAGGACCTGCAGGCAAAGCTAAAACGGATGCCTTCGGATGCACAGGGGAAACTTCGCCAGGCATTGGAGCGTATCATCAACGAAGGTGGCGGCGGTCTTATCTGTATTATTCTGTGATTGGGAAATTCCTTGCAAATCCCGGTTCGTCATGGTAGGATAGAGGAAAGCGATGACGAAAGGGAGGATGGACTATGCTGCTGGCCATCGATATCGGTAACTCCAATATCTCTGCGGGGCTGTTCAACAGTGAACGGGTGCTGCAATTTCTTGCCTCTATTGATACCGACAGTCGAAAAACCGCAGATCAAATCAGCATTGATTTGATGAATCTGTTTTCTTTGTACGGTTTTTCTATCAAAGATGTCCACGGTGCCATCTTCTCCAGCGTTGTGCCTTCCATGAACTTTATGATGGAAAAGGCGCTGACCCGCCTGTTGGGTAAGCCTCCCATGATGGTGGGCCCCGGCGTGAAAACCGGTCTTAATATCCGCATGGAGAATCATAATCAGCTTGGTGCCGATCTGGTAGCGGGTGCTGTGGCGGCGCTGGAGAAATATCCCGCACCCATTATCATGATCGACATGGGCACGGCCACGACCATCTCCTATATCTCCGCAAAGCACACCTACGAGGGCGGCTTGATGTTTCCCGGCGTTCGTCTTTCTCTGGATGCGCTGTCTAATCACGCAGCCCAGCTGTCCGATATCTCTTTGCAGCATCCCAAGAGCTTGATCGGAAAGAACACTGAGGATTGCATGCGTAACGGCATCGTTTACGGTACAGCCGGTATGCTGGACGGTATCATCGACCGTATCCGTGAAACCATCCCCGAGGAAACGCCTACCATTGTGGCCACCGGCAGCAATGCACCCGTCATCGTGCGCCACTGCCGTAACAAGGTGATCTACGATAAGTACCTGCTAATGGAGGGCTTGTGGGCCATCTATCACAAGAACAGATAAAGCTGCGGCTTTATCTGTTCTTTGCGCATTTTTACGAAAGAAAGAAAGGAAGGGAAAACATTGAAGGTAATCAAAAATTATATTCAAACCGTAAAAGACATATCAGAAAACGGAAAGGTAATTATGATCCTTGCCTGTTGTATGGTTGTGCTAGGTTTGTTTCTCAGATCGTTTTTTTATACTGCGATTTGGATCTTCATTCTGTTGGTATATCCTTCTTTGCAGCGCCGTGAATTGACAGGAAACAAGTACGGCGTTCTCTATTTCGAGGACGGAAAAGCACTGTCGCTTCGCGGATTCCTCCAAATGTCGGAAGCTGATAAAGCCTGCTATATCGGGAAAACTGTTACAGTAAAGTTCCCGTTTTATCGCATTGACGCACAGGGGGATCTTGATACAGGCTTTGATGTCTATTTCCTTCTTGGTGAATGGCAAAAAGCAGACCACTACGGTGCTGCGACCCTTAAGAGTCTGAAAGTAAATGACCCCATTTCAGCCAGCGGCACGATCAGCAGGATTTTGCCTGCCAGTATCTATATCGAATTAGAAAAGCTGGAGCGGCTGGAAAACAATGAATTGATCGTATGAAAAAAGAGAGCCTTGCGGCTCTCTTTTTCGTTATGTGTTTTTTACTTTGCCAGAACCTTCTTCAGGTTTACGAAGCGGGGCAGAGAATCACGCTTGGGCAGTTCGGGCTCACCCTGAATCAGGGGCAGAGCATAGTCGATGAACTGCTGATTGACATAGTTGCCAGCCTCGTTGATCCACTCGCGGGGGATCTTCTTCTCCACATTGGCAACTTCCATCAGGGGGATGAGCTTGGTGCGGCAGGCATACTTGCCATCCTGAATGCCGCGCTCAAAGCCGATCATGCGGCCGGAGATACCGTTGACGGCGTTCTCCACAGCGACCTTACCGGCCATGTAGCTCTCCTCGATGTCGGTCTCGGAAGCCAGATGAGCACCGCAGCGCTGCAGCAGGCTCAGCTCGATGCCGCGAACCTTGGCGCCGGTCTCCTCCTTGACCACCTGGGCCAGAATGGCAGCCAGACCGCCCAGCTGAGCGTGGCCGAAACCGTCGTTGGCAGCGACCTTAGCCTCGGAGACGAAGCCGCCGTCGGCATAGTGCACGCCCTCGGAAACGGCGACGATACAGTTGCCCTTCTCGGCGTAGACGCGCTTGACGTCCTCGATGAAATCGGGCATGCTGAAGTCGGTCTCAGGCAGGTAGATCAGGTCAGGACCATTGCCATGGATGCCGGCCAGTGCGGCAGCGGCAGTCAGCCAACCGGCGTGACGGCCCATGATCTCCATGATGATGATCATGCCGGTATCATAGACGTGGGCATCCTGCCAAACTTCCATCATGGAAGTGGCGATGTACTTGGCAGCGGAGCCGTAACCGGGGCAGTGATCGGTACCGAACAGGTCGTTATCGATGGTCTTAGGAACGCCCATCACGCGGCACTCATAGCCAACGGACTGCATGTAGTGGTTGATCTTGTTGCAGGTGTCCATGGAGTCGTTACCGCCATTGTAGAAGAAGTAACGGACGTTGTGCTTCTTGAACACCTCGAGGATGCGCTTATAATCGGTGTCGTCCACTTCGGGATCAGCGATCTTGTAGCGGCAGGAACCCAGAGCAGAGGAGGGGGTATACTTCATCAGCTCCAGCTCAGCGGGATCTTCCATGCTCATGTCAAACAGGCGATCATTCAGAACGCCCTTGATGCCGTGCTCAGCGCCCAGCACCTTGGTGATCACGCCGGACTTCAGCGCAGTGTCGATCACGCCGTAGGCACTGGCGTTGATGACGGAAGTGGGGCCGCCGGACTGGCCGATAATGCAGGCGCCTCTCAGTTCATTCATATCTTTTTACCTCCAAAATTTTTCGGTATTGTATTGCCAAACGCTATTCTATCACTTAAAATAAAAAAAGTAAACCTCTTTAGGGTTGCAAAATAAAAAAAATATGATACAATAGGTATGTTCCAAACAACCTGTACAAGCAAACTAAGATTATAAGGAAAATTTTTGATAAAAGGAGATATGTACTATGCCTCTGGTTACTACCAAGGAAATGTTCGAGAAGGCCTATAACGGCGGTTACGCCATCGGCGCTTTCAATGTTAACAACATGGAGATCGTTCAGGCCATCACCGAGGCCTGCAAGGAGGAGAAGGCTCCCGTTATCCTGCAGGTGTCCAAGGGTGCCCGCGCCTACGCCAACCACACCTATCTGGTGAAGCTGGTGGAGGCCGCTGTTGCCGAGTGCCCCGAGATTCCCATTGCTCTGCATCTGGATCACGGTGACAGCTTTGAGACCTGCAAGTCCTGCATCGACGGCGGTTTCACTTCCGTGATGATCGACGCTTCCTCCAAGTCCTTTGAGGAGAACATCGCCATCACCAAGCAGGTGGTGGAGTATGCCCACGCCCGCGGTGTTGTGGTCGAGGCTGAGCTGGGTTCTCTGGCTGGCATCGAGGACGAGGTGAATGTCTCTTCCGAGGCCGCTTCTTACACCCGTCCCGAAGAGGTCGAGGAGTTCGTCGCCCGTACCGGCTGCGATTCTCTGGCCATCGCCATCGGCACCAGCCACGGCGCTTACAAGTTCACCGCTGCCCAGTGCACCCGCAACGCCGACGGCATCCTGCTGCCCCCGCCGCTGCGCTTCGACATCCTGGACGAGGTCTCCAAGCGCCTGCCCGGCTTCCCCATTGTCCTCCACGGTTCTTCCTCCGTGCCTCAGGACTTCGTGAAGATGATCAACGACAACGGCGGCAATATGCCCAACGCCATCGGCGTGCCCGAGGATCAGCTGCGCAAGGCTGCTGCCA
>JAFYVA010000068.1 GCA_017549325.1 Oscillospiraceae bacterium
CAGACGGCGGCTGTCATCGATGATCTGGCGATCTTCGTTGAGGACGAGCCATGCCTCGGTGACCTCAATGGGGGAGATCAGCAGAATTTTCATCTTCTCGCCGCCGGGACGGTCCAGTTCCAGTTTTCGTGCTTTTTCCAGCATGGTCTGAATGCCGCGAGCCGTGGTAATGGGGTTACCGGCGGGAATGTGCATTTGAAAATCGTTGGTGCCCAGCATGAAAATCAACAGGTCAATGGGGGCGGCAGAACGCAGAATGGCGGGCATAGGGGCGATGCCGTTCAGATCAGGGTCAAGGGGTTCGTCAAACACCGTGGTACGGCCGGAGAGACCTTCTTCCACCACCACATAGTCCGATCCCAGCTTTTCCTGCAATAGACAAGTCCAGCGGATGCTCTCATCGTAACGCTCGCCGGTGCCGGGTACATAGCCCCAGGTATGGGAATCGCCGTAACAAACCACTCTCTTTTTCATGGTTTCTGCCTCCTGTATAGAATATTGAAGGATTTTCTGTTATTTATGATAGACCTTCATCATAAAAAGTCAAGGCAAAAGTGCAACGGGGAAACACTTGTATTTCGTTGGAAAAGGTTTATAATGACAGATACCGTAAATATGTGATGAATTCTCCTGCAAAAGGAGTGCAGACCGCCGTCTGTTCCGAGGAAGAAATCATGTCTGATATGAGGGAGTGAGCTGCATGAAAGAGTTTGTTGCTCTTGCTGAGAAATGGGTGCAGGAACTGCACGCCAATCCGGAAAAGGGATTTTGCGAATACAAGACCACGGCCATGATCCGCCGCGTGTGCGCTGAACTGGGCGTGGAGACTGTCGATTGCGGTCTTGAGACCGGTGTGCTGGCGTGGCTGGATAACGGCTGCGATGAAACGGTAGCACTCCGTGCCGACATCGACGCCGTGGATTTTGACAGCGGCCCCCGCCATCAGTGCGGCCATGACCACCACACTGCCGCGCTGCTGGGCGCCATGGCATATATGAAGGCACATCAAAAGGAACTGCGCTGCAATGTGGCCTTTATTTTCCAACCGGCAGAGGAGAGCATTGCCGGCGCTGCGGCGCTGATGAAGGAGGGGCTGTGGCAGCGTTTCCCCAAGCGCCCCAACGCGGTCTTTGGTATGCATAACCGCCCTGAACTGCCCTGCGGTGTCATCGGCGTCCATCAGGGACCTCTCATGGCGGCAAAGTCCGATTTTCGTCTTGTCATCCGCGGCCAGCAGGGTCATGGCAGTACGCCGGAGAAGTGCATTGACCCCATTTTGCCTGCGGCGGAGTTCACGGCCGCACTGCCTGCGCTTGTCAGCCATGAACTCTCGCCCTTCGACCCGGCTGTGTGCTCTGTTTACAGTTTCCACAGCGGCACCGAGGCCAACACCTCGCCGCTCCATGCCACGCTGACGGGTTCTATCCGCACGCTGCGTAATGAGAGCCACCTGCAGCTCAAAGCCCGCCTTGTGGAATTGGCCGAGGATGCGGCCAAGGCCAACCGCTGTCACCTGGAGTCTCTAGAGTGGCTCCGTGAGATCCCCGTTCTGGATAACAGTGCCGCCCTCTATGCCCGCGCCCGCGCCGCCGCTGCGGCAACGGTGGGGGAGGAGAACATCACCGATGTGCAGCCCTGCCTCGGCGGTGAGGATTTTGCCATCTTCATGGAGGATGTCCCCGGATTCTACTACTGGGTGGGCAGTGGACTCGGCGGCGAGCAGGCGATCCATCCCTGGCACAGCGACGGATTTTCCGTTGCCAAGGGTTTCCTGCCCGTGGCCGTTTCCCTATTCGTCAATCTTGTGATGTAAGATCAAAGACCCCTTCGCAGATGCGTATCTGCGGAGGGGTCTTGTGCGTTTATGGTTCCTGATAGCCCAACGCCTGTGAAAGGGCGCGGCCTGCGGCCTGCGTGGCCTCAATGGCGGCGGCAAACTCATCGGAGGCCACACGGCGGAAGAATCCCACCACGCCGATGGCGTAGGCGAGGTTACGGCTGCGGTCATATACCGGGGCACTGACAGAGCGCAGACCGATGCGGTACTCGCCATCCTCCACGGCGTATCCGTCGGCCTCGATGCGATGCAGCGCGGCCAGCAATGCCTCGTTATCGGAAATGGTATGGGGGGTAAATGCCGTCATGCTCCCGGCGCGGCGCAATGCCTCCGTGTCGGAGAAGCGGGACAGCAGCAGTTTTCCCTGTGAGGTGGCGTGAAGGGGGAGTCGGTGGCCGATTTCCGACACCACATGGAGGGCATCGGAGCCGATACACTGGTCGATGTTCACCACTGCACCGCCATCCATAATGCTGATGAAGGCACTGGCACCGGTGGACATGGCCAACTTTTCCAGATACGGGTGAGCCACGCGGGAGATATCCCACTCCGCTGACACGGCACAGCCGTATTCAAACAGGCGCAGCCCCAGATAATACCGCCCGTCCTCCCGCTGGGTGATGATGTTATGCTGCCGCATGGTGGACAGCAGCGCATGGGTGGTGCTTTTGGGAAATCCGCTGCGGCGTGACAGCTCTGCCAGCGTCATGGGGGCGCCGTTTTGCAGCAGCAGCTCTGTGAGAATGAGTGCCTTATTGACGGATTGCACGGTATTTTGCTGTTCCATTCTGCCACCTCCTTTGTCCTTACTATACGGGAGCGAGTGCTTCCTGTCAATGAAATATTCTGTATTACTGTAGAATAATTCTGTATTACCGAACGATTTGCCTTGTGAGTGCGTGTGCTGAGATGGTATAATGATGCCGTAATCTTTTTAGAAGGAGAACGACCGATGAAAAAGCTATTGACGATTGTATTGAGCATTGTGCTGCTGTGTGCCCTTTGTGCTTGCGGAGCAAAGCAGGAAGAGACGGCGCTGACGGTGTTTGCCGCCGCTTCACTGCAGGAAACGCTGACGCAGATCGGTGCTGCCTTCGAATCGCAGCATCCGGATGTAAAGGTGGCGTTCAACTTCGATTCTTCCGGCACGCTCAAGACCCAGATCGAGGAAGGCGCGTATTGCGACGTGTTTATCTCGGCGGGACAAAAGCAGATGAACCAGCTGGATATCACGGCCTCGGCCGAGGGGAATCCCGATGCGCTGGATTTCGTGTTGCAAGGCAGCCGATTCAATATTTTGGAGAACAAGGTGACGCTCTGTGTTCCCGAGGGGAATCCCAAGGGCGTAAAGGACTTTTCCGATATGGCGGAGCGGCTGCGTGAGGGGACGATCTTTATGGCCATCGGCAACGCCGACGTGCCGGTGGGGCAGTATACCCAGAAGATTTTCGGCTATTTTGGCCTTGAAGAAGAGGCGCTGGCAGCAAGTGGATGCCTTACTTACGGCTCGAATGTGAAAGAAGTCACCACGCAGGTAGGGGAAGCGGTGGTCGATTGCGGGATCATTTACGCTACCGATGCCTTCTCTGCCGGTTTGACGGTGGTGGACAGTGCAACGGCCGAAATGTGTGGGCAGGTCATCTATCCCGCGGCGGTGATGACGACGACAACGCAGCCGACGCTGGCGCAGGACTTTTTGGATTTCTGCCGCAGTGACGCGGCCATGGAAGTATTTTCCGCTGTGGGATTTTCCCCCGCGGCGTAACGAGGTAAGTATGGATTGGTTTCCCTTATGGAACTCCCTGCGGGTTGCTGCCATCGCCACGGTGGTGGTATTCTTCGTGGGCGTGTTCGCCGCCTATTATATCGCCAAGCTCCCTGCATTGGTGAAGGGTGTGCTGGATGTGGTGCTGACGCTCCCGCTGGTGCTGCCTCCCACGGTGGTGGGCTATCTTCTGCTGCGCGTCTTTGGCCCGAAACGGGTCATCGGCGGGTGGCTTTTGGAGATTTTGGGAATTCGTCTCACCATGGAGTGGTGGGCGGCGGTGCTGGCAGCCATCGTGGTGGCCTTTCCCCTTATGTACCGCACTGCCCGCGGCGCCTTCGAGTCCTTTGATGAGACGCTGGCGCAGGCGGGACGGACGCTGGGACTTTCGGAACCCTATATCTTCTGGCGCATCCGCATGAGCGTGTGCCGCAGCGGCATTGTGGCCGGATGCGTGCTGGCCTTTGCCCGCGCGCTGGGCGAATACGGTGCCACCAGTATGCTGGCGGGCTACACTCCCGGCAAGACTGCCACCATTGCCACCACGGTCTATCAGCTCTGGCGCACGGGACAGGATGGCGCGGCCATGAACTGGGTGCTGGTGAACATCGCCATCTCTGCCGTGGTGCTGCTGGTGCTGAGCCTCTTTGAAGAACGCGGCAAGCGCGGAAAGGAGGCGGCGTAAATGTCTCTAAGTGTCCATATTACCAAGAAACTGGCGAATTTCACCCTGCGTGTGGACTTTGACACCGATGGTGAGGTGCTGGCTCTGCTGGGTGCTTCCGGCTGCGGCAAGAGTATGACCCTCAAGTGCATCGCCGGTGTGGAGCGCCCTGACAGCGGAAAAATCGTTCTCAATGGCCGTACCCTCTTCGACAGCGAAGCGGGCATTGATATCAAGCCGCAGGAGCGCCGCGTGGGATATCTGTTCCAGAGCGGTGCCCTGTTCCCCCCCATGACGGTGGAGGAGAATGTGATGGCAGGCGTGCGCGGCGGCAGCCGTGGCGAAAAGCGGCGCATCGCCGGGGAGATGCTGGCCCGTCTTGACTTGAGCGCCGTGGCAGCGCGTAAGCCGGAGCATATTTCCGGCGGCGAGCGGCAGCGGACGGCTCTGTGCCGTATTCTGGTCAATGAACCGGAGGTGCTGCTGCTGGATGAGCCGTTCTCGGCGCTGGACAGCCACCTGAAGTGGCAGCTGGAGCTGCTGCTGAGCGATATGTTGGAGGAATTCGGCGGCGATACGGTGCTGGTGAGCCATGACCGCGGCGAGGTACGCCGTCTCAGCAACAGCGTTTGCGTGTTGGAACAGGGACAGTCGCAGCCCAAGGCGGCGGTGGAAGCCTTGTTCGCCGCACCGAAAACGGTGGCCGCGGCCCTCATCTCCGGGTGCAAGAATATTGCCCACAGCACTGTTACCGCAGATGGCATTCTATGTCCCGCGTGGGGTGTAACGCTCCGGGCCGCCCGGACAGAGGTGGGCGACAGTGCCGTGGGCATCCGCGCCCATCACCTGCGCATCGCCGGGGAAGGGGCGGAAAATTGCATCCCCTGTACAGTGGAGCGCATCATTGAGGATGTGTTCTCCACGGTGGTGATGCTGCGTACCGCCGCCGGCGGCACACTGCGGATGGAAGTGGAAAGCGGAGACTTTACGGTAGGGAAGGCACTCACTGTGGCGGTGAAGCCGGAGTATGTGCTGTCTCTGCGAAAGGAGGAGGCATAAATGGCGCGAAAAGTGGATTATCTGCGTCTGTCGGTGACAGATCTATGCAACCTCCGCTGCCGCTACTGCATGGGGGAGGACGGCGTTGCCAAAAAGCAGCACCGCGAGATCCTCTCACTGGAGGAACTGGAGGAGATGGCCCGCGCCGCCGCAGCGTGCGGTGTGAAGAAGATCCGTCTTACCGGCGGTGAGCCGCTGGTGCGCCGCGGTATCGTAGAGCTGTGCCGCCGCCTCAAGGCCATCGACGGCGTGGAGGAACTGGCGCTGACCACCAATGGCGTGCTGCTCAAAGAACTGGCCGCTCCCCTGCGTGAGGCGGGGGTGGATCGGCTGAACATCAGCCTTGACAGTTTAAATAGAGAAACATACGCCCACATCACCCGCTGCGGTGATCTGGACAAAGCATGGGAGGGCATTGCGGCGGCCGAGGCGGCGGGATTTCGCGGTATCAAGCTCAACGCCGTGCTGCTGCGGGATTTCAATGCGCCCGAGATCGCCGACTTCGTAGAGCTGACCCGCGATAAGGACTATGCGGTGCGCTTTATCGAGCTGATGCCCATGGCAGTCTGCGCCGACTGGGATCAGTATATCAGCGCCGAAGCGGTGCTGAAGGCGGCGCCGCAGTTGGAGAAAATCGGCGGCGACGGCGTGGCGGAGCTGTACCGTGTGCCCGGATATTGCGGCACCGTGGGACTTATCCGCCCCATCAGCCACCGCTTCTGTGCCGATTGCAACCGCATCCGCATCACGGCGGACGGAAAACTAAAGCCCTGCCTGCACTCCCGCGGCGAGATCCCCCTGCGGGGACTCCACGGAGAGGAGTTGCGGCAGGCCATCATCGAGGGTATCGCCGCCAAGCCGGAGCGCCATTTCCTGCAGGAAAAGGGCGTCTCGGACTGTCGGCGCGATATGAACGAGATCGGAGGATAAGTATATGGAACTGACCCATCTCAACGAACAGGGAAGAGGCCGTATGGTGGATGTATCGGATAAGGCCGACACCGTCCGTACCGCCACGGCCTGCGGCTTCGTGTCTATGGCTCCCGCCACGGCGCGGCTGATCCGCGACGGCGGCATCGCCAAGGGCGATGTGCTGGCAGTGGCGCAGGTGGCGGGTATCATGGCCGCCAAGAATACATCCAATATGATCCCCATGTGTCACCCGCTGCCTCTGACGGCGGTGGATATTCACTTTGCAATAGAAGAAAACGGTGTGGCCATCCGTGCCAGCGCCAAATGCACCGGCAAGACCGGCGTGGAGATGGAGGCGCTGACGGCAGTATCCGTCGCCGCGCTGACCATCTACGATATGTGCAAGGCGGTACAGAAGGACATGGTCATCGAGCAGGTGTACCTGCTGGAAAAGACCGGCGGCAAGAGCGGAACATACCGCAGAGAGGAGCAGTGACGATGGCAAAGGTTTTGGCTGTTTGTATCAGCGAAAAGAAGGGCGTGCAGAAAAAAGCGGTGCCCTATATTGATGTCAGATGCCACCACGGCATCGTGGGCGATGCCCACGCCGGTGACTGGCATCGCCAGATCAGCCTGTTGGCCAAGGAGAGCGTCGACCAGATGCGCGGCTGCGGTGTGAACCTCTTCGACGGTGCATTCGCAGAAAACATCGTCACTGAGGGCATTGACCTGAAGCACCTGCCCATCGGTACGCTCCTGCAGGTGGGACCTGCCCTGCTGCGTGTGACCCAGATCGGCAAGGAGTGCCACAACGATTGCGCCGTGAAGAAGCTGGCGGGCAAATGCGTCATGCCCACCGACGGCATCTTTGCCGTGGTGGAGGTGGAGGGCCGTATCGCCGCCGGCGATGCGATCGTCATCAAGGAGGCGGCACAATGAAGCTTATCAAAACGCAGGATGCCGTGGGCCACGTTCTGTGCCACGATATGACCCAGATCATCCCCGGTGCGTATAAGGATGCCCGCTTCCGCAAGGGCCATGTGGTCACTGCCGAGGATATCCCCGTGCTGCTCAGCATGGGCAAGGAGAATCTCTATGTCTGGGAGGTCCGCGAGGGCATCCTCCATGAGAACGAGGCCGCTGAGCGGCTCTGTGCACTGTGCATCAACGACAACATGGAACGCACCGCCCCCAAAGAGGGCAAGATCGAGCTCAAAGCCGCCATCGACGGCGTGTTTCTGGTGGATACCGAGCGCTTGCTGGCGGTGAATATGCAGGAGGAGCTGATGATCGCCACCCGTAAGAGCGGTACGGCGGTTCGCAAGGGCGACAAACTCTGCGGTACCCGTGTCATTCCGCTGGTCATCGAGGAGGAAAAGCTGGACGAGGCCGCCCGACTGGCAGGAGAGGCGCCGCTCATGTCTCTGCGTCCCTATACACTGCGCCGCGCCGCCGTCATCACCACCGGCAGCGAGGTCTATCACGGCCGTATTGAGGATAAATTTACCCCCGTGCTGGCCGATAAGCTCCGCGCCTTCGGTATCGAGGTGACGGAACATACCTGCTGCGACGACGGTACCGACAACATCACCGCTGCCATTGCCACCATGCGGGAAAAGGATGTGGATATGATCGTCTGTACCGGCGGTATGAGCGTCGACCCCGATGATAATACCCCCGGTGCCATCAAGCAGAGCGGTGCCCGTATCGTGACCTATGGTGCACCCGTCCTGCCCGGCGCCATGTTCCTGCTGGGCTATTTCGACGATGGCCGTCCCATCATGGGGCTGCCCGGCTGTGTCATGTATGCCAAGGCTACGATCTTTGATCTGGTGCTGCCCCGCATCGCCGCCGGTGTGGAGCTGACACGCCGCGACTTCGTGGTGATGGGTGAGGGAGGACTGTGTCTCCAGTGTGAGGTGTGCCACTATCCCATCTGCCCCTTCGGAAAGTGAGGTAGGCTATGTTTCGTGCAAAAGTTATCACCGTCAGCGACCGCAGTTTTCGCGGCGAGCGCGCAGATGCCGCCGGCCCTATGGTGGCCGAACTGCTGCTTGAGGCAGGTTATGCGGTAGGGGAGGGCGCGGTTGTCCCCGATGAGCGGGAGATGATCGCCGACGCGCTCCGCGCTGCGGCGGCAGAGGATATTGCCCTGATCGTCACCACCGGCGGCACTGGGTTTTCCCCCCGCGACATCACCCCGGAAGCGACGATGGATGTAGCCGAGCGTATGGTGCCCGGCATTGGCGAGGCCATGCGCTATGCCTCCCTCCAAATCACGCCCCGGGCTATTCTGTCCCGCGCCACGGCGGCCATCGTGGGCCGCAGTCTCATCGTCAATCTCCCCGGCAGTCCCAAAGCGGCAAAAGAGAACCTTGAAGCGGTGCTCGGCGCCCTCTGGCACGGCCTGGAGATGCTGCGGGGCGGGCAGGCAGACTGCGCTGTGCAACAAAATTCTTAAAAATACGGAAAAAATCCGAAGAACTTTCACTGTTCTTCGGATTTTCATCCAATAAGTTTCTTTATAGTAGAATTTTGTAATTTATTGTTGACAGGTTTATTGTAATATGCCATAATAGTTTCAATTCGCGCAACTTGTGCGAATCTTATCATAAGTCATTAACTGTTGCAAACAGTATGAAAGGAGTGCTTGCTTTGAGCAGACTTGACATCAAAATGCCCAGCAAGGCCCAGACTACGGTCGAGAATCTCTATAAGGATATGGAGCGCCGCATCGCCGCGTCACCTCCCGGTCTGTGTCCTGTGGACATGTCCCTGACGTTCCTGCAGATGAGCCATGCCCAGACTTGCGGTAAGTGTGTACCCTGCCGTATCGGCTTGGGTCAGCTGGCCAAACTCATCGCTCAGGTACTGGACGGTGAGGCTACTATGGAGACGCTCGAAATTATCGAAAAGACGGCCCGCACGATTGTCAATACTGCTGACTGCGCCATTGGCCGCGATGCCGCCCGTCTGGTGGTCGACGGTCTGGAGGGCTTCCGTGATGATTACGAGGAGCATATCAAGCATCACCGCTGCCTGGCCTCTCTGCAGACGCCTGTTCCCTGTGTATCCCTGTGCCCTGCCGGTGTGGATATCCCCGGCTACATGGCGCTGGTACATAGAGGCCGCTATGCCGATGCCGTGCGCCTGATCCGCAAGGACAATCCCATGCCCGTGGCCTGCGCCTACATCTGCGAGCATCCCTGCGAGGCACGCTGCCGCCGCGGCATGATCGACGATGCCCTGAATATCCGCGGCGTCAAGCGCTATGCCGTGGATCACTCCGGCGTTGTGCCCCATGGCCCCAACGCCCCGGCAACCGGCAAGAAAGTGGCGATTATCGGCGGCGGCCCCAGCGGCCTGAGCTGCGCCTACTATCTGGCGCGCATGGGTCACAAGGCCACCATCTTTGAAAAGCATAAGAAACTGGGCGGTATGCTGCGCTACGGCATCCCCGCTTATCGATTCCCACGTGAGAAGCTGGATGCGGAGATCGAGTCCATCCTCTCTGTGGGCGTTGAGGCCTATACCAACGTAACGGTTGGCACGGAGATCACCTTCGATCAGCTCCGTGATGAGTTCGATTGTATCTACATCGCCATCGGTGCCCATACCGATAAGAAGACGGGCATCCCCGGCGAGGACAGCAAGAATGTCATGTCTGCCGTGGAGATGCTGGGTGCCATCGGTGACGATGATATGCCCGATTTTACCGGCAAGCATGTGGCCGTCATCGGCGGCGGCAATGTGGCCATGGATGTCACCCGCAGTGCCATCCGCCTCGGCGCGGAGAAGGTCACCTGCGCCTATCGCCGCCGTACCGCCGACATGACCGCACTGCCCGACGAGGTGTTGGGCGCCATCGCCGAGGGTGCCGAGGTCATGGCACTGGCCGCCCCCGTTCGCATCGAGGCTGATGAAGAGGGCATCGCCCGCGCACTGTGGGTGCAGCCCCAGCTCATCGGTGAGATGGATAAGGCGGGCCGTCCCCGTCCCAAAGATGCAAAGCTTGAGCCCGTCCGTATTCCCGCCGACATCATCGTGGTGGCCATCGGTCAGGGCATTGAGATGGCCGGCTTCGAGCAGTCCGGCGTTCCCGTCAAGCGCGGCGGTACATTCGTTGCCGAACTGAGCGGTCAGGTGGGCAACATGGAGAATGTCTTTGCCGGCGGCGACTGCGTCACCGGTCCTGCCACCGCCATCCGCGCCATTGCCGCCGGTAAGGTGGCAGCAGCCAATATCGATGAATATCTGGGCTATCATCACGAGATCGATGATGATGTGGATATTCCCAACCCCGAGCTGAACAACCGCCCGCCTCACGGTCGTATCGATACCACCGAGGTGGAGGCCTGCCAGCGCAGATGCAACTTCGAGGATATCGAGATCGGCCTCACGGAAGAGGGCGTTATCGCCGAGACTTCCCGCTGCCTGCGCTGCGATCACTTCGGATTCGGAGTCTTTAAGGGAGGTAGAGTGGAAAAATGGTAACGTTGAAGATCGACAACAAAATTGTCACCGTGCCGGAGGATACCACCATTCTGGAGGCTGCCAAATCGGTACATATCGACATTCCCACCCTGTGCTATCTCAAGGATGTCAACGAGATCGCCGCCTGCCGTCTCTGCGTGGTGGAGATCGAAGGTCATGCCCGTCTGGTGCCCTCCTGCGACAACGCTGTGGCCGAGGGTATGGTGGTCTATACCAACTCTCCCCGCGTCCGCGAGGCGCGCCGCGTGAACCTGCGTCTGCTGCTGAGCCAGCACGACACCCAGTGCACCAAGTGCACCCGCAGCGGCAACTGCAAGCTTCAGCAGCTGACCACCGACTACAATCTGCTGGGTGAGCACTATGTCAAGGATCTGAAGAAGATTGCTGACGATTTCTCCAACCCGATTGTGCGCGTCAACAACCGCTGTGTCCGTTGTATGCGCTGTGTGCAGGTCTGCGACAAGATCCAGAGTATGCATATCTGGGATCTGATCGGTACCGGCTCCCGCACCGATGTGGGCGTGCTCAACTTCCGCACTTTGGGTGAGTCCGACTGCACCTTCTGCGGTCAGTGCGTCACGCACTGTCCCGTGGGCGCGCTGCAGGAGCGCGACGATACCGGCCGCGTCTGGGACGCTCTGGCCGATCCCAAGAAGGTCACCATCGTGCAGGTGGCACCGGCCGTTCGCGCCGCCTGGGCCGAGCACTATCACCTCGATCCCAAGTTCGCCACCGCCAAGCGCATGGTCTCCTGCCTCAAGGAGATGGGCTTCAACTATGTCTTTGACACCAACTTTGCCGCCGACCTGACCATCATGGAGGAGGGCAGCGAGTTCCTGGAGCGCTTTACGCACCGCGACCAGTACCGCTGGCCCATGTTTACCTCCTGCTGCCCCGGCTGGATGCGCTTTGTGAAGGGTCAGTTCCCCGCCTATGTGCCCAACCTGTCCTCTGCCAAGTCCCCTCAGGGTATGTTCGGTGCCGTGGCTAAGAGCTATTTTGCCGAGAAGATCGGCGTTGATCCCCACGATATCTTTGTGGTGTCGGTGATGCCCTGCACCGCCAAGAAATCCGAGGCGACCTTCCCCAATCTCAACGATGCCTGCGGCGATCCCGATGTGGATGCCGTGCTCACCACCCGTGAAATGGTGCGTATGATCCGCGGCGAACAGATCGATCCGACCCATATGCCCGAGACGGAGTTTGACAGTCCTCTGGGCAGCGGTACCGGTGCCGCCGTGATCTTCGGTGCTACCGGCGGTGTTATGGATGCCGCGCTCCGCAGCGCCTACTATCTGGTGACGGGTGAGAATCCTCCTGCCGATACCTTCAGTGCCGTCCGCGGCATGGATGGATGGAAGGAAGCCACCTTTACCATCCCCGGTGCCGGCCCTGTCCGCGTGGCCGTTGTCAGCGGTCTGGGCAATACCCGCCGTTTGATGCACGCATTGCAGAACGGGGAGGTCAGCTATGACTTCGTGGAAGTCATGGCCTGTCCCGGCGGTTGTGCAGGCGGCGGCGGTCAGCCGATCCACGAAGGTAAGGAAATGGCCGAATACCGCGGCGATGTGCTGTGGTCCATCGATAAGAACATGGAGGTTCGCTATTCCCATGAGAACCAGGATGTGCTGAAGCTCTACCGTGAGTATTTCGAAAAGCCGCTGAGCCACCGCGCACACCATCTGCTCCACACGGATATCTCCGAATGGAAGATGCCCACGGAGAAGTAACACACAGGTACGATGTAAAAATGACCGCCTTTCGGGGCGGTCATTTTTCTGCGTGCAGAATGACGTTTGCCAGGGCAGCGGCGAAGATGCGTCCGGAATGGATGGCCTCATCCAGCGAATTGCCCGCCGCGCCTACTTCCACCAGCAGGGCACCGGGAGAGAGATGCTGGTTATACCGCGACGAGCGGAGGATAATGGGCCGCATGGCGGTGGGGTGATCGTGCTGTATCGTTTCGGAAACCGCCACCGCCAAAGAGAGGTTTTCCTGCCAGTGGTCGTAGTTGGTGCCGATGACAAAGCTCATCTGTGCCACGGTGCTGTCCTCCTCTGCCACCAGTTTATACTGATTGTGGCGGGCATCTTCCACCGCATCGCGGTGGATATCGAGGATGTAGTAGAGGGAAGGGTATTTTTCCAGATAGGCCTCTGCGCCCGCCGCTGAGCGGGAATAGGCGTCGTTGTAGAGCGGGTCATCGTAAAGCGTGCGGTCATGGAGAACGGAGATGCCGTAGGATGACAGGACGGCGGCGATCTCGTCTCCGATGCGCACCACGCTGCAGGAGGTATCGGAAGTCCTGTAGTTGCCGGTGGAGACGTAGCTCTGTCCTTCGGGGAGTGTATAGGCCTCGCTGCCGTGTGTGTGGATGATGAGTACCTGCGGGCCGTCTGCTGCCGCGGCAGGCGGCGTGTACGCATCTACCGCTGCGGCATCCACCGTCTTACCGGAGGAGTTTTTGATGTATACGCTGCCCACGGCGATGTGACTCTTTGTGTCGGTGATTTTTACCGTTTGGGAGGGAACGCCGTTATCGAGAAATTGCAGTGTGCTGAGGGCTGCCTGCGGCGCAGGGGAGAGAGAAGGGGCGGCATGAGGGAGCTGCGTGGGAGGGGTGGATGCGTCCTCATGCTGCTGCATGGCTGCGTACACCGCCGTTGAGAGCTGCGGCGACTGATGCAGCACAAGGGACGCGGCAGGGGAGACGGCAGAGGGAAGCTGGGTGCTGATCTGGCGCAGTACCAGTGCCCGACCTGCCTCGCGGAGACTGTGTGCGCCGTCGCCGGGAACAGCAGCAGCCCACAGTATGAAGGCTGCTGCCGCCGCTGCTCCGATCCTGCGGATATATCGTCCGTAACCGCCCATACCATCACCTCGGACAAGGATATGCGCCGCGCCCGCCTCATAGAAGCGGAAAATTTTTCTTGAAATAGTGCCTTTGCTGTGATAAAATATTGTTAGCTCAGATAATAATTTTATAGCTCATATAGCTGTGCCGTGATGGGGTACGGCGTTTCTACGGCGTCACCGATGGCGCCACTATGGGTACTTTGTCGCGTGGTGCGATGAAGTGCCTTTTTATTTTTTCACCGTTGTGTGAGAAGCGAGGGATCTTCTATGAAAGAGATTTTGAAAGGTCATATCGTCCATGCACCCACTCTGGGCCAGCTGGAAATCATTGAAAACGGCTATCTGGTGCTGGAGGACGGCGTCATTATGGGCATCTGGCCCCAACTGCCGGGCGAGCATGCAGACGGCCGTATGCACGATTACGGTGACAAGCTGATTATGCAGTCCTTTGCCGATATGCACCTCCACGCCCCTCAGTATCCCATGCTGGGTATGGGGATGGATCTGCCCCTGTTGGATTGGCTGGACACCTATACCTTCCCTGTGGAGGCCCGTTTTGCCGATACGGAGTATGCCCGCCGCATTTACCGCCGACTGGCCAATGAGCTTATTGTCAACGGTACGACCCGCGTGTGTATGTTCTCCTCGCTCCATACCGATGCCACATGGGTGCTGATGGAGGAGTTGGAAAAGGCCGGCGTTACCGGCTTTGTGGGCAAGGTGAACATGGACCGCAACGGCAAGGCAGGCGTGTATCAGGAGACCACCGAGGAGTCTGTTTCCCAGACGCTTCGCTGGCTGGATGGCTGTCACTTTGACCATGTCAAGCCCATCATCACCCCGCGCTTTACCCCCACTTGCAGTGATGAGCTGATGGCACAGTTGGGGAAGATCGCGGCGGAAAAGGGGCTGTATGTCCAGTCCCATCTCTCTGAAAACCGTGCCGAGATGGCGTGGGTGCTGGAGCTGCACCCCGATTGCAGGCAATATTGGGAGAGCTATCATAAGTTCGGCCAGTGGAAGGATCACACCCTTATGGCGCACTGCGTCCACTCCGATGCCGACGAGCGCCGCGCCATGCGCGAGCACAATGTGGTGGTGGTTCACTGTGCCGACTCCAACATCAATATTTCCTCCGGTGTCTGTCCGGTGCGGCAGAT
This sequence comes from Oscillospiraceae bacterium, assembly GCA_017549325.1. Next base: position 14,748 of record JAFYVA010000068.1, read on the forward strand.
GCTGGACGAGGGCGTCTGGGTAACGCTGGGCAGCGATATCGCCGGCGGTCAGCAGCTGCCCATGTACCGTGTGATCACCACCACCATCCGCTCTTCCAAGGTGCGGCAGATGATGGACGATTGGAAAACGCCCTTCCTCACGGTGCCCGAGGGCTACTATCTGGGTACCACGGCGGGCCATAAGTACTTCGGTGCAGGCGACGGCTTTGCCGTGGGAGACGCCCTCCATGCCATTGTAGTGGATGACGGAAGCTTCACCGAGAGTACCCGTCCTCTGCGCATCAGCGAGCGGTTTGAGCGCGCCCTCTATATGTTGGAGCAGCGCCATATCGTCTCCGTCTGGTCTGAGGGACGCTGCGTGGTGGGGCGTTAAGAAAACAAGTTTTTGTGGACATTTATCCGCCGGTGGAGTATAATTCCAAGATATAGTTCACTTAGGAAAGGGACGGATCGAGTATGAGAATCGTCATTAAAGTAGGAACTTCCACATTGGCACACAGCACCGGTTTGATGAATGTGCGCCGCGTGGAGCAGCTGTGCAGTGTGCTGAGCGATCTGAAGAATGCGGGACATCAGGTGGTGCTGGTCTCCTCCGGCGCCATCGGCATGGGCGTGGGCAAGCTCTCGCTGGGCAGCCGACCTACCGACATTCCCACCAAGCAGGCTGCGGCCGCAGTGGGTCAGTGCGAATTGATGTATACCTATGACCGACTTTTCTCCACCTATAACCATACGGTGGCCCAGATCCTGGTAACGGCAGAGGATATCGCCCACGAGGAGCGGAAGCAGAATTTTGAAAACACCCTCTTCCGTCTGCTGGAGCTGAAGGCGCTGCCCATCATCAATGAGAACGACACCGTTGCCACCCGCGAGATCGTCATCGGTGACAACGATACCCTCGGTGCTGTGGTGGCCACCGCCATCTGCGCCGATTTGCTGGTGATCCTCTCGGATATCGACGGCCTCTACACCGCCGATCCCCATACCCACGCCGATGCCCGGCTCCTGCCCACCGTTGAGGAGATCACGGCGGAGATCGAGGCGATGACGGGCGGCGCCGGCTCCGCTCTCGGCACGGGCGGTATGGCCACCAAGCTCCATGCAGCCCATATCGCCACAGAGGGCGGCGTGGAGATGATTATTGCCAACGGCCGCGACCCCGCGATCCTCTATGACATCGTAGAGGGAAAACCCGTTGGCACCCGTTTTAAGGCGAAGGAGGCGGCACAATGAAAACCACACAGGAACTTCTGTCCTCGGCCAAGGCTGCCGTGCCCCAGTTGCTGACGGTCAGCTGCGAGGAGAAGAATGCGGCCCTCTGCGCCATGGCCGATGCCCTTGTTGATGCCACGGCGGAGATTTTGGAGGCCAATGCCCGTGATATGGAAGCCGCCCGCGGCCATATATCCGAGGTGATGCTGGATCGCCTTGCCCTTACCGAAGGGCGTATTGCCGATATGGCCAAGGGTATCCGCGAGGTGGCCGATCTGCCCGATCCCGTAGGCCGTGTCATCGCCGAGAATACCCTGCCCAACGGCTTGCAGGTACAGCGTATCAGCGTGCCCATGGGCGTCATTGCCATTATCTATGAGAGCCGTCCCAATGTCACCTCCGATGCTGCCGCTCTGGCCCTCAAGGCAGGCAGTGCCTGCGTGCTCCGCAGCGGTAAGGAGGCCTATGGCAGTGCCCGCGCCATCGTCACGGCGCTGCAGCGGGGACTTGCCGCTGTGGGGCTGCCGGAGACGGCGGTGAATCTCATTGAGGACACCACCCGTCAGAGTGCCACGGATATGATGCAGGCGGTGGGCTATATCGATCTGCTGATCCCCCGTGGCGGTGCAGGGTTGATCCGCTCCTGCGTGGAGAATGCGCTGGTGCCCTGCATCCAGACGGGTACGGGTATCTGCCACATCTATGTGGATGACAGCGCCGATCAGGAAAAGGCGCTGAACATTATCGAAAACGCCAAAATGAGCCGCCCCAGCGTCTGTAATGCTGCCGAGGTGTGTCTTGTTCATCAGGATATTGCCGCTGAGTTTCTTCCCAAGTTGAAGGAGCGGCTCACCGATCCCAAGCACCTCCGTCCCGCCCAGCTGCGGCTTTGTGAGCGTGCCTGCGCTGTGATCGACGGTGTGCCCGCTGCTGAGGAGGATTTCGACACGGAGTTCCTGGACTATGTGCTGGCGGTAAAGGTGGTGGACAGCACTGCCGATGCCATCGCCCATATCGGGGCACACTCTACCCATCACAGCGATGCCATCGTCACGGAGAACGAGGCGGCGGCGCAGCTGTTTACACAACTGGTGGACAGTGCCGCGGTGTATGTCAATGCATCCACCCGCTTTACCGATGGAGGACAGTTCGGCCTCGGCTGCGAGATGGGTATCTCCACCCAGAAGCTCCATGCCCGCGGCCCCATGGGTCTTGAGGAATTGACCACCTACAAATATGTGGTGCGCGGCAGCGGCCAGATCCGCTGACTCCTTGCATCAAACAGAATTTTGTGGTATACTCTTGGAAACTTGACAGGAGGATGTGCTATGGCGTTGAAACCCTCAATGAAGGATGCGCTGAATCTGGGTGAGGCTGCGCTGAAAGGCGGCGGAAAGCTGCTGCCCAGGCTCAAGCCTCTCGGTACGGCGGTGGCGGTCATCTCGGCCACCATGTCGGTGGTAACGGTGATCGGTTGGGCCATCACCCGCAGACAGGAGAAGAAAAAGAATCAGGCGCTCCGCGACAAACTGACGAAGGGGCTGCATCAGGGATGAAAGTGCTGCACGGCATCCCCTTGACGAGCGGCAAAGCGGAAACACAGAAACGAGAGGAAGATAGCGTATGATTATTACCATTAACCGTGAATTCGGCAGCGGCGGCCGCGAGCTGGGCAAGCGTCTGGCCGACGCCCTGCATGTGCCTTGCTATGACCACCAGATCATTGAGATGATCGCCAGCGAAGAGGGTCTAAACGAGGAGTATGTGGCCAATGTGGGCGAAAAGTGCATCGAAGCGTCCTATCCTCTCACCATCGGTCACCGACTGGCCATGATGCCTCTGACGGTGATGGATCAGACCATCCGCGTAGCCTCTGCCCAGCGCGCCCTGCTGGAGAAGTTCGCCACTCAGGGCGACTGTGTCATCGTGGGTCGCTGCGCCGATGTGATCCTGAAGCAGTACGAGCCGCTCAATATTTTCGTCTACGCCGACATGGAATCCAAGGTGGAGCGGTGTATGCGTCGCGCCCCCGAGGGTGAGAACATGACCCGCAACGAGATGGAGCGCGAGATCCGCCGTATTGACAAGGAGCGCGCACAGTATCACGCCATGTATGCCGATACCAAGTGGGGCAGCCGCGAGGGGTATCACCTGTGTGTAAATACCTCTCATCGCGAAATCAAGAAGTTGGTGCCCGCCATTGCTCAGTATTGCAAAGATTGGTTTGCGGAGAAGTAAGAGATGAAAATTTACTTTAACCCCGATGAAAAGGTGGTGCAGACGGTGCGCGCAGGCTTGCAGCGCAAGGAGGGCTATTGCCCCTGCCGTCTTGCCAAAACGGAAGAAAATTTCTGCATGTGTCAGGAGTTCCGCGATCAGATCGCCGATCCCGAGTTCGAGGGTTTCTGTCACTGCCGGTTATACTACAAAGAGAAATAAAGGAGAATCCCCGTGTATTACGCAGTCAGTCAGGACATTTTTGCCAAGCTCCCCACGGCCTGCTTCGGTGCAGTGGCCGTCCGCGGTCTTGACAACACCCGCCCCCAGAACGAACTGGAGGCCATGCTTCAGGAGAATATCGCTGTATGTGAGGCATATTTCGAGGGCGTCAAGCCCAAGGAGAGCCCTGCCATCGTGCCTTATCGCGAGGCGTTCCGTGCGCTGGACATCAACCCCAACAAGTTCCTCTGCTCTATCGAGGCACTGTTGACCCGCATTGCCAAGGGCAAGGGTTTCCCCACCATCAACGGTATCGTGGATCTGGGTAATGCCATCTCCATCAAGTACCGCCTGCCCATCGGTGCCCACGATCTGGACACCATTGACAGCGGCCTCGATGTGCGTCTGGCCATGGAGGGCGACACCTTCATCGCCTTCGGCGAGACGGAGGAGGAGAAGCCCGATGTGGGCGAGGCCATCTATGCCAGCGGCAATGAAGTCCGTACCCGCCGTTGGACCTGGCGTCAGAGCGAGCGCGGTAAGATCACCGAGGAGACCAAGGCCGTGCTGTTCCCCATCGACGGATTTTCCGATGTGAATAAGGCGGAGGTCTATGAGGCCATCGAAGAGTTCAAGGTGCTGCTGCACCGCTTCTTCGGCGACGGGATCGAGATCGCCACGGGCTTCGTGGATGCCGAAAATCCCAAGTTCACCTTCTTTGAATAAGAGTAAAAGCCACCCTGCGGGGTGGCTTTTTTTGTTCTTGACAGAGTGCGAAAAAATCGATATGATGATGAAAAATGGGAAAAGAGGGTGAGGGTATGTTCTGTCCCCATTGTGGCGCAAAACTGGTGGAAAACGCCAAGTTCTGTCAGGATTGCGGCAAAAAAGTGGAGTCTGCTGTGCAAGTAAACAAAGACGGCGCGGGAAAGAAATCGCCGAAAATGGTGAAATGGCTCGTTATTGCAGTCGTGCTGCTGGTGATTCTGAAAATCCTCTTTTCATGTGGTGGTGACAGCGGTGGCAAGGGGAAATCCGTCAAAGCTGAGCCGCCCGTGCTGCCCAACTTCATCCTTTCGGACAGCTCCGACCGTTTCTGGATCAACAACTGGGGGCCTACTTCCGGTTCCTTCTGGGCCGATTGCCACGATGGTGAGTTGTGCTACATTGCGGAGGAGTATGTGGATAAGCTCCTTGCACAGGGCTATACCATCGAGGAATATGAAGAAGATGGCGGCAACACCGCCAATCAAGAGTGGCTGCTGATGCATGAGAATTTCAGCGGCACCGTCAAGGTCAGAATGACCGACTGGACCTATTATGGCACGCAGGTGTGGATCGATATTGATTGGTCTAACGATTTCTCCATGGCACCCCTTGTCAGCGAGGGGAAGAGCAACAAGAAAGCTGCGGAGCTGCCCAATTTCCTCGACCACGATGGCTCCCGCCGCTTTGAGTTCAAAGACGGCTACGGCAACTTGATCTTCACCGCCCCCGCCGAGGAGGGGGAGCTGGACTATGTCACCGAGGAATATATTGAACTGCTGGTGGAAAAGGGATATGAGGTCGTGTTTGACGATTTGGATGCTGCCCACTGGTGGGTGTTGAAGCATCCCGAAGTCAGCGGCGTGGTGCGCATTAAGTCCCTCGATTTGGGCGATGTGACAGGCTCTTACGAGGTGGAGATCTGCATGACCGAGGACATCACCATGGACGGTTTGAAGAGCTCTGAGAGCAATGTGAACTCCAACAGCAGCAATGAGGATTTCTTCGACCGCGACCATGAAACTTTCAAGCCCGACCACTCCAAGCTGGATTGCCTCACCTGCGGTGGTGACGGCGACTGCAACAAGTGCGGCGGCGATGGCGAAGTCCAGTACTACGGACAGGAGAGCGAGTGGAGCAAATGTCCCACCTGCCACGGCAGCGGCGATTGCACTCGTTGCGGCGGCAGCGGAAAGCGCGAGTGACGATAATAAAAAAGCCACCCAACAGGGTGGCTTTTTTACGCTCAATTTTCCACTTTGTAGTAGGTTTTTGCGCAGCAGTCGCGGCGAATTTCGATCAGTCCCTCGTCCGTCATCCATGAGACAAAATTGGAGAAATTGCGCTCGATAATGGAAAATTTCAATGCACTGCGGGTACGAATTTCAACTTTTTGGCAGAAAGCATCCAGCCACTGTGGGAAGGTCATTCCATCGCTGAGACAGCTTATGATCTCATCCCGCTTTCGGTAGAATACCTCGATATTCCGCTCTACAACGGGGGAAATATCCGTTACCACCGCCGTGTGGGCGAGGATATAGGCGTCGAAGTGGGTGTCCAGCAGGGAACGCTTGCTCTCTAAATCCCGCTGTACGAACATAGAGGTGGGCATTTTAGCTGCGGAGATTTGTGCCTCATCCAAAAGACAGTCGGCCACATACAGCACATTGTCGGGTGTGGAGATACCGATATGCCCTGCGCAGTGACCGGGGAGGGGCATCATGCCGAACGCTGCGCCGCATAGGGTGAAGGTGGTGTCCCCGGGCATCAGTATCCTGTCGGCGGTGAAGCACTCCTCGGGGAACATCTCCCGGGTCTTGCCGTAGGTCATGCCGATGTAGTTGGCGCGGTAGGATTCCGTGTTGACGGCGATGCCCGCCTCGATGATGTGGGCGGCAACGGGAACACCGTAGCGCTGCTGGAGGAAACGGACGTTGCCGCTGTGGTCGAAGTGGGCGTGGGTGCAGATGATGCCTCGCAGCGTCAAGTCCTCATCAAATAGTTTCGTCAGCCCCTCCCGGTCATGGGCGGCGTAGCCCGTGTCGATGAGGATGGCCTCTTTTTCCCCCACCATGTACAGTGGCATCAGGGCGGTAGCGCCCTCCCAGATCCATGTATTTCCTTTTACATGACGAAGTGCCATGGCGCGGCCTCCTTTACAGCGGGATTACTGCGAGTATATCAGCTTTTTTGTGCATCTACAAGAAAAGAAAGAAGAAAATTTTACAAAATGCCACTATGCAAACGGCGAGAAATAAGGTACAATAAGGAGCAGTGTGAGAAACTATAAATTTGCATAAGGAGAGGGGACTATGGACCAACCGAGATACAAGCGCGTGTTGCTGAAGATCAGCGGCGAGGCGCTGGCAGGCGAGAAGAAGTTCGGCCTTGATTTCGACGTGATGTACCGCGTTGCCGATGTGATCCGCGAGTGCGTGAACATGGGCGTGCAGGTGGGCATCGTCATCGGCGGCGGCAACTTCTGGCGCGGCGTGAAGAACGGCGAGGGCTACATCGAGCGCTCCCGTGCCGACCACATGGGTATGCTGGCCACTGCGATGAACTGTATGGCAATGGCCGATGTGCTGGAGCAGAAGGGCGTGGATGTTCGCGTGCAGACGGCACTGGAGATCCGCGAGGTGGCCGAGCCCTACATCCGTGCCAAGGCGATCCGCCATCTGGAGAAGGGCCGCGTGGTCATCTTCGGCTGCGGAACCGGCAACCCCTATTTTTCCACCGATACCGCTGCGGTGCTCCGTGCCGCAGAGATCGGCGCCGAGGTGATCTTGCTGGCCAAGAACATCGACGGTGTCTATGACAGCGATCCCGCTGTCAATAAGGATGCAGTGAAGTTCGATGTGATCACCTACGATGAGGTGCTGGCCCGCCGTCTGGCGGTGATGGACTCCACTGCCACCAGCCTGTCTATGGACAACCATATCCCCGTGCTGGTATTTGCACTGAAAGACCCCTACAACATCGTCCGCGTCATCCGCGGAGAACAAATCGGTACAATCGTTAAGGAGGATTAACCCCATGCTGAAAGAGGAATACAAAGTTTACGAAGAGAAGATGCGCAAGAGCATCGAGTCCGTGGAGAATGATTTTGCTGCCGTTCGCGCAGGTCGCGCCAACGCTTCTGTCCTGAACCGTATCATGGTGGACTACTACGGCACCCCCACGCCCATCCAGCAGATGGCAGCCGTCGGCTCCCCCGACCCCCGTTCTCTGGTGATCACCCCCTGGGATGCTACCACCCTGCGCAACATTGAGAAGGCAATTCAGGAGTCCGATCTGGGCATCAATCCCTCCAACGACGGCAAGAGCATCCGTCTGGCTTTCCCCCAGCTGACGGAGGAGCGTCGTAAGGAGCTGGTCAAGCAGATCCATAAGTACACCGAGAACGGCAAGGTTGCCATCCGCAACATCCGCCGCGATGCCATCGAGCATTTCAAGAAGCAGCAGAAGGCCTCCGAGATCACCGAGGATGAGCTGAAGATCGCTGAGAAGGACCTGCAGAAGATGACCGACGACCACTGCAAGGAACTGGACAAGCTGCTGGAGAATAAGGAAAAGGAACTGATGTCCGTCTAATGGGCCTGTTCGGTAAAAAAGCAAATACGGCGGGGCAGGTGGACAAGAGCCGCCTTCCCCGCCATATCGCTATTATTATGGACGGCAACGGTCGTTGGGCGAAAAAGCGGGGCTTGCCCCGCACTGCCGGCCATAAAGTAGGCGCAGAGACATTCCGCCGTATTGCCAAGCACTGCAAGGCTTTGGGCGTGGAATACCTGACGGTATACGCCTTCTCCACAGAGAACTGGAAGCGTCCTCAGGAAGAGGTGGACGCCATTATGGCGCTGCTGGGCGAGTATCTCCGGGAGGCTATCGACTCCATGGAGCGCGAGCAGATCCGCGTGAAATTCTTCGGCGACCTCTCGGTGCTCTGTCCCGAACTGCGGGAGCTGGCGGAGCAGACCAATGCCCTCAGTGATACCATCGAGGGTGTGCAGGCCAACCTCTGCCTCAATTACGGTGGCCGCGATGAGATCCTGCGCGCTGCCCGCGCCTGCGCCGAGGCGGGAGCGGAGTGGACGGAGGAGAACTTCTCCGGATTTCTCTATTCTGCCGGTGTGCCCGATCCCGAGCTGGTGATCCGTCCCGGCGGGGAGATGCGCATCAGCAATTTCCTGCTGTGGCAGTGCGCATACAGTGAGTGGGTGTTCACCCCGACGCTGTGGCCTGATTTTAATGAAGCGGCGCTGGAGGAGGCCATTGTGGCCTACCAGCAGCGCGATCGCCGTTTTGGCGGTGTAAAGTAAGAGGAAGAACTATGTTACAGAGAATTTTGGTAGCTGTTGTGGGTATTCCGCTGCTGCTGTTCGTGGTGCTGTGGGCACCGGAATGGGCAACGGCTGTGTTGTTGTGCGCCCTGTGCGTGATTGGCGCCCACGAACTTATCTCCACCGTTTGCGGTAAGGAGAAGGGAAAGCGGTGGTTTGGCCTTGCCGGCATCATGGGTGTGTGCGTGGTCTTGCTGTCCTTCTTCTCCGGCATTGGCGAGGCGGCGGCAAGTGCCGCTCTGCTGGTCAAATGGCTGCTCATCGCTCTCACGGTGCTGCTGTTTGCCTGCGTGGTGGTGGAGTACGGAAAGCCCCGTGCCCTCTCGTTTCTCGACCTGACCACCATTCTGGTCTCCGGCATCGCCATCCCTCTGTCCATGAGCTGTCTGATGAATCTGCGGATGCTGCCTTACGGCGGCGGTCTGCTGCTGATCGTCATGGTGGCGGCCTTCTGCTCCGATACCATGGCGCTCTTTGCCGGTATGGCCTTTGGCAAGCATAAGTTGGCCCCCAAGGTCAGCCCCAAAAAGACCCGCGAGGGTGCCGTGGGCGGTCTCGTGGGCGGCGTGGTGGGTATGATCCTGTTCCGCATCGTGTTCTTCCTTGTCACGGAGGTACAGATGCACATCGGGTGGTGTGCGTTGTTGGGCCTTTTGGGTGCTGCCATGGGTCAGCTGGGTGACCTGAGCTTCTCGGCCATCAAGCGCGAGTACGGCATCAAGGACTACGGTCACCTCCTGCCCGGTCACGGCGGCGTGTTGGATCGCTTCGACAGCGTGATCTTCGCTGCCCCCGTCGTCTGGTTCATTGTCAGCAGCGTAAAGATGTATTGAGGACATTACCATGACGCGAACGATTTCCCTCTTGGGCTCCACCGGTTCCATCGGGCAGCAGACGCTGCAGGTGGCCCGGGAACTGGGCCTGCGGGTCTGTGCTCTGACGGCCCGCGAAAAAGTAGATCAATTAGAAGCGCAGGTGCGGCAGTTTATGCCGCGCCTTGCGGTGCTTTATGACGAATCTGCCGCCGAGGAACTGCGCCGTCGGATCGCCGATCTCGATGTGGAGGTGCGCTCCGGCCCCGAGGGGCTGCTGGCTGCTGCTTCCATGGAGGAGGCCGATACCGTGGTGACGGCGGTGGTGGGCAGTGTCGGTCTTGCTCCTACCCTGGCCGCCATTGAGAAGGGCAAGCGTATCGCCCTCGCCAACAAGGAGACGCTGGTGTGTGCCGGCGAATTGGTGATGGCGGCAGCGGAGCGATTCGGTGCCGAGATCATCCCTGTGGACAGCGAGCACTCGGCTCTGTTCCAGAGCCTGCAGGGCTGCCGCGACAGGGGAGAGGTCAAGCGCCTCATCCTTACCTGTTCGGGTGGTCCTTTCTTCGGCAAGCGCTATGAGGAGTTGGAGTCCATGACCGCTGCCGATGCCCTCAAGCATCCCAACTGGGATATGGGTGCCAAAATCACCATTGACTCTGCCACCTTGATGAACAAGGGTCTGGAGCTCATCGAGGCCATGCGCCTCTACCGCCTGCCCATCTCTCAGGTGGAGGCGGTGATCCATCGCCAGAGCATTGTTCACTCTCTGGTGGAGTACCGCGACGGTGCCATGATCGCACAGCTGGGCACACCCGATATGAAGCTGCCCATCCGCTATGCCATGACCTATCCCCACCGCGCCGATAGCCCCGATAAGCCGCTGGATCTGTTGAGCTGCGGAGCGCTTACCTTCGATAAACCCGATATGGAGACTTTTCGCTGCCTGAAGATCGCCCGTGAGGTGGCCGCTGAGGGTGGTACTGCCTGCGCGGTGATGAACGCTGCCAATGAAGAGGCAGTGTGGGCATTTCTCCGCGGTGATACAGGGTTTAACGGCATCCACCGTCTGGTGGAGTTGGCTCTGGACAGGGTAGAGGTGAAATATCAGCCAAGCCTTGCGGATATACTGGAAGCAGACCGTAAGGCGCGGGAGTGCGTGAAAGCGGTACTGTAAAGAAAAGGACGATCAAAACCTATGTCAACGATCATCTATATTTTGGTGGCGCTGCTGATCTTCGGCGTTCTCGTTGCCGTTCACGAATTGGGGCATTTTCTGGCAGCCAAGAGCTGCGGCGTCAAAGTCAACGAATTCTCCATCGGCATGGGCCCCAAGCTGTGGCAGCGCGAGCGGGGTGAGACACTCTATACGCTCCGCGCCATCCCCTGCGGCGGTTTCTGCGCCATGGAGGGGGAAGAGGAGGACTCCGGCGACCCCAAAGCGCTGAACAATCAGCCGTTCTGGCCCAAGTTCTATATCTTTGTGGCCGGTGCCGCCATGAACTTTATTACGGGTGTGGTGATCCTGCTGCTGCTCTATGCGGGCGCACAGGCATTCTATACCCCCACCATCACCGACTTTGCCGAAGGATGTCCTCTGGAGTCTGCCGAGGGCTTGCAGGTGGGAGACACCCTCCTGTCCATCGACGGAGAGCGGGTCTATGTCTTCAGCGATGTGAGCCTGCTTTTTGGCTTTAACCGTGACGGCACCTTTGATCTGGTGGTGCGCCGCAATGGTGAGAAAGTGCATTTGAACGACTTGCCCATGGAATTACGGGAATACAGGGATCAGGACGGTCAGCCCTATCGTGGTTACGGACTGTTCTTCGGCGCTGAGCGCGCCGATTTTGGTGACCGCATTGCCTATGCATGGCATAACACGCTGGATTTCGTGCGTCTGGTGCGCCTGAGCCTGAAAATGCTCCTCAACGGTGATGCAGGCATCAAGGACATGAGCGGCCCTGTGGGCATCGTCACGGCGATTACCGAGGTGGGTGAAGCCTCGGAGACGGTAGGCGTAGCCGTCAGCAACATCGCCTATCTGGCAGCGCTGATCGCTGTGAACCTGGCGATGATGAATTTGCTGCCCCTGCCCGCTTTAGACGGCGGCAAGGTGCTGTTTTTGGTGCTCAACGCCATCACGATGGCGCTGTTTCGCCGTCAGATCCCCAGTAAGTACGAAAACTATATCCATTTTGCCGGTCTCGTACTGCTGCTGGGTCTGATCGCGGTGATCTCCGTCAGTGATGTGTATAAACTATTTACCTGAGAAAGCGAGGTGTGGATATCCGTGTCGAAGCAGCTTTATGTGGGTTCTGTAGCGCTGGGCGGCGGTGCACCTGTCACTATCCAGTCCATGTGCAATACCGCCACGGAGGATGTGGCAGCCACGGTTGCCCAGATCCATGCACTGGAAGAGGCGGGCTGTGAGATCGTCCGTGTGGCCGTCCCTACAATGGAGGCGGCACAGGCTATCGACAAGATCAAATCGGCCATTCATATCCCCCTGGTAGCGGATATCCATTTTGATTATCGTCTGGCGCTGGAGTGTGCCGCCCGTGGCGTGGATAAGATCCGTATCAACCCCGGCAACATTGGCGATTCCGGCCGTGTCCGTGCCGTGGCAGATGCCTGCCGCGAACGGAAGATCCCCATCCGCGTGGGTGTCAACGGCGGCTCCTTGGAGCGGGAAATGCTGCAAAAATATGGCGGTGTCACCGCTGAGGCACTGGTGGAGAGCGCCATGGGTCATGTGCGTCTGCTGAACGACTGCGGCTTTGATGACATCTGCCTCTCCGTCAAGTGCTCCCATGTGCCCACCAATATGGCCGCTTATCGCCTCCTTGCCGAGCGTACCGACTACCCCCTGCATCTGGGTGTCACCGAAGCGGGCACGCCGGAGATGGGACTTGTGAAGTCTGCGGTGGGTATTGGCGGCTTGCTGTGCCTCGGCATCGGCGATACGCTGCGGGTGAGTCTTACCGCCGACCCCGTGGAGGAGATTGCGGCGGCCAAGAAGATTTTGTCTGCCAGCGGTGTGCGTCAGACGGGCGTGAATCTCGTCTCCTGTCCCACCTGCGGCAGAACGAAGTACGATATGCTCTCTGTCGCCCGCGAGGTGGAGCAGAGGCTGAAGGATTGCGACAAACCCATTACCGTGGCGGTGATGGGCTGCGTGGTGAATGGCCCGGGTGAGGCTCGGAACGCCGATGTGGGCATTGCCGGCGGCGACGGTGAGGGACTCCTGTTCCGTCGCGGCGAGGTGCTGTACAAAGTGCCGCAGGAGAAGCTGGTCGATGCCCTGATGGATGAAATTGCGAAGCTATAAGGAGCTTTTACGATAACGAATTATGTGTGATAAGATCCCGTTTTTTGACTTTTTTGAGCGGTTTGTGCCACCCAGAGAGGTCGGACTGGCCCTCCACGACGCGGAGGTGTTAGGCGGCTCGCTGGATGCCCAGAACCGCGCGATGGAAGTGGATATCCGTACATCGGAGCCTCTGCCGGAGGCTTTGGTGGCTACCGTGCGGCAGATGCTGATGGATCAGTATGATCTCAGGCAGCTGCGGCTGAATTGTCATGCCGATAAGGGCGGCAAAAAGAGCGGTGAGAGCGATGTGCTGATGGGTAAACCCTTTACCGGTAAAATTACCCCCATGGCCGATCTGAATCCCAAGATGGGCGGCGTGGTGGTGGAGGGTCAGCTCTTCCAAGTCGAGATTTATGAGACCCGCCGTCCGGGTCTATGGATGCTGACGGGCAGCATGACCGACCTCAACAGCAGTATCGCCCTGCGCCGTTCTTTGAATGAGGCTGAGGCCAAGGCTGTGTCCGGCAAGCTGGAAGCGGGCATGTGGATCCGCGTACAGGGCAAGATGGAGCTGAGCCACGACGGCAAGGAGATGCAGTTGTGTCCCTTTGGCATCATGCGCGCCAAGCACGAGAGCCGCAAGGATACGGCGCCCACCAAGCGTGTGGAGCTGCATCTACATACGCAGATGTCCTCTATGGATGCATTGACCAGCACCAAGAGCGTCATCAAGCAGGCCATCTCCTGGGGACATCCCGCCATCGCCATCACCGACCATGGCGGTGTGCAGGCCTTCCCCGATGCCTGGCATACGGCGGGGGGTAAGATCAAGATCCTCTACGGTATGGAGGGCTATTTCCTCAACAATATGGATGACCGCGTGGCGGTGTACGGCGAGGGCGACTGGGCCTTCGACGAGGACATCGTCTGCTTTGATATTGAGACCACCGGCTTGAAGGTGGCTACCGAGGCCATCACCGAGATCGGTGCTGTGGTGCTGCGTAATGGCGAGATCGTGGATCGGTTCCAGACCTTTGTCAATCCCCAGCGCCGCTTAACACCGGAGATCATCGGCCTTACCGGTATCACCGATGCCATGCTGGCTGATGCCCCGTCCCTTGCCGATGCACTGAAATCGTTCCTCGACTTTGTGGATGGCCGCCCGCTGGCCGCCCACAACGCACCCTTCGATCTGAGCTTTATTCGCGCCGGCTGCCGTAAGGTGGGGCTGCCTTTCGAGCCCACCTGCGTGGACTCTCTGATTTTGGCCCAGAACCTGCTGCCGGAATTGCAGAAGCATAAGCTGGACATTGTGGCCGAGCATCTTGACCTGCCGGTGTTCAACCACCACCGCGCCTCCGACGATGCCGCCACCGTGGCCTATATGCTGATCCCCTTGTATGAGAAGATGCGTAAGGAGCACGGTATTGACCGCTTGCAGCAGATCAACGATGTGATGCTGACGCTGCGGCCCAAGGGAAACCGCTCCAACCGTTTCCCCAAGCACATCATCCTGTTGGCCAAGAACAAGCTGGGACTGAAGAACCTCTATCAGCTGATCTCCAAGTCCAATTTGCAGTATTTCCACCGCGTGCCCACCATTCCCAAGACGGAGCTGGTGAAGCATCGCGAGGGTCTGATCATCGGCTCTGCCTGCGAGGCAGGCGAGCTCTTCGGCGCGGTGAAGGAGCACAAGGATTGGGCCGAGCTCAAGCGCATCGCCTCGTTCTACGACTATCTGGAGATCCAGCCCCTGTGCAACAACGCCTTCATGCTCCGCAACGGCGATGTGCAGTCGGAAGAGGAACTCCGCGAATTCAACCGTACCATCGTCCGTCTCGGCGAGGAGCTGGGCAAGCCCGTGTGCGCCACCGGCGATGTCCACTTCCAGGAGCCGGAGGATGAGGTCTACCGCCACATTCTGCTGGCCTCCAAGCGCTTCGCCGATGCCGACGCGCACCTGCCCATCTACTTCAAGACCACCGATGAACTGCTGGAAGAGTTCGCCTACTTAGGCGAGGAAAAGGCCTACGAGGTGGTGGTGGAGAACACCCGTCACATCGCCGACATGGTGGAGGAGATCGAGCTGTTGCCTCCGGGCCAGCTGTTCCCGCCCAAGCTGGAGAACTCCGAGCAGGAGCTGTATGACCGTGTGTGGGACAAGTGCCACCGTATGTACGGTGAGAATCCGCCCCAGTTGATCGTGGATCGACTGGATGTGGAGCTCAAGAGCATTCTGGGTAAGTACGATGTGGTGTATATGTCTGCCCAGAAGCTGGTGCAGCGCAGTCTGGAAAACGGCTATCTGGTCGGTTCCAGAGGCTCTGTTGGCTCCTCTCTGGTGGCGTATATGTCCGGCATTACAGAAGTCAATTCGTTGCCTCCCCATTATCGCTGCCCAAACTGCAAGCACAATGAGTTTATTTTGGACGGCTCTTACGGCTGCGGTGCCGATATGCCGGACAAGGTATGCCCGGAATGTGGGACGAAGTATGTGAAAGACGGCTTTGACATTCCGTTTGAAACCTTCCTGGGCTATCCCGGTAACGAAAAAACGCCTGATATCGACCTTAATTTCTCCGGTGAATATCAGGGCAGAGCGCATAAATATACAGAAGAGCTCTTCGGCTCCG